>MKUB01000210.1 GCA_001898545.1 Sphingomonadales bacterium 63-6 | reverse complement strand
ATTGCCGATGTCTTCATGCTGACCGGCGGCGGGGCGATGCATCTCAACCATTCGCTGGGCACGCATCCGGGCCTGAAGACCACTTTCACTCACCACGAACAGGCGCTCGCCATGGCGGCGGAGGCCTATTACCGGCTGACCAACACGCTGGCGGTGGTGAATGTCACATCGGGCCCCGGCGGGACCAATGCGATCAC
Organism: Sphingomonadales bacterium 63-6; assembly: GCA_001898545.1. Classification (GTDB taxonomy): domain Bacteria; phylum Pseudomonadota; class Alphaproteobacteria; order Sphingomonadales; family Sphingomonadaceae; genus Andeanibacterium. Next base: position 4,549 of record MKUB01000210.1, on the reverse strand, counting down.
CGGCGTCTATGGCGCCTATGTCGATTCCATCGGCATGGTGGTGATTTCCGGCCAGGTGAAGATGGAAACCACGGTGCGTCACACGGGCCTGCCGCTGCGCCAATATGGCGACCAGGAGTTGGATATTGAGCCGATTGTCCGCCCGGTCACCAAATATGCAGTGATGGTCACCGACCCGCGCTCCATCCGCTACCACCTCGAAAAGGCGATCTATCTGGCGAAGAGCGGGCGGCCCGGCCCGGTGTGGCTGGATATTCCGCTGGATGTGCAGGCAGCGAAGATCGATCCTGACAATCTGCTGCCCGGCTTCGATCCGGCCGAACTGGACGAGCCGTGGAAGCAGAGCGACCTGCCTGCCTCTGCCGAGGCGATCCTTGCGCTGGTGGCCTCTGCCAAGCGGCCCGTCGTCTTCGCGGGCGGAGGTGTGCGGCTGAGCGGCGCGCATGAGCTGTTCCTCCAATTGATCGAGAAGCTCGGTATTCCGGTCGTCACAGGCTGGAACGCGCATGATGCGCTGTGGACCGATCATCCGCTCAATTGCGGCAAGCCCGGCACTGTGGGCGACCGTGGCGGGAACATGGTGACGCAGAGCGCCGATCTGCTACTGGTGCTCGGCAGCCGCCTCAATATCCGGCAGGTGAGCTATAATTGGCAGAGCTTCGCGCGCGAGGCGTTCAAGATCTGGGTGGACATCGATCCACTGGAACTGCGCAAGCCCAGCGTCGTGCCGGACATGCCCATCGTGGCCGATCTGGCGGAGCTTCTGCCCGAATTGCTGGCCGCCGCCTATGAAGGGCCCAGCGAAGCGCATAAGGAATGGCTGGAATGGTCGCGCGAGCGGCTGCGGCGTTTCCCGGTCGTCCTGCCCGAATATCATGCCCATTCGCAGCTGATGCACCCCTATGTGGCGCTGGACGAAGTGTTCAGCCAACTGGGGGATGACGATGTGGTGGTCACCGGCAATGGCAGCGCCTGCGTCATCGGGTTCCAGACGGCCCATATCCGCGAAGGCCAGCGGCTGTGGACCAATTCGGGCTGCGCCACCATGGGCTACGACCTGCCCGCCGCCATCGGCATATGCGCGGCGACTGGAGGCACGCGCCGCGTGGTCGCGCTGGCTGGCGATGGCAGCATCATGATGAACCTGCAGGAGATGCAGACCATCGCGGGCTATGGCCTGCCGGTGAAGGTCTTCGTCATCAACAATTCGGGCTATGTCTCGATCTTCCAGACGCACCGCAATTTCTTCAACGGGGTGGAAGTCGGCGGCGGCCCCAAGAGCAATGTGACCTTCCCTGAATTCGCGCGGCTGGCCGATGCCTTCGGCTTCGCCTATTTCAGCGCCCGTTCGCACAATGAACTGCCTGGCGCCGTGTCCGCCGCTCTGGCAACGGAAGGACCGGTCCTGTGCGAGCTGTTCGTGGACGAGGATGTATCTTTCGCGCCCAAGCTCGGCGCCAAGTCCCATCCTGATGGCCGCATTACCTCCCCCGCTTTGGAAGACCTTTCGCCCTTCCTCCCGCGCGATGTCCTGCGCGAGAACATGCGGATCGAGCTGATGGAAGACGAATGAGCAGGGCAGCCATCCTTGGCAACCGGCCCTTCCGTTTCCTGGTTGCAGGAGGGCTGAACACCGCGCTCGGCCTGGCCTTCTATCCGGCGCTGGTGTGGTTGGTGCCCTATTTTCACGAGCATTATTTGCAGGCGCTGGGCATCGCACAGGTGGTTTGCCTGCTGTTCGCCTTTGTCACCTACAAGCTGGGCGTGTTCCGCACACAGGGCAATGTCCTGCGTGAATTCGCCACCTTTTCCAGCTTTTACGTCATCAATTACGCGGCGAATTGGGCGGTTTTGCCCTTGCTGGTGGAACTGGGCGGAGCGCGTCCGGCCATTGCGCAGATCGGCTTCACCGCCATCGCGATCGTCGGCAGCTATTTCTGGCACAGCCGCCTCAGCTTCCGAAACAGGGAGGTTTGAACTTGTCGGATTTTCTGCAGCGTTCGTGCCCCAATTGCGGGCATAAGAAGGTTTCTGGTGGCGTGGTGAGCAAACCTGCCGCGGAAACTCTCTCGCCGGAAGAACTGCGCCCGTTCTGGTCGGGCTTCCATGATTCCAAGCTGTTCTTTTCCTATTGCCGCTGCACAGCCTGCAGGCTGCTCTATGCGCCGCATTTCTTCCATGACGAGCAATTGGCGGATCTCTATTCCGAACTGGCGCCAAACATGGAAATGGTGCCTTCGGCTTCGCTGGAGGCCACGCAGCGCGGCTATTTCGAGGCGGCGAGGAAGGCGGATGTCCCCGGCGGCGGCTATCTGGAGATCGGCCCGGATGTGGGCTATGTCGCGGCTCAGGCGGCGCAGGACGGGCGCTTTGACGAATTCTGGCTGTTCGAGCCCAATCGCGTGGTCCACAAAAGTCTGGCGCAAGCGGTGATGCCGTTCCCGGCCCGAGTGTTCGCCGACATGACGGACCTTTCCCCGGTTCCCGATGGTTCCATCGGCCTTGCCGCGATGATCCATGTGCTGGACCATCTGCTGGACCCCACCGCCATGCTGGAGCAGATCCATGCCAAGCTGCGGCCCGGCGGGGTGCTGATGATCGTCACGCATAATGAGGCATCGCTGCTCAGCAAGGTACTGGGGCCCAAATGGCCGCCATATTGCCTGCAGCATCCGCAATTGTTCAGCCCTGCTTCGATCACGGCGATGCTGGAGGGGGTGGGCTATTCCTCGGCAAGGGTGGCGCGCAGCACCAATTATTTTCCGATCGATTTCCTGGTGAAGGAAGCGGGCAGGGCGATTGGCGTGAAGCTGGATCGCCTCCCGGCGCCCAGGGCATCGGTCGGGCTCAAGCTGGGCAATATGATTACGCTGGCGCGGGTGTGAGGGTAATTCGGCGTGGGGCGGGGTGTCTCTCTCCTACCTTCGTCATTCCCGCGAAGGCGGGAATCCAGCAGCAACCGTTGGACTGGGCTCCCGCCTTCGCGGGAGTGACGAGATAGGTGGGCGGCCGATACCGTCCGCCTAAACGCCCCCGGCCACGGCAAGCCTCTGCGGGGCCGCATCAACCCTCCCGCCCATGGCACTCAGCCGGGCGTAACGGCCTATCTGCTCCAGCGTAACCTCACGCGCATCCGCACCGCCGCCCACTGCCTTGTGCCATTCGACGATCCAGTCGAGCGCGTCTTCCAGTGGCAGCACCGGCTTCCAGCCGAGCAGATTGCGCGCCTTGGAGCAATCGAGTCTTAGCAGCCCGGCCTCATGCGGATGGAGGCCGTTCTGGCATTCCGCCGGGACAGTGCCGCCCCAGCGGGCTTGCATACGGTCCACGATCCAGCGCACGGGTTGAGCGTCTTCCTCGGACGGGCCGAAATTCCAGCCTTCGCCAAAGGCGCGCTCGCCCTCCAGCAGGCCCTCGGCCAGCATGATATAGCCGCGCAGGGCCTCCAGCACATGCTGCCAGGGCCGGACCGAATGGGGGGAGCGGATCAGCGGCGCGGCGTCTGCCTCGAAAGCGCGGACGAGGTCAGGGATCAGGCGGTCTGCCGCCCAGTCCCCGCCGCCGATCACATTGCCCGCACGGCCCGAAGCGAGGAGGGGCCCTTCATTCGAGAAGAATGACCGGCGCCATGCCGAAATCACCAGTTCGCAGCAGCCCTTGCTGCTGGAATAGGGGTCGTGCCCGCCCATTGGATCGTCTTCGCGATAGGGCCAGTGCCATTCGCGGTTTTCATAGCATTTGTCGCTGGTGATGGAGACGATGGCCCGGACGCCGGGCGTCGCCCGCGCGGCCTCCAGCAGGTTTACCGTGCCCATCACATTGGTGGCATAAGTGCCTGCCGGGTCATCGTAAGACAGGCGCACCAGCGGCTGGGCGGCCAGATGGAAGATCACTTCGGGCCGGGCCTGCGCCACGGCAGCCGACAGCGCGGCGGCATCGCGAATGTCGCCCTCGATATGGTGGACAATATCGGCCACGCGCGCCTTGTCGAACAGGCTGGGCTGCGTGGGTGCGGGCAGAGAAAAGCCAGTAACCCGCGCGCCCATGGCCTGCAGCCACAGCGCCAGCCAGCTGCCCTTGAAGCCGGTATGCCCCGTCAGGAAAACCCGGCGGCCTGCCCAGGCGGAGTTCACCAGCGTTTCCACGGTGCGCTCCCGCTGTTCCACAAATCTTCCAGATGCAGCTTGTCGCGCAGCGTATCCATCGGCTGCCAGAAACCGTCATGGCGATAGCCCATCAGTTCCCCGGCGCTGGCCAGCCGTTCCAGCGGTTCCGATTCCCATGGCACATGCGGCCCGTCCACCAGATCGAGCACGGAAGGATCGGCCACGAAGAAGCCGCCGTTGATCCGTCCGCCATCGCCATTGGGCTTCTCCTTGAAGCCGGTGACGCGGTTCTGGTCGAATGCCAGCGCGCCGAAGCGGCCCGGCGGGGAAACGGAAGTGATGGTCGCGCGCTTGCCGTGGTTCTTGTGGAACGCCACCAGCGCGCTGATGTCGATATCGGCCACGCCGTCGCCATAAGTGAAGCAGAAGGGCTCGCCCGGATC
>MKUB01000209.1 GCA_001898545.1 Sphingomonadales bacterium 63-6 | reverse complement strand
CTGATCTGCCTCCGCCTGGCGCACCTGCCCCTCGGCTTGCGCCAGATCCATTCCGCTGGCCTGCCGCGCCGCGTGACGGCTCCGCGTAATCTCCAACGCGGAGGTCCAGTCCGTCAGTGTCTGCTCGGTAAGCGCTAGTTGCTCCTGCGCCAGTTGCTCCTCGAGATAAGCGTCTACCACCGAACCAATCAGTGCGATCCTCGCCGCTCGCCGTCCGTCGTCAGAGGCCAGATAGCGCTCGAAAGCTGCCTGGCTCTGCGATCGTAGCCGACCGAACAGATCGATCTCGAAACTCGTGAGCGCAGCGCTTGCCGTATATTGCTCGAACTCGATGCCGCTGGCGGCGTCGGCACCGCCCGGAACACCGCCGACCCCGGCAGTGGCGGTGGACATGCGCTGGCGGGTATAATTGCCGGTCGCGTCCAGCTGCGGCCATTGGGCGCCCCGCGCCACGCGGAACTGCGAACGCGCCGCTTCCACATTCAAGGCCGCGATACGCAGGTCGCGGTTGTTTTCCAGCGCCAGTGCGATGATCTGCTGCAAGCGCGGATCGCCGAACATGCTGCGCCAGTCGATTTCCGCCGCGCTTGCCGCCTCGGTTGCCTCCGCGTCGGGATAGGTCTGAGCCACGGGCGCGGCGGGCATATCCAGCTTCGGGTTCATCGAGCAGGCGCCCGTCAGCAACAAGGCGATCAGCGAGAGCTTGCGCATAGTCATGCCTCCACCGCCGGCTGGGCGGCAGGCCCGGCCTTGCCGCGCCGACGCTGTACGCGCTCCACGAGCCCGAGCACCAGCACGAAGAACACCGGCACGAAGAAGATGGCGAGCGCCGTTGCGCTGATCATGCCGCCGAAAACGCCCGTGCCGATCGCCCGCTGCGTTTCCTTGCTGGCGCCGCTGGCAATCATCAGTGGCACAACACCCAGGGTGAAAGCGAGACTGGTCATCAGGATCGGGCGCAGACGCAGCCGTGCCGCATGGATCGTCGCGTCGATAGTGGACATACCCGCTTCTTTTGCTGTCTTCGCAAATTCGACGATCAGGATCGCATTCTTGGCTGAAAGGCCGATCAGCGTGATGAGGCCGACCTTGAAGAACACGTCATTGGGGAAGCCGCGCAGCATGACCGCCGCCACGGCGCCAATGAGGCCCAGCGGCACCACCAGCATCACCGAGAGAGGAATGGCCCAGCTCTCATAGAGCGCCGCCAATACCAGGAACACGACCAGCATGGACAGTGCCATCAGAACAAGCGCTTCGTCACCCGCCAATATCTCCTGAAGCGATTGCCCGCTCCACTCCACTGCGAAGCCGGGCGGCAGCTGTTGCGCGAGGCGCTCCATCTCCGCCATCGCCTCGCCGCTGGAATGGCCGGGCGCAGCAGCCCCGGAAATGCGCATCGCGGGATAGCCGTTATAACGCACCAACTGCAGCGGGCTGCTCTCCCAACGCGGCGTAACCAGCTCGGTAAGCGGCACCGATTGACCCGCGCTGTTGCGAACATAGAGCTTGAGCACATCCTCCAGATGCATCCGCGCCGAAGCCTCGGCCTGCACGATCACCTGCTGCATGCGGCCATTGTTGGGGAAGTCGTTGACGTAAGCAGAGCCCATGGCCGTGCTCAAAGTCGCAGCGATGGCTTCGAATGGCACGCCGAGCACCTGTGCCTTCTGCCGGTCGATCTCCAGCTTGATGCTGCTGCCCGGCGGCAGGTTCTCGGGATATACGCCGACCAGTGCCGGGCTCTTCGCCGCCAGTCCGAGCAGTTGGAACTGCGCGGCCAACAATGCATCGTTGCCATGGCCGGCCCGATCTTCCAGCCGCAGCGAGAAGCCGCTGGTCGTGCCGAGCCCATCGATGGAGGGCGGCATCACGCTCATGATCATACCCTCGCGCACCACGGAGGTCGCCTGGTTTGCGGCGGCCACCTCGCCTGCGGCGGTGGCGCCCTCCCGCTCGCCCCAGGGGCTGAGGATAGTGAAGGCGATGCCCACGTTGGAACCCGCACCGCTGAAGCCCCAGCCTTGCACCGTTTCCATATCCGCGATGCCCTTGCGGCCGACGCTGTGCTTTTCAAGCACGTTGATGGCGTCCATCGTCCGCTCCGCCGTGGCGTCTGGCGGCATCTGGAACAGGGTCAGATAGTAGCCCTGGTCTTCCTCGGGCAGGAAGGCGGAAGGCACATTCATGAAGCCCACGCCAAGCAGCACGAGCACCACCGCGAAGGCCGCCATCATCCGCCCTGTCCGCTTGAGCAGCTTTGCGACCCAATTCTGGTAGCCATTGGCCATGGCGTCGAACTTGCGGTCGAACCAGCCGAAGAAGCCGCGTTTCTGCTCGTGGCCATGCACCGGCTTCAGCAGGGTTGCGCAAAGCGCGGGCGTCAGCGTGAGCGCCAGGAAGGCAGAGAACAGGATCGAGACGGCCATCGAAATGGTGAATTGGCGATAGATCGCTCCCACCGAGCCGGACGAGAATGCCATCGGGATGAACACCGCCGTGAGCACGAGCGTGATGCCGATGATGGCGCCCGTGATCTCGCTCATGGCCTTGCGGGTCGCTTCCAGCGGCGAGAGGCCTTCCTCGGCCATGATGCGCTCGACATTCTCGACCACCACGATCGCATCGTCCACGATGATGCCAATCGCCAGCACCATGCCGAACATGGTCAGCACATTGATGGAGAAACCGGCGATCAGCATGACGGAGAAGGTGCCGAGCAGCGCGATTGGCGCGACGATGGCCGGGATCAGCGTATAGCGGAACTTCTGGAGGAAGAGGAACATCACCAGGAAGACGAGCACCATGGCCTCGAGCAGCGTCGTCACCACCTTCTCGATGGAAATCTGGACGTAGGGCGCCGTATCAAAGGGAATGCGGTAGGTGATGTTCTGGGGCATCGCCTTGGCCAGCTCGGCCATCCGTTCCTTGACGGCGGCAGAGGTGGCGACGGCGTTGGCGCCGGGGGCGAGTTGTACGGCGACGAGCGCCACGGGCTTGCCGTTGGAGCGCGTCTTGAACCAGAAGGCCTGCGAGCCAAGCTCGACACGAGCGACATCGCCAAGCTTCACGCTCGATCCGTCGGAATTGGCGCGCAGCACGATCTGCTGGAATTGCTCAGGCGTCTGCAACTGACCATCGATGAGCAGAGGCACGGTTACGCGCTGGCCATTCGTGGTCGGCTCGCTGCCGAGCGCGCCGGGAGCGATGAGCGCGTTCTGCGAGGCAATCGCCTGGGTCACATCGTTCATGGCAAGGTTGACGGCGACGAGCTTCGCCGGGTCCACCCAAATGCGCATGGCCCGTTCCGAGCCGAAGAGTTGCACACGGCCCACGCCGTTCACGCGCTTCAAATCCTCGACGACGTAGCGCGCGGCATAATCGGTGAGCGCCGTCGCATCGAGGTCGCCATTCTTCGACTCGATGTTGACGAGTTGGAGGAAGTTGGGGTCCGCCGCCTCAACCACGATGCCAAGTTGACGCACAACCTGCGGCAGGCGGGGCTCGGCGGTCTTGAGCCGGTTCTGCACGTCCACCTGCGCCAGTTCGGGGTCGGTTCCCGGCTGGAAGGTGGCAGTGATCGTCGCCTGGCCGGACGTATCGACCGAGCTTTCGAAATACAGCAGCTTCTTGACGCTAGAAAGCTCACGTTCGATCAGGCTGACGACGCTGTCGTTCATCGTCTGCGGCGTCGCGCCCGGATAGGTCGCGGTGATCTGGATGCTTGGCGGCGCGATGCTGGGATAGCGCTCGATGGGCAATTGCGGGATCGAGATCACGCCGATCAGCACGATGGCGATAGCGATAACCCAGGCGAAAACCGGCCGGTCGATGAAAAAACGGGGCATGGACTGGCCTCAGCGCTGCGTCGGCGTGACGCCGCGCCAGGGTTGTGCCTTCACGACCATGCCGGGCTGAACGCGGTCCTGCCCTTCCACGATCACCATATCGCCAGCCTTGAGGCCGGAGGTTACGATGACCTTGCCGTCACGCGTGTCACCGGTCTGGATCGGGCGGGACGCGACCTTGCCGGCCTTGTCGACCACGCTCACGCTGGCCTTGCCCGTGGGATCGCGCTGCACGGCCTGCTCCGGCACTGTCAGCGCATCGGGGATATTCAGGCGGGGCAGGCGGGCACGGACGAACATGCCCGGCAGCAAGGCGCGGTCTGCATTGGGGACCTCCACCCGGGCCACCACTTCTCCGGTGCCGGGGTCCACGCTGATGCCGGAAAAGAGCAACCGGCCGCTGACCGGCAGCACGCGCCCGTCGCTGGTGATGATCTCCACCGGTGCGCCCTGGGCCGCGGTTCCGGACCGCGCCGCTTCGCGCAGCATTTCAAGACGGGCCGCAGGCTGACGCACGTCCACATAAACACGGTCGATCTGCTGGACGGTGGCGAGCGGCTGTTCGCCGGTCATGCTCGCCAGCGCGCCCTCGGTAAACACCGCCTGGTCGATACGGCCGCTGATCGGCGAGCGCACGGTCGCAAAGCCAAGGTCAACCTGACGGCGCGCCAGTTCGGCACGGCTCATCGCGAGATCGGCCGCTGCCTGATCGCGCGTAGCAACGGCATCGTCATAATCCTGACCGCTTACCGCGTCGGCCTTCACCAGCGGCGCCAGGCGGGATTCCTGCAGGCGGGCACGGGCAAGCGCAGCCTCTGCGCGCCGCACAGCAGCCGCGGCGCTGTTCGTATCGGCACGGAACGGGGCGGAATTAATCTGGAAAAGCGGCTGGCCA
>MKUB01000208.1:16774-33087 GCA_001898545.1 Sphingomonadales bacterium 63-6 | reverse complement strand
ATGCCGATCTGCTGGCCGAGCGTGAGGAGCTGGAAAAGCTGCTCGGTTCGCCCGACCGTCAGCGTACTCGCCTGACCCGCGATTTGCGGGCGCTGCGCAAGGAATATGCGGAAAATACCGCCCTGGGCCGCCGTCGCACCACCATCGCGGAAGCCGCGCCCACCGTGGAATTCACCATGGATGCCATGATCGAAAAGGAACCGGTGACGGTGATCCTTTCGGCCAAGGGCTGGATTCGCGCGGCCAAGGGGCATGTGCCGTTGGATCAGGAATGGAAGTTCAAGGATGGCGATGGGCCTGCCTTCGCGCTCCATTGCCAGACGACCGACAAATTGCTGATCGCTGCCGATAATGGCCGTTTCTACACGCTTGGGGCCGACAAGCTGCCTGGCGCGCGCGGCTTTGGTGAACCGATCCGCACCATGGTGGATATAGAGGCCGATGCCGGGATCGTGGCCGCGCTGGCCTATAAGCCCAAGGGCAAGCTGCTGCTCGCCGCCACGAACGGCAAGGGTTTCGCCGCCGAGATGGACGAGCTTCTGGCGGAAACCCGTAAGGGGCGGCAGGTGGTGAACGTCAAGGACAAGGTGAAGCTCAGCGTCGTGCGCCCCATTGCCGAGGAAGACGACCACGTCGCCGTGGTGGGCGATAATCGCAAGCTGATCGTGTTCCACTTGCAGGAAGTGCCGGTGATGGGCCGAGGGCAGGGCGTGCAGCTGCAACGCTATCGCGATGGCGGCATGTCCGACGCCGTGACGTTCAAGCTGGAGGAAGGCCTTAGCTGGACGATGGGCGGCGAAACGGGCCGCACCCGCACGGAAAAGGACATCCGCATGTGGAAAGTTGCGCGCGGCGCGGCCGGTCGCCTGCCGCCAACAGGCTTCCCGCGCGACAACAAGTTCTGACGGATGCGTTAGTTCTTGGGGAGCGGCACCATTTCGACGCCGCTCCCGCCATGATGTGCGTTAGGCTGGAGCCCCTTATTCGGGCTTTGCCTGGTCCGCTGGATTATATTGCTCCACGAAGGCCAGTGCTTCGGCCAGCATCTGCCTGCGGGTCTCCGAGCGGGAGAGCCAGTGATCTTCCCCCGCCAGCTGTACGAACTTGTAGGGTTTCCCCGCGTCCTTCAGCGCGTTTGCCATCTTTACGCTCTGTTCGAAGGCCACAACCGTATCGTCCTTGCCGTGAACCAGCAGGATCGGCGCTGAGGCATTGGCGGCGAAGCGGCGGGGAGAAACAGTATCCAGATCAGCGGTCCGGCCCAGTTGTTCCTTGAGGGATGTGCGCAAAACGCCGCTGCGGCCGCCTTCGCGATATTCCGTATTGTACATCAGCTTCAGGTCCGAGACGCCAGCCACCGACACGGCGCAGCGATATATGCCGTCCTGCAACGTGACGCCCGCCAGCGCGGCATAGCCGCCATAACTGGCGCCCATGATGCAGGCGCGTGAGGGATCGGCAATCCCCGCCGCCACGAGTGCGGCAAGCCCGTCGGAAACGTCGGTTTGCATCTTGCGTCCCCATTCGCCGTGGCCCGCGCGCCGGAAATCGGCATCCCGATTGGTCGAGCCGCGGAAATTGGGTTGGAGAACCGCATAGCCTCGCGATGCGAAGGCTTGCGCCCACCAGTCGAATTGGGGCCTGTCATGCCCTGCGGGGCCGCCATGGGGCAGCATGATCACCGGCAGGTTCCTGGCCTCGCGACCGGGGGGGAGGGTAAGGACGCCGTCCAGTTCCAGCCCATCCTGCGCCTTGTACGTGAAGACCGACACGGGGCCGACAGCTTCGGAAGGGATACCTGGGCGTTCAACGCCAACGGGCTCCGCACTGAGGCGATCGATGTCGACGATATACCAGCTGCCGCTGTCCCCGGTGCCGCTGGTGCGCACCAGCACACGGCTGAAATCGTCGTTCCAGTCCTCGATATCGTAATCCAGCTTGGCGAAGGCCCGCGAGATCTTTTGGGCGCGCTCATTCCATTCCGTATCGAAAAACACGGCTTCGGGGCGTGTGCCCTGGATCGTCATGCCGATGATCGAGCCGGTGTTCCTGCCGAAGAACGTGCGGTCGATATTCGTTTCCGCGAATACTTCTACCGGTTCGCCTTCGCCTGTCAGCGGCAATTCGAACCAGTCCACCCCTTCTTCCCCCTCGACATAAAAGATCACGGTGGCGCCGTCCTTGCCCAGCCCCACCAGTCCGGCCCTGCCGTTCTGCTGCTTCCCCCGCGCGATGGTCTTGCTTTCGGGACCGGCAAGGCGCCATTCCCCCGTGGAACGATCCATGTCCATCCGTACAGCCACGTTGCCACCGGCATCGACCAGCCAGTCACGCCAGTAATCGTCGGTTGAGGCATCGGCCTTCTTGCGGGAGGCGTTTTTCAGCAGGTTCACTTCGATCAGCGAAGGGGAGGTTGTGCCCAGCGTATAACCGGTGCTGCCTTTTTCGAGGACGATCCCCCCGAAATAGCCGCGCCATTCGCCGGCCACTTTGCGGATACCGTAATTGCCGAAAACGGAATGGACGATGCGCTTGGAATCCGTGAACACCATATCCATCGCAGCCTTGGGATCTGCCGGTATGGTGATGGCGCGGAAGGCTTCATAGGAATCCGTTGTGAAGCCGAAGGGCAGCTTTTCCGTGCTGCTGGTCATGAGGAGGACAGCCTCGTCGCCGATCCAGTTGAGACTGCGCAGCTTGAGGTCCCCAACTTCCGCCCTGCGCAGCAGCTTCATCGACGTCTCGAAGATCAGCAGCAGGCGTTTGCCTTCGATGGTGGTGATAACCGCGAATTTGTCGCCGCTTGCGGAAAGAGCGACCTGTTCCAGGGCGGGAAGTTCGCCATAGGCTTCCACCGGCGGCGCTTCCCGCGCGAAAGCTGGCGTTGCCAGCATGAACATGGCTGCGCCAAGGCCCACGAGCAGCCGCTCGCGCACCAGTTTGCCCCGCTTAAACATTCAGTTGCTCCCCTTTTTCAAAATGGCGGATGCTATGGGAGCCAGCTCAAAGCAAGTGCGCAAAACCACGTTATGCAACGCATGCCCTTTCCCTTTCCTGCGGTTGTCCCTACATGCCGCGCACCATGGCACGGCCTAAACACCCCACCTTCGACAAGAAGAAGATCGTCGCCGAGAACCGGCGCGCGCGCTTCGATTATCATATCGAGGACACCTATGAGGCCGGGATCGCGCTGACCGGCACTGAAGTGAAGAGCCTGCGCTCCGGCGAAGGATCGATTGCGGAAAGCTATGCCGAGATCCGCGGTGGCGAGGCCTTTCTGGTCAACGCCAATGTGCCCGAATTCAGCCACGGCAATCGCTTCAATCACGAGCCCAAGCGGCCCCGTAAGCTTCTGCTGCACGCCCGTGAAGTTGAAAAGCTGCTCGGCGCGGTGGAGCGCAAGGGCATGACGCTGGTGCCGCTGTCGGTCTATTTCAACTCGCGCGGACGGGCGAAAGTGGAGCTGGCGCTGGCCAAGGGCAAGCAGACCCATGACAAGCGCGCCACCATCAAGGAACGCGACTGGAAACGGGACAAGGCCCGGTTGATGCGCGACAAGGGGTAGCCCTTGGGGCGGCCGTGGTCGTTGCCCTCAAACGTCGTCTGTCACAGCGAATGGGCCGTTCGGCCAATTGGTTCTTGCCCTTCGGCCGCTCGCGCGCGAAAGGCCGTTCACCCGTCGTTCGTCCATTATTGGTAAGGGATAGTCCTTGCCGCACTGGGCGGCGATACCGATATGCAAGGCAGATGACCGGCACCCGTTCTAAAACCGCACTGGCCGATTGGATCAAGCGTCAGGTTCCCAGCCGGGAACAGCTTGAGGAAATCCGCCTTATTCGCCCGCTGGCGCGGCGGACGGAGCTGTTCCGGCTCACGCGCCGTTCCGTACCGCGCGGGGTCGCAATTGGGCTGCTCGTAGGCATTTTCGCGTTGATTCCCGGCATACAGATCGCGGGCGCGGCCTTGATGTGCGTGCCTTTCCGCGGGAATATTCCGCTGGCGGCGGGCATGACCTTCCTGTCCAACCCGGCGACGACGCCGTTCATTCTGGCGGCATCGCTCTATATCGGCTCGTGGCTGGGTTTCCATGCCGATATGGCGACCTTCATGGGTATGTATGAACATGGCGCCTCCCTGGGGGCCTGGACGAAATGGCTGCTGTCCGACGCGGCGCCCGCTCTGCTGCTGGGCCTGTTCGTGATCGCCAGCGTTTCAGCGCTGATCGGCTATGTCCTCACTTCCTTCATCTGGCGCAACATGGTGGCTCGCAAGCGCCGCCATCGCCTGGCCAACGGCATCGCGCCCGCTGAAATGGGTGACGAGTCCAGTGGGCTAACCCCGGCAGAATGAGCCGCGCCGCCGACATCGCGCCGCGGCGGCCCGGCGGCAAGTCATGGAACGAAACAGCGCTGCTGGCTGCCGCGCTGGTGGCCAGCGCTCTTCTGATCTGGGCCGTTACCGGGCAATTGACCGTTATGCTCGCCTATATGGGCGGCCTGACTGTGCTGGGCGGGCTCGTCTGGATGCTCGCGCGTGGGCGTAACGCGCCCGAGGCGGCGAGCGGAACTATGCCGGACTGGTCGGTAACGGTCGCGGCAATCGAGCAGCCTGGTGTGGCCGTCGCCATTACGGACCGGGCAAGTCGGCTGACCTGCGCCAATTCGGAATTCACCGCCATTTTCGGCACTGCCCATGCTCCGCCCGCCATGGCGCTGGGCGAGCAAGCGGTGGACCAGCTTACCCGCACTGCGCGGGCCGCCTGGCGCGATGGCTGGGCAGTGCTGGACCTGTTCGACGCGCAGGACCAGCGCTGGACGGTGCGAGCCGCGCGGGCCGGGCGAGGCGACGATTACCTCGTCTGGCGGTTCGAGCCGCTGACGCACAGCGATCCACTGGCCGAAATCGGCAGCCGTATCGGCGGGCCCTTCGGCCGGGTGCTGAGCAGCGCCGGGATCGAGGCTGCGCTGGTCGGGCCCGATGGCATTGTGCGCGCGGTGAGCGAAGGCTTTGCCGCCCGTGCCGCAGGCGATCCGCGCGCGACTTTGGCAGGGCAGGATTTCGCCGCCCTACTGCGCAGTGACGAGCGGGAGCGGATTTATTTCGCGCGGGAAGCGGGCAAGGGGACCCCGCAGACGCTGATCCATATCCCGCTGGCCGATCCCGAGGATGGACCTGCCGCACCGGACAGAGTGCCTTCGCTGATGCTCCTGCTGGAAGCGGGGGTGGGCATTGGCGGTGTCTGGGGAGCGGAAGCGCAGACCGGGACGCCGCAATTGCAGGCCCTGCTCGAACAATTGCCGCTTGGCCTGGCCATGACGGATCGCGATGGGCATTTCCTGTTCGCCAACCCCGCCTTCATGCGCGCGGCCGGGATCGAAGGGCGCGCGCTGATCCCCTATCCCTCCGATCTGGTGGTGAAGGAAGACAAGGCGGCGCTGGTGGATGCCGTGCGCCGCTATGCCCAGGGCTCAGCCTCCAGCGGGGACATGGCCGTGCGGCTCAAATGCAATCCGGACGAGCCCGTCTCGCTCGGCATCGCCGGGGTGCGCGGGCTGGGTGAACCGGCCGTGCTGCTGAGCCTTGCCGATACGACCGAGGAAACCCGGCTGAAGCGGCAGGTGGCGCAGGCCACCAAGATGCAGGCCGTGGGGCAGTTGGCGGGCGGCGTGGCACATGATTTCAACAATGTGCTCACCGCCATCATCGGCTATTGCGACCTGATGCTGCTGCGCCACACACCGGGCGACAGCGATTATGACGACATTCAGCAGATCAAGGCTAATTCAAACCGCGCCGCCAGCCTGACCCGCCAGCTGCTGGCCTTCTCCCGCCAGCAGACATTGCGCCCGCAAGTGCTGCAATTGCCCGATGTGGTGGCCGAGGTCAGTCAGCTCCTGAAGCGGCTGATGGGCGAGAAGATTGAGTTCAAGGTCCATCACGATCGCAATCTGGGCCCCGTGCGGGCCGATCCGCAGCAATTGGAGCAGGTGATCGTCAATCTGGCCGTGAATGCGCGCGATGCGATCCAGTCGCGCGGCGATGTGGCCGGGCGGCTGACCATGGCCACCCGCCGGGTTGCCTCTTCCGACATTCGCCGTATGGGCAGCGAAATCCTTCCTTCGGGCGATTACACCGCGCTGATCGTGGAAGATACGGGCGGCGGTATTCCGCCCGAGCATATGGCCAAGATTTTCGATCCCTTCTTCACCACCAAGGAGATGGGGAAGGGAACGGGCCTCGGCCTTTCCACCGTCTATGGCATCGTCAAGCAGTCGGGCGGTTTCATCTTCGCGGATAATGTGCCGGGCGAGGGCGGCAGGCCGCGTGGCGCCCGTTTCACTATATTCCTGCCGGTCTATCATTCGACCGAGCCGGTCGCCGTGAAGGTGGAGAAGGAAGTTTCTTCCAATTGGTCCGGCGGCGGGCGCATCCTGCTGGTGGAGGATGAAGACATGGTCCGCGCAGTGGCCGAACGCGCACTGACCCGGCAGGGCTACGTCGTGACCACGGCCTGCGACGGGGAAGAAGGGCTGGAAAAGGCACGCGGCGGCGATTTCGACCTGGTGGTGAGCGACGTGGTGATGCCCACGATGGACGGCCCAGCCATGGCCCGCGAATTGCGCAAGATCGCGCCGCAACTGCCGGTCCTGTTCATGTCGGGCTATGCAGAGGAGCAGCTCCGCAACGAGATCGACATCGAATATATGCACTTCATTCCCAAACCCTTTTCCGTGCAGCAGATCGCCAACAAGGTCGGTGAAGTGCTTGGCGCGCATAAAGGGTGAGGATGTACAATGGCGTCGCCCCTGCAAAGGCAGGGGTGACGGGGGTGCTGCATTTTACCCCATATGTCACCACCCGTCGCTCCTCTGCCTCCGTTCATCGAAGGGTCACGCGCAGGACGCGATCCTGTCCGTCAAGCTTAGGAACACGCGCATCGTGCGCGCCTCTTTGGGAGTAGATCAGACCATGATCCGCAACTTCGCCCGCCTTGCCATTTCCGCCGCCGTTCTTCCGGGTGCGCTCCTCGCCACGCAGGGCTCCGCAGTCGCTCAGACGAGCGTCCCGGCCCAGAGTTCCGGGCAGGGCTCAGGCCAGGGCGATGTCTCGGTAACGATCTACAATAACGGCCAGGCGCTGGTGCAGGATGTGCGCCAGATTTCCATCGCCAATGGCCGCAGCCGGATCGAATTTCCTGATGTTTCGGCCATGATCCGGCCTGAAACGCTCAGTTTTACGGCAGCCGATACCGGCATTGTCGAACAGAATTTCGATTTCGATCTGCTGACTCCTACCAAGCTGATGGAAAAGGCCATTGGCCAGACCGTCACCCTGTTGCGCACCAATCCTGCCACCGGTCAGGAAACGCGCGAGCGGGCAACTGTGCTTTCCACGGCTGGCGGCGTGGTGATCCGGATCGGCGACCGGATCGAAGTGCTGCGCGACGATGGTCTGCCCGTGCGCGTGATATTCGATGGCGTGCCGCCCAATCTGCGCGCGCGGCCTACGCTTTCCGTCACGGTGGATAGCGCCCGCGCGGGCAATCGCCCGGCTTCGATCCGCTATCTTACGCCGGGCCTCGGCTGGTCGTCGGACTATGTGGCGCTGTATGACGAGAGCAAGAGCACGGTGGATGTGCAGGGCTGGGTGACGCTGACCAACAACACCGGAACCACCTTCGACAAGGCGAAGACGCTGCTGGTGGCGGGCAGTCCGTCAAGCAACAATGGTGGCTATAATCCGCGTTATGTCTCGGCCCGGCCCGTGGTTGCGCCCGCGCCGCGCGGTTCCTTCGTCCCGGGTACGCAGACCGCCGATCGTGAGCAATTGGGCGATTTCTACCTCTACCCCATCGAGGGGCGCACCACGATCGCCAATAATCAGACCAAGCAGGTCAGCTTCCTTGACGTGCAGGCGGTGCCCGCGCGCAAGATCTATGGTGCTTCCGTGGCCTGGCTGCAGAGCGACAGCAATCCGCGCAATGTCTCCAGCCAGATCGCGTTCTCTTCCTCGAAGGAAGGCGGGCTGGGCGATGCGTTGCCGGCAGGCACGGTCCGCTTCTATCAGCGCGACAGCAAGGGCACGCCGCAATTCATCGGCGAGAACCAGATCGGCCACACACCGATGGGCAGCGAACTGGCGCTGACCACGGGCGATGCCTTCGACATCTTCGTGAAGGCCGAAGTGGAAAAGCGCGAGAAGATCACCGGCGCCGATTGGGAAAAATCCGCCCGCTGGCGTGTGATCAAGGAAGATGGCAGCGAAGTGCGCGGGGAGGCCGAACGGCCGGTGACCTATTACCGCACCACCATGCGCTACACCCTCACCAATGCCAAGGCGCAGCCGGTGGATGTGCAGCTGTTCCAGGACGGGCTCGATTACGGTTGGTGGGGCCGCGATTTCCGCGTGGTAAGCGAGGATGTGCAGGGCGAACAGCTCAATGCGGATCGCCGTAAATGGACCGTCCCCGTGCCCGCCAATGGCGAGCGCGTGGTGCGCGTTACCTACGAAACGCGTTATTGAGGCCCCAGATGGCCTGCACTGCCTTCTGGCACCCCATGGGTGAGCTCCTGCGCAGGCAGGAGCCTGCGCCGGGCACGCCCCGCCGCCTCGCGAGGTTCCTGCCTGCGCGGAAACTCACCTTGGCCGCAGCTTTGCTGGCGACGGTCGGGACAAGCCCGGCCATCGCGCGTGAAGCCGTCATGGCCTCGGCCCCCAATGCCGTTTCGGTCACTCTCTATCGCGATCCCGACAGAGGGCCGGATCAGCAGATCAATCGGGAATGGCCGCGCGGCTTCGCCATGATCAATGAGACGCGCACCGTCACTCTCCCGCCGGGCGAATCCACGATCCGGTTCGAGGGCGTGGCCGAAGGGATGGTGGCCGTCAGCGCCATCGTCACTGGCCTACCGGGCGGCACGATCGAGAAGAATCGCAATGCCGATCTGCTCTCTCCCGCCGCGCTGGTGGACGGGACACTGGGCAACCGCGTCACCATCACCCGCACCAATCCTGCGACTGGCGCAGAGATTGCGGAAAGCGCCGTGGTGCGCACCCGCGCCGATGGCGGCCTCGTACTGCAAACCGCGCAGGGTTACGAAGCGGTGCGCTGCGCGGGCATTCCGGAAAGGCTTACTTTCGACCGCGTGCCCGATGGCCTTTCTGCCCAGCCGGTGTTCAGCATCGACACGCGCGATGCGAGCGGGGGCACCTATCAGGTCCAGCTGACCTATATCGCCTGGGGCTTCGACTGGCAGGCCCATTATGTCGGCACGTTTGATGACGCGGCGCCCAAGGGTAAGGAAAAGCTCCATCTGCGCAGTTGGCTGACGCTGGTGAACGATAATGGCCAGAGCTTCCCGGATGCTTCGCTGCTGGTGGTGGCAGGCAAGCTCAATGTGGAAAGCGATTATCAGGGCCTGTCCGACCCGCCGCAGGGGCGCGGGCTCCATTTGACCTGCTATCCGCTTGGCAGCACGGCGGAAGGTTCCCCGGAGGGCTATCCGATAGCTGGCGGTGCTTATCCAGCCCCGCCGCCTCCTGCGCCAATGGCGGCCTATGATAATATCGTCGTCACCGCCCAGGCGCGGGGAATGATGGAAAAGGCATCGCCCGTGGCCATGGTCGCCACCGAGGAAGCGCTGGGCGACCTCAAACTCTACCGTGTGCCGGAACGGGTGACCGTGGCTTCCAAATCGATGAAGCAGGTGGCTTTCCTCGATAAGGATGCAGTGGAGGGGGAACTGGAATATCGCGCCTCCTGCGCGCCCTGGGATAATTCCTCCGATGCACAGGCCTTACGTCGCGTATTGAAGACCAAGAACGACCGGAAGCATGGATTGGGCGTTGCCCTGCCGATGGGCGGAGTGACCTTGTTCGAGCCTTCTTCTTCTGGCGACCTTCTGGTCGGTGAGGAAACCCTGCGTGATTATGCTGAGGGGCAGGATGTGGAAATCGGGCTGGGTGAAAGCCCCAATGCCTTTGCCCTCTGCGCTCGGCAGACTGAGGCGGAGCCTGGCGATGAAGGCAATCCCTGGCTGCCCACGCGTGCTACGCTGACCAACGCCAACCGGCACCCGATTAAGGCGCGAGTCGAGCTTGGCCGCCCGGCGGACTGGGCCATCCGCAAGAAGGTGAAGGGCATGTCGGTGAAGGACGGGCAGTGGGTGATCGAGCGGACGATTCCCGCCGGAACCTCGGTGAACATCGATTGGGAGATTCGTTCCGCTGAAGCGGAGAAAAGCTGAAACGGCGGAGATCCGACCTTTCTGGCCTTTGGGAAAATTATGTTCCCCCCTTGTTCCATGAGAACAAATGCGATACATGCTCCGTCAGTTGACCTTTCCGGTCTTGGCTCTAGGCACTGACGGAGGCCCTCGATGGCGACGCAACTGAAGCTCGTGGATAAGGATACTATGGACCGTCAGAAGGCGCTGGACGCCGCTCTCGCACAGATTGACCGCGCCTTCGGCAAAGGTTCGGCAATGAAGCTGGGCTCCAAGGAAGCGATGCAGGTGGAAGCGATTTCCACTGGATCGCTCGGTCTCGACATCGCTCTCGGCGTCGGCGGCCTGCCGCGCGGGCGCGTGATCGAAGTCTATGGACCGGAAAGCTCGGGCAAGACCACGCTGGCCCTGCACGTCATTGCTGAAGCGCAGAAGTCCGGTGGCACGGCGGCTTTCATCGATGCCGAACATGCGCTCGATCCGGTCTATGCCAAGAAGCTGGGCGTCAATATCGACGAACTGATCGTCTCGCAGCCGGATACGGGCGAGCAGGCACTGGAAATCACCGACACGCTGGTGCGTTCCAACGCTATCGACGTTCTGGTGGTCGATTCGGTTGCAGCGCTGGTGCCCCGGGCCGAAATCGAGGGCGAGATGGGCGACAGCCATGTCGGCCTGCAGGCCCGCCTGATGTCGCAATCGTTGCGCAAGCTCACCGGCTCGATCAGCCGTTCGCGCTGCATGGTGATCTTCATCAATCAGCTGCGCATGAAGATCGGTGTGATGTACGGCAATCCGGAAACCACCACCGGCGGTAACGCGCTCAAATTCTATGCTTCGGTCCGTCTCGACATTCGCCGCACCGGTGCAATCAAGGACCGCGAGGAAATCGTCGGTAACGCCACACGGGTGAAGGTGGTGAAGAACAAGGTTGCCCCGCCCTTCAAGCAGGTGGAATTCGACATCATGTATGGCGAAGGCATTTCCAAGATCGGCGAGATCCTCGATCTCGGCGTGAAGGTCGGTCTCGTCGAGAAGTCCGGTTCCTGGTTCAGCTATGACAGCATCCGGATCGGGCAGGGGCGTGAAAACGCCAAGACCTACCTCAAGGAAAATCCCGAGATTTGCGCCCGGTTGGAAGCCGCCATTCGCGGCCGGACCGATCAGGTTGCCGAGGAGATGATGACGGGGCCGGACGCGGACTCCGAAGACTGATCCTCAAGAAGGGCCGTTTTTCTGCGGCACTTGCGAGAACGAAGCCGGCGCTGCGAATCCTTCCGGGTTTTCGCGCCGGCTTTTTCGTTACAATTCTGCGAATCTATGTGGGATGACTTAATCCATAAGGGATCAATCATCTTCTGTAATTGACTGGCCAAAGGCAAGAACTGCGACAAGAAGTGCCTCATTCCGTCAGGGGGCGGAATGACAGAAGGGGCAATTCATGAAAATCTATGCGACGGCAATTCTTGCCGCAATGTCTCTTGCCTTGGGTGGTTGCGCGACCGTCCTCAACGGCACCAAGGAAGATTACAGTGTCGACAGCCAGCCCAATGGCGCGAAGGTCAGGTTTACCGGCGGGGAAACCTGCACCACGCCATGCAAGGTGGAACTCAAGCGCAAGGACGATCTGCGCGCCGATGTCGAACTGGATGGCTATGATCCGGCCTATATTCTCATCCAGTCTCGGCTGGGCGGCAGCGCCTTTGGCAATATCCTGTTGGGCGGTGGCATCGGTGCTGTCGTCGATGGAACCAACGGCTCGAGCAATCGGCTCTATCCCAAACCGCTGATCGTCAAGCTGGCGCCGAAGGGTTCGGGTGAGAAAGCGGTTCTTCTCGATAAAGATGGCAAGGTTCGCTCCACGGTTGAAGACCATAACAATTCGGTTCGGGTCGACGTTGCCAAGACGATCGGCGCGGATCTGGCCGAACTCAAGCAGGAACCCGCTTCCGCTGAAGCCTCTGATCCGAGCGATGCCGCAAAGGCGGAATAGGTCCGTCCTGTAACTCCTTTGAAGGGCGCCGGGCCCACTGTTGCGAGCTCGGCGCCTTTTCTGTTGCTTCCTCTCCGTAAACTCCAACCGGTTACCACTGGCGCTGTTTTGTCCGGTCCATTACTGCTGGACCGTTGTAAAAGGAGCGCGCCCATGTCGAGAGTGATGGATTGGGAAGGGCAGGCCGGGAAAAGCTGGGCTGCGGAATGGCGCCGGACCGATCGCAGCTGGGGCGGGCTGACGGAGCGGCTGCTGCGCGGTACGCGCGATTTTTCCTTTTCCAGCGTTCTGGATATCGGCTGCGGCGCGGGCGAGCTTTCGCTGGCAATCGCACGCGGGCGCCATAACGTCAGTGTGCTGGGGGTCGATATTTCCTCCCGGCTCGTCGAAGTCGCACGGGAACGGGGGCACAACCTCGCCAATGCTTCCTTCGAGCTGGGTGACGCATCGCGTTGGATCCCCCCTGGCGGGTTTCGTCCCGATCTGCTGATCTCTCGCCATGGCGTGATGTTCTTCCCGGATCCGGTCGGGGCCTTTTCCCATCTCGCTTCCATTTCGGCGGCGGGTGCCGGGTTGCTCTTCAGTTGCTTCCGCTCGCCGGCAGTGAACGAGATTTTTACGGCCGTGGGCAACCTGCTGCCCCCGCCTGAGACTCCCCCCGATCCTGAGGCTCCAGGCCCCATGGCCTTCGCTGACCCCAACCGTGTTCGCACGATCCTTACCGCTGCCGGTTGGACGGATGTGAAGCTCGAACCTTTCGATTTTGCGATGGTAGTGGGGATGGGCGAGGATGCGGTGAGCGATGCTGCCGCCTATTTCTCCACTATCGGCCCGGTTGCATCGGCGATGGCTGCGATGAGCGAAGAAGACCGCGCAGCCTTCCGTCAGCGTCTGCGGGGCTTCCTGGCCTCGCGCGAGATTGACGGCATAGTCGCTTTCTCGGCCGGGGCATGGATCGTCACGGCTCGCCGCCCTTAGCCAAACTCAACGGGACTGTCCGGATTCGGCGCGAAAGCAGCATCCGACAATGCATCTCGGGCTTGGCTTTCGCCCTTACAGCCCCTAGTTGCGGGCCATGAACTCGTCGAACGATATCCGCCGCACATTTCTCGATTATTTCGGGGCCAACGGGCATCAGGTCATGCCTTCGGCGCCGCTTGTGCCGTATAACGACCCTACACTGATGTTCGTGAATGCGGGCATGGTCCCGTTCAAGAACGTCTTCACCGGGCTCGAAACCCCGCCTGCGCCGCGCGCAGCCAGCTCGCAGAAATGCGTGCGCGCCGGGGGCAAGCACAACGATCTGGACAATGTGGGCTATACTGCCCGCCACCTGACCCTGTTCGAGATGCTGGGCAATTTTTCCTTCGGCGACTACTTCAAGGAACGGGCGATCGAACTGGCCTGGAATCTCGTCACGGGCGAGTTCGGCCTTTCGAAGGATCGCCTTTCGGTCACCGTCTATCACACGGATGACGAAGCCTGGAACTTGTGGAAGAAGATCGCCGGTCTTCCGGATGAGCGGATCATTCGCATTGCGACCAAGGATAATTTCTGGGCGATGGGCTCCGATGGTCCCTGCGGCCCCTGTTCCGAGATTTTCTGGGATCATGGTCCGGACATCTGGGGTGGTCCTCCGGGATCGCCGGAAGAGGATGGGGATCGTTTCGTCGAGATCTGGAACCTCGTTTTCATGCAATATGTGCAGGAAGCGGATCAGATCGTTGGCGATCTGCCGCGCCCCAGCATCGACACAGGCATGGGGCTGGAACGTATCTCCACCGTGATGCAGGGCGTCCATTCCGTGTTCGAGACGGACACGTTTCAGGCGCTGATCAACCAGTCGGTGGAATTGACCAAGGTGGAGGCGGAAGGCGATCACACCGCCAGCCACCGCGTGATTGCGGATCACCTGCGTTCCACCAGCTTCCTCATTGCCGATGGCGTGCTGCCGTCCAACGAAGGGCGCGGTTATGTGCTGCGCCGGATCATGCGCCGCGCCATGCGCCATGCTCACCTGTTGGGCGCGGCCGATCCGTTGATGCACCGTCTGGTGCCTGCATTGGTCACCGAAATGGGGCAGGCCTATCCGGAACTGACTCGCGCACAGAGCCTGATCGAGGAAACGCTGGAGAGGGAGGAAACCCGTTTCCGCCAGACGCTCGACAAGGGCCTGCGTCTGCTGGAAGAAGAGACGCAGGCCCTTACCGAAGGCGCGGAACTGCCGGGCGAGACTGCCTTCAAGCTCTACGATACGTTCGGCTTCCCCTATGATCTCACCGAAGACGCGCTGCGTTCGCGCGGGATCGGCGTGGACAAGGCGGGCTTCGACGCGGCCATGGCACGCCAGAAAGCAGCCGCCCGCGCGGCCTGGAAGGGCTCCGGCGCCGCGGCGGACGAAGAAGTGTGGTTCGACATTGCCGAGCGCGAGGGCGCCAGCGAATTCACCGGTTACACCTCCACCAGCGGCGAAGGCCAGGTCGTGGCACTGGTGGCTGACGGTAAGGAAGTCCCGTCCGCCGAGGCGGGCATGGAAGTCATCGTCCTAACCAACCAGACGCCCTTCTATGGTGAGAGCGGCGGCCAGGTGGGCGATGCGGGCACGATAACCGGGCCGGGCGGCCTGAAGATTGCAATTGCCGATACGTCCAAGCCGCTCGGTCGCCTGCATGCCATGCGCGGCACGGTCGAAAGCGGCACGGTGAAGGTAGGCGATACCGTTCGCCTCGATGTGGATGTGGCGCGGCGCGATGCGATCCGTTCCAACCATTCGGCCACGCACCTGCTGCACGCCGCTCTGCGCAAGCATCTGGGCGATCACGTTACCCAGAAGGGTTCGATGGTGAGCGCGGACCGGCTGCGGTTCGACTTCTCCCATCTCAAGGCACTGAGCCCCGAGGAAATCGCGCTGATCGAGGCCGAAGTGAACGCCGAGATTCGCCATAACGACGCTGTCACCACGCGCCTGATGACGCCGGACGATGCCATTGCCGCTGGCGCCATGGCGCTGTTTGGCGAGAAATATGGCGACGAGGTTCGCGTCCTTTCCATGGGCAGCATCGGCACGGACAGCGGGCATAGCTATTCGGTGGAATTGTGCGGGGGCACCCATGTGCGCGCCACTGGCGATATTGGCTTGTTCCGCATCGTTTCGGAAAGCGCCGTGTCTTCCGGTGTCCGCCGTATCGAGGCACTGACCGGCGAGGCTGCACGCCAGTGGCTGGTGACCCGCGAGGAAGCGTTGAAGGCAGTGGCAGGCACGCTCAAGAGTACGCCTGAAGAGGTCGAGGCACGCGTTGCGGCGCTGGTCGACGAACGGCGCCGGCTCGAAAAGGAGCTGGCCGATGCCAAGCGCGCCCTCGCGCTGGGCGGCGGTGGCGGCGCTGCTCCCGCCGCTGCGGACGAGGATGTGGGCGGAGTGAAATTCTCCGGTCAGGTCATCGAAGGGCTGGATGCCAAGGAATTGCGCGGCCTTTTGGATGAAGCCAAGAAGCGGATGGGTTCGGGCGTAGCGGCGATCGTCGCCGTGAATGAAGGCCGCGCCGCGATTGCGGCCGCCGTGACTGACGATCTGACCGGTAAATTCGATGCCGTGGCGCTGGTGCGCGCGGGCGTGGAAGCGCTGGGCGGCAAGGGCGGCGGTGGCCGCGCTGACATGGCGCAGGGCGGCGGGCCGGATGGTGCCAAGGCTGCAGATGCAATTGCAGCGGTCAAGGCGGCGATGGAGTCAGTCGCGGCCTGATCGGTCGCGACTATTCTTTCACCCGTTCCGTTTCTCAGGACGCGCTCTGGCTCTCCACCGTGCTCGTCCGGAGCTTCGGCGTGTGATCCAGCGCCCCATCTGTCTTGATCTTTGCCCGATATTCGTCCCGCTTCTCGTGGATCGAGGCGATCACGGGTCCCATTGCGACTCCCAGATCCACCAGTACGGATTCGGATAGCTGGAGCGAGCTTTCCAGTGTCTCCGGCACGGCATGGGTTGCGCCGCTGCGATAGAGCAGAGCGGCATGATCGGTATCGCGGGCGCGGGCGATGATCAGCAGATCGGGATAGGCTTGTCGCAATTTGCGCACCAGCCGCTGTGCCAGGACCGG
>MKUB01000208.1:694-16740 GCA_001898545.1 Sphingomonadales bacterium 63-6 | reverse complement strand
GCCACATTCAGCCGTTCAAGCACTTTGGCGCGCGATGCGTCGCCGAAAGTGACGGCATAACCATCGCGCCGGGCACGCTCTACCAGATCGGCATCGCCATCCACCCCGATATAGGGCTTGCCATGCACAGTCAGCATATCGGCGACCAGGCGCCCGACGCGGCCGAAACCCAGAATGATGACATGTGCCTGGCCGGGGCGAGTGGAGATTTCCTCCACTGTGGGTGCCGGGTCGATCCTGCGGCCGATTATCCGGCCCAGCCGGGCGAGCAAGGGTGTCACTGTGAGGCCGATGGCAGTTACGATCTGCCAGAACTGCGCCGTCCCGGGCTGGATCAGTAGGGCCTGCGTGGCTGCCGTCAGCACGATCAGCGTGGTTTCCGATGGGCTAGCCATGAGAATGCCGGTCTCAGTGGCCATTCCAGCCCTTGCGCCCATCAATCGCAGCAAAACCCCGGTGACCACCGCCTTCAGCGAGAGGACGCCCACCACTGCCAGCGCAATTGGCGCGAGATTGGCCCAGATGATCGTCAGATCGATTCCCATCCCTACCGTGATGAGGAAGACGCCGAGGGCGAGGCCCTTGAAGGGCTCGGTTATTTGCTCCACCTCGGTATGATATTCGGTTTCCGCGATCAGCAGCCCGGCGATCAGCGCGCCGACGATGGGTGATAGGCCGGTGGCGGCGGTGGCAAGGCTCGATCCGATCACCACAAGCAGGCTGGCGGCGAGAAACAGTTCCGGGCTCTTGGTGCGAGCGGCCTGGGCGAATAGCCGGGGCAGGGCAAGGCGGCCCAGGACCAGCAGCAAACCCACTACCAACGCGCCTTGCCACAGTGTGGTGACCAGCCCCTCGGCCCCGTCCTTCGCCGCATAGGGGGCAAGCGCGCCCAGCAGGAAGATGATGGGAACGATGGCGATATCCTCGAACAGCAACATCGCCAGTGCGGCGCGGCCGACCGATGACTGCGTCCCCGAAATTTGCAGCACCAATGCCGTGGAGGAGAGGGCTAGGGCAAGGCCGAGGCCCAGCGCCCCGGTCCAATATTGCCCCAACATGGCCAGGAAAGCCGTCAGCAGGCAGGAGATCACGCCCAGTTCCAGCGCCCCCAGCCCAAAGACAAGCCGCCGCATTTCCCACAATCGGTTGAAGCTCAGTTCCAGTCCGATGGTGAACAGCAGCAGGATGATGCCGAATTCCGCGAAGGGTTCCAGCCCTTCGGGATCGGTGATGGTGACGAAGCCCAGCCAGTCATAGTGGTAGACCAGCTTGCCCAGCCCATAGGGGCCGACCAGCACGCCCACCAGAATGAAACCGATCACCGGGGTGATACGGAAGCGGGCGAAAATGGGGATGATAAGCCCGGCCGCGCCGAGGATCACCAGCGCATCGGACAGGAAGGTTGATGTGAATTCGCCATGCGCCATGTGCGATCCTTATTGCACGCGCGAAACGAATGTCACCCATGGATAAGCACAAAAATGCCTTCCCAATGCCTATCCGGGCAGGTTTGCTGCGCGGATGCGAAAAAAACTGTGTTGTAACCCTTCGCATCTGCCCCAATTTCTGTTTAACCTTGGGTATCATCCACAAGAAGGAAACTGACGCCGCATGCCCCATGCCACGCCGCTTATCGCCACGCTTGTCGGAGGCATCGTCCTGGCATTCATATTGGGCGCGGCGGCGCACAGGCTTCGGCTTCCTCCCCTGATCGGTTATCTGCTTGCGGGCGTAGTGATCGGCCCGTTCACGCCGGGCTATGTCGCGGATCAGCATCTGGCGGATCAGCTGGCGGAACTCGGCGTGATCCTGCTGATGTTCGGCGTGGGCCTGCACTTCTCGGTCCGTGATTTGATGGCAGTGCGCAAGGTGGCGGTGCCTGGCGCGATCGTGCAGATTTCCGTGGCAGTGGTGCTGGGCATGGCCCTTGCCGCATTGCTCGGCTGGAGCGTGATGGGCGGCTTTGTCTTCGGTCTGGCCCTGTCGGTGGCCAGTACGGTGGTGCTGCTGCGCGCGATGCAGGAGCGGCGCCTGCTGGATACAGAACGCGGCAAGATCGCGGTGGGCTGGCTGATCGTGGAAGATCTGGTGATGGTCTTCGCGCTGGTGCTGCTGCCTGCAGTTGCGGCGGGGGATGGCACGATGGGCGGGATTGGCACCGCGCTTGCCTCCACTCTGGCAAAGGTCGGTGCATTTATCGCCTTCATGCTGATCGTCGGGCGGCGGGTTATTCCCTGGTTGCTCCATTCCATCGCGCATAGCGGTTCGCGGGAGCTGTTCCGCCTTGCCGTGCTGGCCATTGCGCTGGGCGTGGCATTTGGTGCGGCCTTCCTGTTTGGTGTGTCCTTCGCGCTGGGGGCTTTCTTCGCGGGCATGATCCTGTCCGAATCCCAGCTGAGCCAGCGCGCTGCGGAAGAAACGCTGCCCTTGCGGGATGCCTTTGCGGTGCTGTTCTTCGTGTCGGTCGGCATGTTGTTCAATCCGCATGTGGTAGTGGCCAAGCCGCTGGCGCTGATCGCCACGGTGGCGATCATCGTGCTGGGCAAGTCCATTGCAGCCTATCTGATCGTCCGCCTGTTCCGCCGCCCGCACCGCACCGCTCTGACCATCGCGGCCAGCCTGGCGCAGATCGGCGAATTCTCCTTCATCCTCGCTACGCTGGGTACTTCGCTGGAGCTGATCCCGGGCGAGGCGCGGGATCTGATCCTGGCGGGCGCCATCTTCTCGATCCTGGTCAATCCGCTCCTGTTCAGCATCATCGCCCGGTCCGAAGCGAAGGCGGACAAGGCGGAAGGGAAGGCCGCGCCTGCACCTGTTCCGGCCCCGAAGGGCCATGTGGTGCTGGTCGGCTATGGCCGGGTAGGATCTTTGATCGGTGAGAAGCTGATCGAGGCTGGCGAGCGAGTGACCGTGATCGAGGCGGAAGACGATTTCTCAGGCTTCCCCGAAGTGGGAGAGAAGGTGACGGTAATCGCCGGCAATGCCGCCGCCAGATCGGTGCTGGAACGCGCCAATCTGGGCGACGCCCGTCTGTTGTTCGTGGCCATTCCCCAGACCTTTGAGGCCGGGCAGATCGTCGAACAGGCTCGCCTGATCAATCCGTCGCTGAAGATCGTCGCCCGCGCTCACAGCGACGACGAGGAAACGCATCTGATGTCCTGCGGGGCCAATCTGACCATCATGGGCGAGCGGGAAATCGCGCGTCGGATGATCGAACAGGCATTGCCTGCCGGTTGATCCAAACCCCTCTACACAAGCCCCTCGGCAGAGGCCGATGTTACACATGTTACACAGTGGCGAGGGGTTTTTGACGCCGTTGAGAATTCCTAATAAGCTCATGAAAATAAAGCGATAAGTGAAAATTCCGTGACCTTCCGCTCGCGGAGGCCCCATCCACAGAAGCCAAAAGAAAGGCCGGGTCTGCGCTGTCGCAAACCCGGCCTTTTCTGTGCCGAAACCCGTGAAGGTTCAGGTCAGGCCCAGTTGGCCATTTCGGTTTCGAGGTTCTGCACGATAGCCTCGAAGAACTGCTCCGTGGTCATCCACGGCTGGTCCGGGCCGATCAGCAGCGCCAGATCCTTGGTCATCTTGCCGCTTTCCACGGTTTCGATGCAGACCTTCTCCAGCGTTTCGGCAAAGCGCACCACGTCGGGCGTATTGTCGAAACGGCCACGATAGATCAGGCCGCGTGTCCAGGCGAAGATGCTGGCGATCGGGTTGGTGCTGGTCGCCTTGCCCTGTTCGTGCTGGCGATAGTGGCGCGTCACGGTGCCGTGGGCGGCTTCCGCTTCCACGGTCTTGCCGTCGGGCGTCATCAACACGGAGGTCATCAGGCCGAGCGAGCCGAAGCCCTGAGCGACCTGGTCCGACTGCACGTCACCGTCGTAGTTCTTGCAGGCCCAGACGAACTTGCCGTTCCACTTGAGCGCGGAGGCGACCATGTCGTCGATCAGGCGGTGTTCGTACCAGATCTTGGCTTCGTCGAACTTCGCCTTGAAGCCTTCGGTCTCGTAGACTTCCTGGAACAGATCCTTGAAACGCCCGTCATAGGCCTTGATGATCGTGTTCTTGGTGGAGAGGTAAAGCGGCCAGCCGCGGTTGAGCGCGTAGTTCATGCTGGCGCGGGCGAAGTCGCGGATCGAATCGTCGAGGTTGTACATCGACATGGCGACGCCAGAGGACGGGAAGTTGAACACTTCGCGGTCGATCACGGTGCCGTCTTCGCCTTCGAACACCAGGCGCAGCTTGCCCTTGCCGGGGACGAGGAAGTCGGTCGCGCGGTACTGGTCGCCAAAGGCGTGGCGGCCGACCACGATGGGATCGGTCCAGCCCGGAATCAGGCGGGGGACGTTGGAAATGACGATCGGTTCGCGGAAGATCGTGCCGCCCAGGATGTTGCGGATAGTGCCGTTGGGGCTCTTCCACATCTGCTTGAGGCCGAATTCCGTGACGCGGCCTTCATCCGGGGTGATGGTGGCGCATTTCACGCCCACGCCATGCTGCTTGATGGCATTGGCGGCATCGACGGTGATCTGGTCGTCCGTCTCGTCGCGCTTCTGGACCGACAGATCGTAATAGATGAGATCGATATCGAGATAGGGCTGGATCAGCCTTTCCCGGATCCATTGCCAGATGATGCGCGTCATTTCGTCGCCATCGATTTCGACGACGGGATTCGCGACCTTGATCTTCGCCATAGTGGCCCCTGTGCCTAGAGAAATGGGATGAGGGGCCTCTTAGCAGCCTAGAGGCGAGGCGCAAGGAACTGGGGCTATAAACGAAAAAAGCGCCGCTTTCGCGGCGCCTTTTCGAATGGTGGGCGTAGCAAGGATTGAACTTGCGACCCCTACGATGTCAACATAGTGCTCTACCACTGAGCTATACGCCCGCACCATTCGGTCCACCGGAGCATCCGGCAGGCGGGCCATTTAGCTGCGCCTTCGCCCGGTTGCAAGTGGGTAGCGGAAAAGCTTTTCACCTATCGGCATTTTTCCCGCTTTCGCGCGCTTTTCAGAGCAGAACGGAGGCCTGCTCCTCGAACACGCGTTCGATTTCGCGCACAAGATCGCGCAGATGGAAGGGTTTGGACAGGATATTGGCCCGCGGCGTTTCACGGCTGGCCTTGAGCGTGACGGCCGCAAAGCCGGTGATGAACATGATCTTCGTATGCGGGCTGATCTCCCCGCAACGCTGGGCAAGCTCGATCCCGTCCATTTCGGGCATCACGATGTCGGAAAGCAGCAGATCGTAAGCGCCGGTTTCCAGCAGCGGCAGGGCCGCAGTGCCGCGATCCACGGCGGAAACCCGATATCCGGCATTCTCCAACGCGCGCGCCAGATATGTGCGCATGGCCTCTTCGTCCTCGGCCAAAAGGATTCGCCGCATTCCCCGTACCTTCCGATTTTTTGGTGCCCTCAGGCCATAACCCATAGGCTCTTAACAATCTCATGCGGATTCCCGGCTGGCCTGCTTTGAGACAGACTTCTTTGACTTGGTAAGCATTCCACGCCAGCAAGCAGGGATCGTGGGAGACAATCCAAACTCGCGCGAATCGGCTGGCCTGAAGGGCGGCGCGATTCCCGGCCTGGCAGGGCAGGCTGCCTTCACGCTCACGCGGCGGGAGCCTTCGCCAGTGCCCGTGCTGATCGCGGTTCCCCATGCCGGCAGGCTCTACCCCTCCGATCTGCTTGGCCGAATGCGAAGTCCGGGCGAAACGGCTCTCAGGCTGGAAGACCGCTATGTGGACCTGCTGGCTAGTGCCGTAGCGCGGGAAACCGGCGCGGCGCTGCTGTTGGCCCATGCCCCCCGCGCGATGATCGATCTCAATCGGGCGCCGGACGAGATGGATTGGGACATGCTGCGCTTCGGCGCTCCTGCGGGGCGGAGGGGAGAACGGATGAGTCGCCGTGCCCGCAGCGGGCTGGGCCTGGTCCCACGCCGTTTGCCGGGCATGGGCGAATTATGGCGCCGCCCGATGGAAGAAGCGGATCTGGAGGCGCGGCTGGAAGGGGTACATCGGCCCTATCACAACGCCATTTCGGATAATCTGGGCCAGATCAGGGCTCGCTGGGGCGCCGCTCTGCTGGTGGACATGCACTCCATGCCGCCGCTCAGCCCGCGCATGCCGGGGGAAGCCGCACCCGAGATCGTGTTGGGGGATCGTTTCGGGGCGACCTGCGAAGGGGCGCTATGCGCGGCGGCCTTTGATGAGTTGAATCGCCAGCGGCGCGTTGCCGCGCATAACCGGCCTTATGCGGGCGGTTATGTTCTGGATCGTCATGGCGCGCCAGAGCAGGGCATTCATGCTCTGCAGGTAGAAATCTGCCGGTCCACTTATCTCGACGGAAGGATGGCGGAGCCGGTGGAGGATACGATGGCAGGCATCGTCCTTTCCCTTACAGCCCTCGTGCGGCGTCTGGCGGAGGAAACCGCCGCGCTTGGCCGGGCGGTGCAATTTCCGCAGGCGGCGGAATAGCAGCCCAAAGAACCGAGGCGAGCGGGCCTCTGCCTCTGCGCCTTTCGGCAGGTAATAAAAAACCACCTCGTGCATATGCACGAGGTGGCCAAGGTACAGGGAGGAAGCACGCTTTCGCGCGCTTATCCGGTCGAGCCATGAGGGAAGCCGCAACCGGACTTACTAAAGATAGACCCCCGCAGGCCAATTGCAAGCCCACGGGGGGCCATCTTTAGAATTTCGTCTGATTTAGTTGACTGTTTCAGCCGCAGAAGCGCCGGGGCCCTTGCCCTGAGCGGTCTGCAGGCCGAAAATCACCCGCAGCAGATCGAGCGACATGATGTGCGCATAGATCAGCGAAAGTATGCCGTTCTGGTTCCAGGTGCGCAGCTGGTCACCGCGCAGTTCGCGCAGCTTTTCCTGATTGATCATCTTGAAGCCGCGATAAATGAACGGCTGATCGCTGCCTTCGCGCGTGATCGCCACTTCGCCATCCATCAGGAGGTCATGCTTGAGCAGCTCGTCGACGAAGCCCTGCGTGCGCATGCCGGCTTCCTCGAAACGTTCGCAGAACTGCATCACGCCCTTGGTGAATTCGGCAGGCTCTTCACCGTCGAACAGCACATCGCCTTCTTCGAAATCGCCCAGCAGCTTGCTCGACGGATCGAAGCAGAGCGACATGACGTCGGTGTTCGGGTCCAGCTTGGCAAGCAGGAAGGGATAGCGGCGCACATAAGCGGGCATGTAGATGTCGGTCGTCAGCACGCCTTCGCCATCCACATAGACGTTGACGCCTTCATTCAGACCGAACAGCGCCAGCGGAACCGGGCGCTCGCCCGCCGAGAACACGATCGGGAAGAAGCGCTGGGCGAGGGAAAATTCCTCAGCCGTCAGCGGAACGGCATGCTGGCCGATCAGCCAGTCGGCAGTTTCGCTGCGGTGCGAGCGCCACTTTTCGTGATCGCGCCGGTTGAGCGGCATCAGGTCCTGATAAAACAGAGGCAGGCTAGGGTTCGGCGCGGTGGCCATTGGCATCTCTCCGACGTCAAAAAATTGCAAAAAGCGGCATTTCCCGCGCGCTTCGAGGCGCGGCTTTAAGGGGTGTCGCTGCCCGGTGCAAGGGGCACGAGTTTCCCCGGATTGAGGATGCCGGCCGGGTCCAGCGCGTGTTTTACGGCGCGCATCATGGCCAGCGAAACCGGGTCGCCCAGCCGTTCCAGCTCATCGCGCTTGAGCTGGCCGATGCCGTGTTCAGCACTTATCGAGCCGCCCCATTGCGTCACCAGATCATAGACCTGGGCGCTGATCTTCTTGCCATCGCCTTCCTGCCACGCACGGGGATCGACGCCCGGCGGTGCGATGACGTGGAAATGCACATTGCCGTCCCCCAGATGGCCGAAGGCAATCGCTTCCGTGCCCGGCCAGGCCGCTTCGATCACGGGGACGGCGGCCTCCACGAAGGTGGGCATTTTTTCAACCGCAACGGATATATCGTGCTGCACGGCGGGGCCCTTGGCCCGCTCGGCCGGGGCAATCGAATCGCGCAGCAGCCAGAAAGCTTCCGCCTGGGCTTCATTGGCGGAAATCACCGCATCTTCGAGCAGGCCCTTCTCGAAAGCGGAGGCGAGCATGGTTTCGGCGAGCTGTTGCAGATCGGTGGGTTTGCCCTTTTCCGCAACGATCTCGATCAGGGCGTGCCAGCCATGCTTGCCCGCAAGGGGCGGGCGGGAGCCGGGCAGGTGATCGATCACATCCTCCAGCGTGGACTGGGCGACGACCTCGAACCCTTCCAGCGCATCGCCGGCAATGGCCTGGCAATGGAGCAGCAGTGCGCGTGCGCCCGTAATAGAGGGCACACCTGCCCACAGCACCAGCCGGTCGGCAAGGCCGGGCGACAGCTGAAGCGTGGCTGCCGTGACGATTCCCAGCGTTCCTTCGGAGCCGATCAGCAATTGCTTCAGATCGAAACCGCGATTGTCCTTCTTGAGCGGGGTGAGGGCGCTGAAGATGCTGCCATCCGCCAGCACGGCCTCCAGCCCCAGCACCTGCGCCCGCATGGAGCCGTGGCGCAGCACCTGCGTGCCCCCGGCATTGGTGGAGATCAGCCCGCCGATAGTGGCCGAACCCTTGCCGCCCAGGGTGAGCGGAAAGCGCATGCCGGTGGCCTCCACGGCCTCGTGGAAGGTCTGCAGGATCACGCCCGCCTCGCACAGGGCCTGACGGGCATCGGGATCGATCGAACGGATCGCATGCATCCGCCGCAGCGACAGGATAATCGCCTTGCCGCTCTCATCCGGGGTCGCGCCGCCGCACATGCCGCTGTTCCCGCCCTGCGGCACGATGGCGATTCCATGGGCCGCGCAGAGCTTCACCAGCGCCGATACTTCCGCCGTGGAGGCGGGGGAGGCCAGGGCCAGCGCCGCGCCGGTGAAGCGGCCGCGCCAGTCGGTCAGCCAGGGTTCCATCAGTTCGGGATCGCGGGTCAGGCCGCGCGGGCCGAGCAGTGCCTCGGCTTCGGTAAGGAAGGTCTCGCTCATGGCCAAGCCTATGACATGATGGTTGCCGGCTCGCCAGTATTTGCGCGTGACATCGGCTTGCAACTTGAATGCAAGGGGTTAAGCGGATGTTCAAGCGGCGACCTTAAGGAGACAGGCGTGACGGGAAGCATGGGGCACCCGTCAGGTTTGAGATGCGGATGAACAGCTTTGCTGCCTACCTCGCGCCGCTCGCCTTGCTGTTTCCTGCTGGGCTCGCCGATGCGCCACATAGGGCCGATCAGCGCCCGGCGGCGCTCGTGGCCGGGGAACTGGGCGGGGGCGATCTGCTGAGCACGCCGATTAACACGCCGCTCAATACCGGCTTCGACGCGTCTTTCCCGGTGCTTTCAGTGGGCGATAGCGCGATCCCCGGCGATAACGGGCAAGTGCGGATCGAACAAAGTGTTACCATCCGCATTTCGCCCAAGGCCGTGGCCAATCAGCAGGATTTGCTTGCCCAATTGCCTCAAGGGCGGAAAGCCGCCCATGTGGAAGAGCGCAAATATGGCAGCTGTGTTTCGGCACAGGGCATTGCCGGGGTTTCAACCTCGGCGGACAATCGACTGCTGCTGTTCATGCGGGATCGCAAGGTAATCAGCGTCGCGCTCGAAAAGGCCTGTAGTGCGCGGGATTTCTATTCAGGCTTCTATGTCCAGCGCACCGAAGACGGGATGTTATGCGTGAAGCGTGACACCATCCATTCGCGGGCCGGGGCCAAATGCGTATTGAAGCAGTTCCGTCAACTCGTCGCGGTTCGTGACTGAAAAGCGGGTGGCGCTGCCATTTCCTTGACTTTTACTGCCGTATCGGAATAGGGCGCGGCGTTTGCAGTGCGCCTTTGCTGGCGCGCAGCTTTCGCCAAGGCTGGGCGCATTTCGCGGCCCGTGCCGAATCCGGACACAGTCTATCCTATGAAATTTGCCGATCTCGGCCTGTCTGACGAATTGCTGCAAGCGGTTGAATCCGCTGGCTATGACACGCCCACGCCGATCCAGGCCCAGGCGATCCCCCAGATCCAGATGATGAAGGATCTGATCGCGATCGCGCAGACTGGTACGGGCAAGACCGCCAGCTTTGTGCTGCCGATGATCGACATTTTGGCCCATGGCCGCCGCCGCGCGCTGATGCCGCGCAGCCTGATTCTCGAACCGACGCGGGAACTGGCCGCGCAGGTCGCGGAAAATTTCGAGAAATACGGCAAGAATCACGATCTCAAGATGGCGCTGCTGATTGGCGGCGTGCAGATGGGGGATCAGGTGAAGGCGCTGAACGAAGGCGTGGACGTGCTGATCGCCACTCCGGGCCGCCTGATGGACCTGTTCGAGCGGGGCAAGATCCTGCTGACGGGCTGCGACCTGCTGGTGATCGACGAAGCGGACCGCATGCTCGACATGGGCTTCATCCCGGATATCGAGACGATCTGCTCCAAGCTGCCGCCTAACCGGCAGACGCTGCTGTTTTCGGCCACCATGCCCCCGCCGATCAAGAAGCTGGCGGACAAATTCCTGACCAACCCGAAATATATCGAGGTTGCTCGTCCGGCATCGGCCAATATCAATATCGCCCAGCACAAGGTGTTCGTCACGCCCCGCAAGAAGCGCGAAGTGCTGCGGCATCTTCTGCGCACGGACGATGTGCGGACCGCGATCATTTTCGCCAACCGCAAGACCACGGTGCGTGAACTGGCCAAGAGCCTGAAGCAGCACGGTTTCGCGGTGGGCGAGATTCATGGCGATATGGACCAGTCCCAGCGCCTGGCCGAATTGCAGCTGTTCAAGGATGGGCACATCAATATCCTGTGCGCCTCCGACGTTGCGGCGCGCGGGCTGGATGTGAAGGGCGTGAGCCACGTCTTCAATTTCGACACGCCCTGGCACCCGGACGATTACGTCCACCGTATCGGCCGCACCGGCCGCGCAGGGGCCAAGGGCCGCGCTTTCACTTTCGTGAGTGACGAGGATGCCGAGGCAATCGCCAATGTCGAGAAGCTGACCGGGATGAAGATCCCCGTCTTCACTCTCGATGCGGAACCGAAAGCAGAAGCGGAAACCGAGTCCGAAGAACGCCCCGCGCGTTCCGAAAGGCCGAAGCGTTCCAGCCGAGAGCGCGAGCCGCGCAAGCCTGCGCGTGAGGAGCGTCCTGAGCGCGAACAGGCCGAGCGTGCGGAAACCCGCAAGGCTCGCCCCGAGCGTCGCGACACGGAACGCCGGAACGAACGCCGCCCCCGTTTCGAAGACACTCAGCCCGACGATGGCGGTTGGAACGGCCCGATTCCGGGCTTCCTGAACGTCTCGGCGCTTTGAATATATCGGCGTGGCGGGTCTAATCCGCCACGCTGACGAAGCTGTCGATCACCCGCTTGGGGCCGCTGGTCTCGAACTCGATCTCCAGTTTGTTGCCTTCCTGGCCGATCACTTTGCCATAGCCGAACTTTTCGTGAAACACGCGCGCGCCGATGGCGATGTCGCCGCGCGGCTTGGCGGCATAGCTGGCGGCGCTGCGGCCCGGTTCGGCCAGCCGCTTGGGCGTTGCATCATATCCAGTGGAAAGCGCGCGCTGCCAGCCGGGGCCGCGATTTTGCGAGCGGCCGGGCCGGTCGCGCGCGACATGGGCGAAGGGGTCATCCCGTTCGGACCAGTTTGCGCGCCACATGGATGCCCCGCCTGACAGGGTGGTTTCCTGCTCGATATGTGTATCGGGCAATTCGGCAATGAAGCGGCTGGGGATCGAACTGGTCCATTGGCCGTAAATCCGCCGGTTCGATGCGTGGAGGATCGTGCAGCGCCGCCGCGCACGGGTGATGGCGACATAGGCCAGGCGGCGCTCTTCCTCCAGGCTGGCCAGGCCGCCTTCATCGAGCGCCCGCTGCGAGGGGAACACGCCTTCTTCCCAGCCGGGCAGGAAGACATTGTCGAATTCCAGCCCCTTGGCGGCATGCATGGTCATGATGGTGACTTTCTCGCCATCGTCGCTGGAATCATTGTCCATCACCAGACTGACATGTTCGAGGAAGTCGCCCAGCGTCTCGTAATCTTCCATCGCGCGGGCAAGTTCGGAAAGGTTCTCGAGACGGCCCGAGGCTTCGGCGCTGCGTTCTGCCTGCAACATGGCGGTGTAGCCTGTCTCGTCCAGCAGGGTTCGCAACAGTTCGGCCGGCGTGGTCTGCTCGGCCAACTCGCGCCAGCGGACAAAGCTGCCCATCAGCGTGGCGATGGTGGCGGCAGCCCGCTTGGGCAATTCATCGGTCCCAGCCAGTTGGAGCGCGGCGGCGGCCAGTGGCAGCCCGGTGGCGCGGGCGTGGCGATGCATCACTTCCAGCGCTTTGGCGCCAAGGCCGCGTTTGGGCTGGTTGTAAATCCGCTCGAACGCCAGATCGTCCTGCGGCTGGGCAATCACGCGCAGATAGGCAAGGGCATCGCGGATTTCGGCGCGTTCGTAGAAGCGAAAACCACCGATTATCTTATAGTTAAGGCCGACTTGTATGAAACGGTCTTCAAATTCGCGGGTCTGATATTGCGCCCGTACGAGGATCGCCACCTGATCGAGCGGGGCGCCTTCGCGTTCCAGCCGTTCGATTTCCTCGCCTACGCGGCGTGCTTCCTCCGGCGCGTCCCATACGCCGATCACACGCACGCGGTCCCCGCCGTTGCGCTCGGTCCACAAGGTCTTGCCGAGTCTCTCGCTATTGGCGGAAATCAGGCCGGAGGCGGCGCCCAGAATATCAGGCGTGGAGCGATAATTCTGTTCCAGCCGTATCACCTTGGCGCCCGGAAAATCCTTTTCAAACCGTAGGATATTGGCAACTTCTGCGCCGCGCCATGAATAGATGGACTGATCGTCATCCCCCACGACGCAGATATTCTTGCGGGCCTGGGCAAGCAGGCGCAGCCACAGATATTGGACGGCGTTAGTGTCCTGATATTCGTCCACCATGATATATTTGAAACGCTGCTGATATTGTTCCAGCACCTCCCGGTGCTTGCGGAAGATGTTCAGCATGTGGAGCATCAGATCGCCGAAATCGCAGGCATTCAGCGCCTTCAGCCGGTCCTGATAGAGGCGGTAGAATTGTTGCCCCTTGCCGTTGGCATAGCTTTCATTCTCCCCCGCATCGAGGTCATCGGGGTTGAGCCCGCGGTTCTTCCAGCGGTCGATCAGCCCGGCAAGCTGGCGCGCGGGCCAGCGCTTTTCATCAACCCCCTGTTCGATGATGAGCTGCTTGAGCAGGCGCAGCTGATCGTCCGTATCGATGATCGTGTAGTTGGATTGCAGCCCCGCCAGTTCGGCATGGCGGCGCAGCATCTTGGCGCAGATGGAATGAAACGTGCCCAGCCACGGCATCCCTTCTACTGCGTCGCCGATCAATTGCCCCACGCGGTGGCGCATTTCGCGTGCGGCGCGGTTGGTGAAAGTGACGCAGAGAATCTCGCTGGGCCAGGCGCGCCGTGTGGCGACCAGATGGGCGAGGCGAGCCGTCAGCGCCGCGGTCTTGCCGGTGCCCGCACCCGCCAGCATCAGCACCGGCCCTTCCGTGGTCAGTACCGCTTCGCGCTGCGGTTCATTCAACCCGCGCGCATAGGGGGGCAGATCGGCGTCATCGATAGACGCAGCAGGGCCCGCAAAGGGGGCAGGGGGGAAGTCATCGTGCATGATATGAGCGAACAGTTAGGGAACATGATGCGGGCACGCAAGCGCTTGTCCACAAAGGCTTGACCTGCGGCGAGCCTGTGCCAAGCAGCCCGCATGGGTCCGATAAAACGCAATTCCCGCATTCTCACCGCCGCCATGGTGGGCACTGCGGTCGAGTTCTATGACTTTTACGTCTATGCCACGGCCGCTGCCCTGGTGTTCGGCCCACTGTTCTTCCCGTCCGAAAGCGCGAGCGCGCAATTGCTGCTCAGCCTGATGAGCTTCGGCCTGGCCTTCTTTGCGCGCCCGGTAGGTGCCATCGTATTCGGCCATTTCGGGGACCGGCTGGGCCGCAAGAGTACGCTGGTTTTCTCGTTGATGCTGATGGGCATTTCCACCCTGCTGATTGCTTTCCTGCCGACCTATCAGATGGTCGGCTGGATCGCGCCCGCTCTGCTGTGCGTTTTGCGCTTCGGGCAGGGCTTCGGCCTTGGCGGCGAATGGGGCGGGGCGGCCTTGCTGGCGGTGGAGAACGCACCCAAGGGGTGGGAGGCCCGCTTCGGCGCGGCACCGCAACTCGGCGCACCCGTGGGCTTCCTCGCGGCCAACGGCCTGTTCCTGCTGCTGGGTATCTATCTGCCGGACGATGCGTTCAATGCCTGGGGCTGGCGCATTCCCTTCCTGCTGAGCGCCGTTCTGGTGGCGCTTGGCCTGTGGGTGCGCCTGCGGATTGGCGAAACTCCCGCTTTCAAGGAAGCGCTGGAAAAGACGCCTCCGCACAAGATGCCGCTGGGCGCTGTGGTGGTGCACCACTGGCCCGCGCTGATTGCGGGCTGTGCGGGCGTGGTGGCGTGTTTCGCCATCTTCTATCTCTCCACCGCCTTCGCGCTGGGTCATATGACGACCGAGCGGGGTGTGGACCGGGAAACGATGCTGGCCTTGCAACTGGCCGCCAATACCTTCCTGGCCGTCGGTATAGTCCTGTCCGCTGTCTGGTCCGATCAGGCGAGCCCGCGCAACGTGCTGGTGGCAGGCGCGCTGGGCACAGTGTTGCTGGGCGTGATGTTCGGGCCGCTGATCGCCTGGGGCACTCTGACCGAGGTTTTCGCCCTGCTGTCCTTCGCGCTGCTGGTGATGGGCTTCGCCTATGGCCCGCTGGGCGCCTGGCTGCCGACCCTGTTCCCGGTGAATGTCCGCTACACCGGCGTATCGATCGCCTTCAACGGCGGCGGGATCATCGGCGGGGCCGTGGCTCCCGTGGCCGCGCAATGGCTGGCGGGGGCCGATGGGGATGGCGGCACCGTGCGGGTGGGTATCTTCCTGGTGATATCCGGTATCATCACCCTGCTGGGCGTGGCTTTCGGCCGCAAAGGCAAGGAACGCATTGCGGCGGTGATTGCCGAATAGGGGAGGTTATTCCCCCGTCAGGCGCAGCAGGTGCAGCCGGGCCTTGCCGCAATCGCGCGTAGCATCCAGTTCAAAGCCCTTCAGGTCCAGCACTTCGCGATGCGAGGTTTCCACGCTGATCCATGCGCCGGGCGCGATCCAGCCGAGGCGCTTGAGCTTGTCCAGTGCCACTGCGCCCGCGCCCGTCTCATAAGGCGGATCGAGCAGGAGCAAGTCCACCGGCTGCCGGGCGACGCCCAGAGAGAGGACGGACATGGCCCGCACATCGCATTGCTGCTGGGCGCGCAGGGCGGCAATGTTTTCACGCAACGCGCGGATCGCGGCGGCGTCCTGCTCCACGAAGATCGCCTTTTCCGCCCCGCGTGACAGGGCTTCCAGCCCCAGGGCCCCGGACCCGGCAAAGAGATCCGCCACGACGAGCCCTTCAAAGCTGCCCAGCCGGCTCGTCAGCATCGAGAACAGCGTTTCGCGGGTACGATCCGAAGTGGGCCGCGTCGTCTCACCCTTGGGCGCGCGCAGCGGCCTTCCGCGCCATTGCCCGGCAATGATCCTCATCGCCAGCCCCCACGCGTGGCGATGTGGCGGCGGAATTGCTCCAGATCCTTCTGGCGTACTTCGCTGGCCTGGCCGCGCGGCAGGTCGCCCAGCGCGAAGGGCCCGTAGGAAAGGCGCATCAGGCGGCTGACCTTGAGGCCGAGATGTTCCAGCACGCGGCGTACTTCGCGGTTCTTGCCTTCGGTCAGGGTCATTTCGATCCACTGGTTGCGGCCGGTCCGCCGCTCCAGATTGGCGTCGATCCGGCCGTAATTCACGCCATCGATGGTCACGCCTTCGATCAGCGTTTCCAGTTCCGCCTGCGAAATGTCGCCAAAGGCGCGGGCGCGATAGGTGCGCGGAATGCCGTTGGCGGGCAGTTCCATCGCGCGCTTCAACTCCCCGTCATTGGTCAGCAGCAGCAGCCCCTCGGTATTGAGGTCCAGACGCCCGATGGGCATCAGCCGGGGCGTGCCGGGGGGCAG
>MKUB01000208.1:0-495 GCA_001898545.1 Sphingomonadales bacterium 63-6 | reverse complement strand
ATTCCAATTCCTTGATGGTGTACACAAAAAAATCAGATCAGATGACTGACCAGAGGCTTATTAATTGTTGCGTTGCTGTTAATATGATTCGGTCGGGTTTGAACCCTACCCCGTCAGGCTCATCATGGATAACAACATAAAAGAGATAAGGATATGAAGAAAAAGCTAATTTACGCGGCCGTCGTCAGTGCGCTGCTGAGCGGTTGTGGTGGCAGTGACGACAACACAGGCGATACCTCAAGCTATCTCGATTATCTGCTGAGCGGCTCCAATGCAGTCCGACCCAGCGCCCTGGCAGCCCGTGCGACCGACGGTACCCTGAAATTCTCCACGGAAACGGCGGATCTCTCCAACCCGGTGTCCGCCCTCTCCACCCTGGATGGCTGGTCGACTACCCAGGCGATCCAGATAGTGCCGGTGACGGCCTCCGGCATCCAGGTCAAGGCGCCGGCCGCTGCTGAATTCGCAGCCTCCGTGGCACCCCTCTACCTGATG
>MKUB01000207.1 GCA_001898545.1 Sphingomonadales bacterium 63-6 | reverse complement strand
CTGCGCGATTTCCACCGCGTTCCCTTCGGGGTCGGTGTAATACATCACCTTCACGCCCAGCGGCGCGACCTCGGTAATATCCAGCGCGGGCGTCAGGCCCTTGGCGGCCAGGGCAGCCTTTGTCGCCTCTATATCCGTGGTGGAAAGGGTAATCTGGGAAAAGCCCTGCACCGCAGCATGGCCCGGAGGGGCGGGCTTTTTCGGGCCTGGCTGGGAATCCTTGATTTTCAGCAGCTCGATCCGCTCGTTCCCGCTTACCAGCCAACGCACAGGGATGCCTGGGCCGAAAGTGGTATCAAGTTCGACCTTGAAGCCCAGCTTATCGACATAGAAGGCGGTTTCCGCATCCATATCCGCCACCGAAATCGCAACCATCCAGTGGCCCAGTTCCGGCGCCGCCGCATGGGCGGGAATCGCCATGGCAGAAGCGGCCATTGCCAGAGACGCGAAAAGCACCTTCATCCCAAAAGCCTTTCATTCACGATCTTGCCGCCCTGCGTCAGCCGCACGGCATTGCCGATTTCCTCGTCGAGGACCGGCCTGCCCTGTTCCTTGTCCCAGAAGGCGGAGAGGAAATTGTAGAGGTTGCGCGCATAGAGCGCCGCCGCATCGGCCGGCAGATGGGCGGGCGTGTTGGAATAGCCGAGGATCTTCACCCCATATCGCTCGACCAGCTGATCGGGCACGGAACCCTCGACATTGCCGCCCTGCGCC
Source organism: Sphingomonadales bacterium 63-6 (assembly GCA_001898545.1). Taxonomy (GTDB): domain Bacteria; phylum Pseudomonadota; class Alphaproteobacteria; order Sphingomonadales; family Sphingomonadaceae; genus Andeanibacterium. The sequence goes on along the minus strand of MKUB01000207.1, from coordinate 4,102 downwards.
ACGGCCAGATCGAAGATCACGCTGCCCGGCTTCATGCTGGCGATCTGGGCATCGGAGACGAGACGCGGTGCGGCGCGGCCCGGGATCAGCGCCGTGGTGATAACAATGTCCTGCTTGGCGATATGGCTGGAAACCAGTTCGGCCTGCGCCTTCTGATATTCCTCGCTCATTTCGGTGGCATAGCCGCCCGCGCCTTCACCCTCGATCCCAGCGACCTTCTCGACGAAGACCGGTTTCGCTCCGAGGCTTTCGATCTGTTCCTTCGTGGCGGAGCGGACATCGGTGGCTGAAACCTGTGCACCCAAGCGGCGCGCCGTGGCTATGGCCTGCAGGCCCGCAACACCCACCCCCATCACGAAAACGCGCGCGGCAGTGATCGTGCCGGCTGCCGTCATCATCATGGGAAAGGCCCGGCCATATGTATCGGCAGCGGCAATCACCGCCTTGTAGCCGGAAAGGTTGGACTGGCTGGAAAGCACATCCATGCTCTGCGCACGCGTGATGCGCGGCATGAATTCCATCGCCAGCGCCTCTATACCGGCGGCGGCATAGGCATCCACCCGCGCGCGCTGCGCGAAGGGATCGAGTATCGCGGCCACCCAGGCGCCCGGGTTTGCGCCCGCGAGCATCGCAGGATCGGGGCCCTGCACGCCCAGCACGATATCCGCGCCTTGCGCCGCCTGCCCCTGCGCGGCCATTTCAGCCCCTGCCTCGATAAAAGCAGAATCGGAAATGGACGCAGAAACACCTGCCTCGACCTCGACCGAGACAGATGCACCCAATGCGATGAATTTTCTGACCGTTTCGGGGGTGGCCGCTACGCGGGTTTCACCAGCGGCTCGCTCCTTGAGAATTGCGATCCGCATTGGCCCCTCCCCCCTTGGAAATCGCTCAGCTTGAGATCAGGATCACCACCAGCGCGGCAATCGCCACGACCACCGGGGTCGTGTATTTCACCAGCGAAACAAAACCTTCGTAGGTTTTTTGCGCCGCCTGCATGTCATTTGCCGAAGCCATGATATTCCTCTGAAATGTCGCCACGGGCCATGGTGCCCGATCCTGTTCCAAGGTGGTCTAGCGCCCAAAGCCTCCGCGCTCAAGTGCCACGCTGGCAGCCATGCCCAACCTGGGGCGATCTGGACCGTAATGGGAATAATTCCGTCGATTAGCCTTAATCAGCTCTTTACCAGCGGTGGGTAATTCCACATTCCGTACCAGTTAGGGACAGTTGAGGACCATGGCGGAGCCGGAACAGCGACTCTTGATGCTTATCGATGATGAGCCTGCGCAAAGCCGGCTTATCTCGGCCCTTGCCGCGCGCGAGGGTTGGAGGACGCTTGTCGTCAAGGATTCGGAAACCGCCATCGCCACGCTCGGCACGCGTGAAGGAATGCAGCTTTCCGCCATTATCCTGGACCAGTGGGTGCCAGGGGACGATGCCTGTTCGCTGATCGCCGAACTTAAGGACCGCCGCCCTGCCCTGCCGATCCTGATGCTCACGGCCAGCGCATCCCCGCTGCTGGCAGTGGAAGCCATGCGCGCCGGGGCAACGGACTATCTGGTGAAGCCCGTAGCGCCCGACCGGCTGATGCAGGCCCTGCGCAGCGCCACCACGCGCGAGGCGCCGAAGGACGAGCTGCAGCCGCTAACGGAGAAAATGCCCGCCTCGCTCGATTTCGATTCGATGATCGGCGCGGCCCCCACTTTCCGCGCCGCCCTGGCCAAGGCAGCCAAGGCGGCGCGCGGCCATGGCTCTGTGCTGATTGAGGGTGAGACCGGCACCGGCAAGGAAATGCTGGTGCGCGCCATGTATGCGGCCAGCCCGCGCTCCCGCGCGCCCTTCCGCATCGTCAATATTGGCGGCCTTCCTACCAATTCGGTCGAATCCGTTCTGTTCGGGCACGAGAAAGGCGCTTTCCCCGGCGCGTTCGAGCGCCAGATCGGCGCGCTCCAGCATTGCGATGGGGGAACCATCGTGCTGGACGAGGTGGACCGGCTTTCGCTTTCCATGCAGGAAAGGCTGGCTGAATCCATCGCCGCCGGCTCCATCCGCCCGGTTGGCGCACGGCACAGTTTCCGCGTCGATGTTCGCCTGATCGCGGCGAGCAATTATCCGCTATCCGAACTGGTGGAGGCCGGGGCATTCCGCCGCGACCTTTACGAGGCACTGGCAGCAACCCGCATCGTCCTGCCGCCCTTGCGCGAGCGCGTAGGCGATATTCCCGGCCTGACCCGTTATTTCCTTGGCCGTATCGGGGAACAGCCGGGCCTGCGCCCGCTGGGCATCACCGATGGCGCGCTGGCGCTGCTTTCCGCCTATGACTGGCCAGGCAATGTCCGCCAGCTTCAGGCAGTGTTGTTCCGCGCGGCCGTGTTCTGCGATGGCGATGCGCTGACTTCCGAAGATTTCCCCCAGCTGCTCGAGCTGATTGGCGAAATCCGCGACATGCCGGAAAAGCATTCGCATGAAAGCGCAGGCGTGCAGCTTTATACCGAAGACGGCAATCTGCGCCCGCTGGAAGAGATCGAGGCGGATGTGATCCGCCTGGCCATCGGCCATTATCGCGGACGGATGACCGAAGTGGCCCGCCGCCTGGGCATTGGCCGCTCCACCCTCTACCGCAAGCTCAGCGATCTGGGGATCGATAACGACGCGGCCTGAAGGGCCTCACTTTTGGTAACGAACTGATCAGACGCCCGGCAGGCAGCTGAAATCCGTCAACGCCGCATCGCGCAAGCCGCGCCAGACATTGCGGGCCTGCACCGTCTCGGCCACGTCATGCACCCGCAGCAGGTGGTAACCCGCATCCATACCCTTCAGCGCAACGGCCAGTGAGCCGCCCAGCCGCTGATGGGCCGGAACCTCGTTGGAAAGCGCACCGATCATCCGCTTGCGGCTCGCCCCGAGTAGCAGCGGCTGGCCCAGTGCGTGGAACAGCGGCAGCGCGTTGAGCAGGGCAAGGTTCTCGGTCAGCGTCTTGCCGAAGCCGATGCCGGGATCGAGCACGATCAACTCACGGGAGATTCCCACCGCAATTGCGCGGTCCCGCGCATGTGCCAGCCAGTCGAACACGTCCAGCACCACATTGGCATATTGGGCATCGGCATGCAGATCCTCGCCATCGCCGGGGGCGTGCATCAGCACAACGGGGGCGCCGGAAGCAGCGGCCAGCCCAAGGCTGCGCGGATCGTGGCGCAGGGCGGAAACGTCGTTGATGATATGCGCCCCGGCGGCAAGTGCGGCCTCCATCACTGCCGGGCGTCTTGTATCGATGCTGATCGCGCCGCCCATCTGGCCCACAGCCTCGATCGCGGGAACCACGCGCTTGATCTCGTCCCCTTCCCACACGGCGGCAGCGCCGGGGCGCGTGCTCTCGCCGCCGATATCGATGATCGCGGCGCCCGCTTCCAGCATCGCGGCGGCATGATCCCGCGCCACGGCGGGATCGTCGAGGAACTTGCCGCCGTCGGAGAAACTGTCAGGCGTGACATTCAGGATGCCCATGACCTGCGGCTGGTCCAGCCGCACCACGCGTTCCCCGCATTGCAGCGGCGTGTGAACCTTCTGAAGGTTTTCCCACTGCAGCCCGCCTTCCTGCTGCAGCCCCAAAGGCAGGGCGCCAAGGGCCTGCTCCATGCCGCGCGCAGTGACTTGCAGATTGGAGACGACCCTGCCCCCTTCGGCCACGATCAGCGCGAAGCCGTGGGCATAGGCAAGGCTACCGCCAAGCCGGATCGCATCGCCCTCCACGCTTTGCGGGGAAGTCACCAGGCTGGTCGGGCAGAGATAGAGCTTTTGCGTCATGGCCGCGCACTAACAGGCGGCGGAGCCCGCGCCAACGGGCTGCTGCGACAAGCCGAGCTTGTGCATATTTCAAATTGATTACATAAGCCGCCAATGACATCAGGCCAAAAGGCTCATCAACCGGTCGCGCGCATTCAGGAAAATGTCCTGGCGGTTTCCGAACGGCGGCTCCTCAACTGGCTTTGCGCCAGGCTGCCGGGCTGGGTTACTCCCGATTTGCTGACCGGCACGGGTGTGGCAGGCGCAGTGGCGATTTTTGCCGGCTATGCGCTCAGCACCTTTGGCTCGCATTGGCTG
>MKUB01000206.1 GCA_001898545.1 Sphingomonadales bacterium 63-6 | reverse complement strand
GCCGCGCCTCTACCTTATATTCCGCCTCCAGCCGACTGACGAGCACATCCAGCTGAAGCTGGCCGACCACGCCCACGATCCACTGGCTGCCGATCTCGGGATAGAACACCTGGATCACGCCTTCTTCGGAAAGATCGTCCAGCGCCTTGCGCAGCTGCTTGGTCTTGGTCGGGTCTTTCAGGGCGATGCGGCGCAGGATTTCCGGCGCGAAATTAGGCAGACCGGTGAAGCGCACATCGTTCTTTTCCGACAGCGTATCGCCCACGCGCAGAGTGCCGTGGTTAGGAATGCCGATGATGTCCCCGGCCTCGGCCGTGTCGGCAATCTCGCGATCCTGCGCGAAGAACAGGATGGGCGAATGGACGGCAATCGGCTTGCCAAGGCCCGAAGGCGTGAGCTTCATGCCGCGCTTGAAGGTACCGCTGACCATGCGCATGAAGGCGATCCGGTCGCGGTGCTGCGGGTCCATATTGGCCTGCACCTTGAAGATGAAGCCGGTGACTTCATCCTTGTCAGGCGCAATAGTCCCGCCCTCCGCCGGTTGCGGGCGCGGTGGCGGGGCATAGCGGGCAATGGCGTCGATCAGTTCGGCCACGCCGAAATTCTTCAGCGCCGATCCGAAATAGACCGGGGTCAGGTCGCCATTGCGATAAGCGTCAAGATCGAATTCGGGATAGATCCCGCGCGCCAGTTCCATTTCCTCGGCCACATCCTCGGGCAGGGAAGGGTCCACATCGCGCTTGCCCAGGAACTCCCGGCTGTCCCCTTCGGGACGGCTGGCCCTGTTGGTGGCGAAATCGAGAATCCCCTCGAACAGTCCGCCCATGCCGATGGGCCAGGCCTGCGGGGAAACGTCCAGCGCCAGCATGTCGGCCACTTCGTCCAGCAGTTCGAAGCAGGGGCGCCCTTCGCGGTCCACCTTGTTGATGAAGGTGATGATGGGCACGCTACGCAACCGGCAGACCTCGAACAGCTTGCGCGTCTGCGGCTCGATACCCTTGGCCGCGTCGATCACCATGATGGCCGAATCCACCGCCGTCAGCGTGCGATAGGTATCTTCGGAGAAATCCTCGTGCCCCGGCGTGTCCAGCAGGTTGAAAGTGATGATGCTTCCGTCGGGATTGGCCTTCTCGAAGGTCATCACCGAGCTGGTGACCGAGATGCCGCGCTGCTGTTCGATCTTCATCCAGTCCGACCGGGCACGCCGCGCCGCGCCGCGCGCCTTCACTTCGCCCGCAAGGTGGATCGCCCCGCCTTGCAGCAGGAGCTTTTCCGTAAGCGTCGTCTTACCCGCGTCGGGGTGGGAAATGATCGCAAAGGTGCGGCGATTGGAAACAGACGGATTGGCCATGGCCGCGCGGTTAGCGGCAGGGCGCGCCCGCGTCCATATTTCCTGTCGGCTCCGCGATTACGCCGAATTAACCGAGCCGCATTTAGAGGCTCCCCCAAAGGGGTCTTCATGCACAGACTGTTCTTTCCAATTGCGATCGCAATGTTGCTGGCCGGTTGCGGCAGATCGGAGCCGGGCGTCTATGCCGTGCCGCTGGCGGAAGCGCTGCAACGGCTGAAAAAGGCCGATGTAGACGGGTTCCGCATGGCGCGGCAATGCGGCATCCTGATCCACTTCGCCTCCGACAGTCCGAAGGACAATGCGATCACCTGGCGCGTTTCCAGCAGCGGACGCGAAGTGCTGCGCTTTACCGTGAAGCTGATGGCAGAGGGCAACGCCACCCGCGCCCGGATCGAAGTGCCCGCAGAACCCAAGGGCGGCGAAATGTATGACGGCAGCCAGTTCTATCCCCGCCCTGCCCTGCACCAGCCGCTGCGCCCAGCCGTGCAGGAACTGATCGACGCGGCCATGGAACAACGCCCCTTCGATGTGATGCGCATTCCCGATGAAGAGCGTGGCAGCCCGAACAATGGCCCTTGTCAGGTCCAGCGTGGCGGATTGGAGAACGGATCTTCCCGTTTCGGTCTGGATGACAAGCCCGGCTATGATTCGCGCAGCTCGCAGCAGATGCGCGAAGTGGAAGATTACGGGAGGGACGACACCTCCTATGGCCAGCCCATGGACGATACGCAGGGAAGCTGGTGATGATGCCCCGTGCCCTGTTCATGCTCGCCGTTGCGGCGCTGGTGGTAGCCTGCGGATTGCTGCCTTCCGGCAAGAGCTATCCCCTGGCGATACGCGATGTCCGTCAAACCTTGCTGGCCATGCAGCCCCCGATGGAATTCTTCCCTGCCGAGGCCGCGGGTGCCCGCGTCCGTCGCGAGAGCGACACGCGCATCACCTGGCTGCTGGTTAACCGGCAGGGCAGCGGATTGCTGACCTTCGTGGCCGATCTGGAGGAGGAAGGCCCAGCCGAAACGCGCATAAATGTGACCATCCAGCCGCCAGCCGGCTCCCGGCACGATCAGGTGGCCAAGGGGCTGGAGGATAATCCCTCCGCCGCGGATTTCTTCCGCTCGGCCATGGAGGAACAGATCGCCTCCCGGCTGGAGAAGCGCGATTTCGACATGGCCGCCATCCAGGGCAAGATGATGATGGCCGCCATCGCCACCATGCCCAAGATGCAGGAAAGTCTCGACAAGGCCGTTGAGAAGGAACAGGCCCGCAATCGCGACAATATCGACAAGGCCTATCGCGAAGAGGCGCAGGGCGGTGCGGCCTACTCCTCGCAAAGCGGGTATGGTTCCAGCGAACCCGCCTATGGCGAACCGATGGACCCGGCGACCGGATCGGGCTGGTAAGGGAATATGCCAGTCCCAATGCGTCCTCCCGGCGAAAGCCGGGATCGCTGGCGATGGCAGGGCAAGATAGGGCAGCGGTCCCGGGTCGAGCCCGGGACGACGAATGGTTCGGATACTCGCTGCGGGATCAGCCCCGCAGTTCCGCCCCCATCTTCACTGCCGCAGCCACGATCCGTTCGGCAATCGCCTTCAGCTCTTCATCCGTATAGCTCTTCTCGCCCGGCTGGAGCGTGACTTCCACCGCCAGGGACTTCTTGCCTTCCGGCACGCCCTGGCCCCGGAAATCGTCGAAGATGCGGGCATCGACGATATTCGCCTTATCCGCGCCCTTGACCGCGCGCAGCAGATCGCCCGCCGGTTTCGCGGCATCCATCAGGAAGGCGAAATCGCGCGTCACCGCCTGCAGGGCGGGCGGCGAATAGGCTGTGCGGGCAAAGCTGGCCCCGCCCTTCTTTTCCGGAATCGCGTCGAGATAGATTTCCGCCGCAACCACCGGGCCATCGACATCGAAGGCCTCAAGGGTTTTGGGATGCAGCGCGCCGAAGCGGGCCAGCACCACCTTGGGGCCAAGGCGCAGGGTTGCCGACTGGCCGGGATGGAACTGGCTGCCTGCCTCGCCCATCACCTGCAGCTTGTCCACCGGGGCACCTGCTTCAGCCAGCAAGGCCAGTACTTCGCCCTTGGCGTCGAATGCGTCGAACAATTGGGCCTTGCCCGTGCTCCAGCCGCCGGGAACCTTCTCGCCCGCCAGCACCACGCCCAGCGTCAGGCGCTCGTCGCTCGCGCCGCCTTCACCCCGCAGATAGCGGCGGCCGATCTCGAACAGGCGTACACCCTTGGCCCCGCGATCGAGATTGCGCTTGGCGGCGGAAAGCAGGCCGGGGATCAGCGCCGGGCGCATGGCCTTCATGTCTTCGCTGATCGGATTATCGAGAATCCACAGGCCCCCATTCCCATCCGCAAAATGCTCCGCTTCGGGAACGGGCAGGAAGCTCCAGGTCACGGCCTCGTTCAGCCCGCGCGCGGCAGCGGCGCGGCGCAGGCGGCGCTCCAGCTTCTGGGCAGGGGTGGCGGTGGGCTGGGCAACCCCATCCGCGCGTGGCAGGGCGACACTGGCCACCTTGTCGATCCCGTGGATGCGGACCACTTCCTCGACAATGTCGGGCGCGCCTTCCACATCGTGGCGGCGGAGCGGAACGGCGATTTTCCAATCAGGGGAAACCTGGAAACCAAGGGCGGCAAGGATCGCCTTCTGCTCGGCTTCCGGCACGGCAACGCCGCCCAGTTGCTCGGCCAAGGCGGGATCGTAGCTGACCACCTTCTGCTGGCTCGGCGGGGCACCCGCGCGAACCACTTCGGAGGCTTCGCCGCCGCAGATTTGGAGGATCAGCGAAGTCAGCAGCTCCAGCCCATCATCCAGAAAGGCCGGGTCCACCCCGCGCTCGAACCGGGTGCGGGCATCGGAAGCAAGGCCCAGGCGGCGGCCAGTCGCGCCGATCCGCTCAGGGTCGAAATAGGCGATTTCGAGCAGCACATCTTTAGTGCCTTCCGAAACGCCCGAATGTTCGCCGCCCATGATCCCGGCAATGTCATGCACGCCGGAATCGTCGGCGATCACAGTCATTTCGGCATCGAGCGTATAGGTCTTCTCATTCAGCGCGAGGACCTGTTCGCCATCCTTCGCCCGCCGCGCCACGACCGCACCGTTCAGCTTGGCAAGGTCATAGGCATGGGCCGGGCGGCCGAAGCCGAGCATCAGGAAATTGGTGACGTCCACCAAAGCGCTGATCGGACGCTGGCCCGCACTGCGCAGCGCGGCCTGCAACCATTCAGGCGATGCGCCATTGGTCACACCGCGAATGACGCGGCCATAGAAGGCGGGGCAGCCGTCCGGATCGTCCGTGCGGATTTCCACCGGGCAGGGGAAACTGCCCGCGACCTTATCGATAGTGAGCGGCTTAAGCGTGCCGAGGCCCGCCGCCGCCAGATCGCGCGCAATGCCGTAGACGCCCATGCAGTCCGGCCGGTTGGGCGTGATCGCCACGTCGAACACCGGGCT
>MKUB01000205.1 GCA_001898545.1 Sphingomonadales bacterium 63-6 | reverse complement strand
ATTCTGAGCGATGTGGCGCAAGAGATGGCGGCCGCGCTGGCGGAAAAGATGCGCAAGAGCGTTGCCGCCCTTTCGCTCCCGACTCCGGCCCCACGGGGCATTGTTACGATCAGTATTGGCTTGGCCTGGATAGAGGCACCATCGGACGATGATGCCCAGGCCCTCGTCTCAGCCGCGGATAAGGCGCTATACCGGGCCAAGGAAAATGGCCGTGATCGCGTCGAGATTGCGGCGCCATAATGTCACCTGTCAGCGCGGTTCCCCTTCGCTGCGATTCAGGGACTTCGTGTGGCACAAAGATTGGCTGGGGCGGCAGGATTCGAACCTGCGAATGCCGGTACCAAAAACCGGTGCCTTACCACTTGGCGACGCCCCAGCAGCGTCACACGCGTCGCCTTGCGACGCATGGGTGAGGCGCCCCTATAGCGGGGCTTCACCCATGCGCAAGAGGCTCCTCTAACGGGAGGTCACAGAAGGTCGGGACGCTTGCGCACCGGATCGAACAGCGACTGGTCCAGCGCCTCGAAATCGGACGCGGAATGGCGCTCTGCCATGGCCTGCGTGTTCACCAGACGGCCACGGATCGCGCCGGGGCGGGCGTCGATTGCACGAATCCAGCGGCCGACATTCTCGTATTCGTCGAGGCTCAGGAAGATGTCGCAGCGATTATAGGCGCCGTGATAGAGGTTCCCCAGCCAGGTGTAGGCGGCGATATCGGCAATCGTGTAGCCCGCACCGGCGAGATATTCGGTCTTGCCCAGCTGCATGTCCGCCACGGCGAACAGCCGCTTGGTTTCCATCGCATAGCGATCGATCGGATATTTGTAGCGTTCCGGGGCGTAGACATAGAAGTGGCCGAAACCGCCGCCCATGAAGGGGGCGCTGCCCATCTGCCACATCAGCCAGCTGAGCGTTTCTGCGCGGGCGGGCTGGGTCTTGGGCAGGAGGTAATCGAATTTCTCGGCAAGATGCAGCAGGATGGAGCCGGATTCGAATACGCGGAAGCGTTCCGGCCCGGACTTGTCGAGCAGGGCGGGGATCTTGGAATTGGGGTTCAGGTCCACGAAGCCCGACCAGAACTGGTTGCCCTCGAAGATCTTGATCAGCCAGGCGTCATATTCCGCATCGGAAAAGCCGGCTTCCAGCAATTCCTCGAACATGATCGTGGCCTTCACACCGTTGGGGGTGCCCAGCGAATAGAGCTGGAAGGGGTGGTCTCCCTCGGGCAGTTCATGCTCCTCGCGGGCACCGGCGGTGGGGCGGTTGATCCCGGCGAACTGGCCGCCATTCTCGGGATCGAAGGTCCAGACCTTGGGCGGAACGTAAGTGTCGTCGGACATTGCGAGGCTCTCCTGCGAGGGGTTCGTTGACTCTGTCACGATAGATGGAACCGCATGGGCACGAGGGCAAGCGATGCTTTGCTTGGGCTGCGCCAAGTTGGGGTTTTCAGCCCTTGAGCGCCTTTGTCAGCGCCTCCAGCGCGGCGCCTTGTGTGCCGGATTCGGCCTGTTCCACTACCTTGCGATAGGCCTCTCGCATCTCGCGGCCAAGCTCGGTCACTTTCGCTCCCGCCTGTTGCCCGCCGCCGGGGTGCGTTTCCACCAGCGGCTGGGCAAAGCAGCGGTTCATCGCATCCACCAGCATCCAGGCGCGGCGATAGCTCATGCCCATGGCGCGCCCGGCGGCGGAGATGGACCCCGTAGCCTCGATCGCGTCGAGCAGGTCCGCCTTGCCGGGCCCCATGGCGATTTCCTCGCCCACATAGAGCTGCAATTTGAGCTTGAGCTTTGCGATCGGCCGTCTCCCGTCTGACGGGTGCAGACTAGCCGATCGCGCAGCGGATTGCAGCCGTCAGGGCGCCTTTATCATCAGCCTGCTGGTATCGACCTGAGCGGCGGACAATTCCAGGCGATAGGCGCCGGGTTCCAGCGCGAAATGGACGATCTTGCCGATGCCCGAGCAATCCGGCCCGTGGCCATGGGCATAGGATTCCACCACTCCGTCCGGCCCGATCACGTCGATCCACATCGGGTCGCCCACTGTGATCAGATAGGTGCCCTCGACCGGGGCAGTGAAGGTCAGCACCGCCCCCATGCTGCCTTCAGGCAGTTCCTTGCCGTCGAAACCCGTCAGCGGCACCTGTGCCACCGGGGCGAGGGCAAAGCTCCATGCCTTGCCTGCTGCAATCGCCCCATCCTGCGGTGCGGGGGAGGGACTTTCCCACCCGGCCCATTCGGCGGGGATGGGCACTGGCGCTTCGCATTTCGGGGGCTGCCATTCCTTTTCGGCGGAGAAGGCCGGGGCGGGGAAAAGCAGCACTGCCAGCGCTGCGGAAATCAGGTAACGGGGGACCAAGGATGCGCTCCTGCCTTGCTATATCGCGATGTATATAGCATTGCCGCATGGCAACGCGTCAACCGGAAGGACAATCATGCGCCGCCTCCTCGCCCGTTTCCTGCCCATTCTGGCTGCTGGCCTGCTTGCGGCTTGCTCCAGCGGGAAGGAGGAAGCTAAGGGCCCCATCGTTCTGGCGGCATCCAGCCTGCAGGAATCGCTGGAGGACGTGGCCGATGGCTGGGTGAAGGAAGGCCATCCTCGCCCGGTGCTGAGCTTTGCCGCCACTTCGGCGCTTGCCCGGCAGATCGAGCAGGGCGCCCCGGCGGACCTGTTCCTCTCCGCGGATGAGGAATGGATGGACAAGCTGGAGCAGAAGCAGTTGATCGAGCCCGGCACGCGCAAGACCTTGCTCGGCAATACGCTGGTGCTGATCGCGCCTGCGAGCGCCAAGGGGCAGGTGGACCTTGGCAATGCGGAGGCCTTCACGGCAGCTTTGGGCAAGGGGCCGCTCTCCGTGGCCGATCCCGATGCGGTTCCGGCGGGTAAATATGGCAAGGCTGCCCTCATTGCCCTCAATCTGTGGCCCAAGGTGGAGAACAAGCTGGCGCGGGCCGAGAATGTCCGCGCCGCGATGGCGCTGGTGGAGCGGGGCGAGGCGCCACTGGGCGTAGTCTATGGCAGCGATGCGCTGGCGAGCGCCAAGGTGCGCGTTGTCGCGACCTTTCCTGATAACAGCCATCCGCCGATTCTCTATCCGGTCGCGCAAATCAAGGGTTCGGCCAATGCCGAAGCAGAGGCCTTCCGCGACTATCTGCAAGGCGAGGCGGCCATGGGTGTGTTCCGCCGCCATGGCTTCACCGCCGCACCGGTGGATTGAGGCGGAAGGCAGGCGGCAATGCTGTTGAGCGCAAGTGAATGGGCAATCGTGGCCCTGTCGCTCAAGGTCAGCCTTGTGGCGATGGCCGCGACGCTGCCGGTCGCCTATGGCCTTGCCTGGTTGCTGGCGCGCAAGCGGTTTCCCGGCATATTGCTGCTCGATGCGCTGGTGCATCTGCCGTTGGTGGTGCCTCCGGTTGTGACCGGCTGGCTGCTGCTGATCCTGTTCGGACGCCATGGCCCGATTGGCTCCTTCATGGAAGATCATCTGGGCATCGTCCTGGTGTTCCGCTGGACAGGCGCGGCGCTGGCCGCGGCGGTGATGGCGTTGCCCCTGATGGTCCGCGCGATCCGCCTTTCCATCGAAAGCGTGGACCGCCGGCTGGAGGAGGCTGCGCGCACTCTGGGCGCAAGGCCGCTGCGGGCCTTTCTCACCGTGACCCTCCCGCTGTCCGTGCCCGGCATATTGGCAGGCAGTGTGCTGGGCTTTGCGCGCTCCATCGGCGAATTCGGCGCGACCATCACCTTTGCCTCCAATATTCCGGGCGAGACGCGAACCCTGCCGCTGGCGATCTATACCGGGCTGCAAATGCCGGGCGGAGAAGAAATGGTGACGCGGTTGGCGCTGATCTCGGTAGGCCTGTCCATCGCGGCGCTGGTGGCCAGCGAATGGCTGGTGCGGCGCAGTGGGGCCAAGCTGGGGCAGGGGGGCGGCCATGTCCTCTGAGATGTCCTCTGAGCCCATCTTCGAGATCAAGCTGACGCGGCGGGTTGGCGATAGGCTGATCGATCTGAACGCCATTTCCCATGCTCCGCTTACGGCGCTGGTCGGCCCTTCGGGCGCGGGCAAGACGACCACGCTCAATTGCATCGCCGGGCTGCTCAAGCCGGAGCGGGGGCGGATCGTAGTGGCCGGGCGGGTGCTGTTCGATTCCGCCCTCAAGATCAACCTGCCGCCGGAGAAGCGCCGCGTGGGCTATATCTTCCAGCAGGGGCGGCTGTTCCCGCATCTGAACGTGGCGGCGAACCTTGCCTATGGCGAGAAGCTCCATGCTCCGGAAGAACGCTGGATCACCCAGGGCGAAGTGGTCCAGTTCCTGGGCATTGGCCATTTGCTGGATCGCCTGCCGGTAACTCTTTCCGGCGGGGAGGCGCGCCGGGTCGCCATTGGGCGCGCCCTGCTTTCCGCGCCGAAGTTTCTGCTGATGGACGAGCCGCTCACCTCGCTGGACGCCGCGCGGGGTGAGGAAATCCTGCGCGTGGTGGAACGTATCCGCGATGAACTGGCTCTGCCCGTGCTCTATGTCAGCCATGCCATGACTGAAGTGGAGCGGCTGACGGATAGCGTGATCCGGCTGGAAGCCTAGGCCCCCTAGGCGGCGAGGGGCCAGCCCGCTAGGGGCTCTGCCATGGCCGGTGAATTCGATGCGATCATTCTGGGGGCAGGCGCTGCGGGCCTGATGGCGGCGGCGACGGCCGGGCAGCGCGGCAGGCGCGTGCTGCTGCTCGACCATGCCGATGCCCCCGGCAAGAAGATCCTCATTGCCGGCGGCGGGCGGTGCAATTTCACCAATATTCACACCGCGCCGGATCGCTATCTTTCGCAGAACCCGCATTTCGCCAAATCCGCGCTGGGCCGTTATTCGCCGCAGGACTTCCTTGCGCTGGTCGAGAGCCATGGCATCGCCTGGCACGAGAAGACGCTGGGGCAGCTCTTCTGCGATGGTTCCGCGCGGCAGATCGTGGACATGCTGCTGGCGGAATGCGCCAAGGGTGGGGTGGAATTGCGCAGCAATGCCCCGGTGAGCGAGGTTGCCCACGCCGATGGGGTCTTTCGCGTCACCGCCGGGGACGAGACGATAAGCGCTCCCGCGCTGGTGATCGCTACGGGCGGCCCTTCGATCCCCAAGATGGGCGCGACTGGCTTTGCCTATGATCTCGCCCGGCAATTCGGCCTCAAGGTGGTGGAACCGCGCCCCGCGCTGGTGCCGCTGACCCTGCCGGGGGATGAAGCCCTGTTCCGCGAGCTTTCCGGCGTGTCGGCCGAGGTGATCGCGCGCTGCGGCAAGGCTGCCTTTCGTGAGGCGGCCCTGTTCACTCATCGCGGATTGTCCGGTCCGGCGATCCTGCAAATCTCGTCCTACTGGCGGCGCGGCGAGGAAGTGGGGATCGACTTCCTGCCGGACCTTGGCGAAGGCTGGCTGGCAGAGGCCAAGCGCGCCCGCCCGCGTGCCGGAATGCGCAGCGTGCTGGGCGAGCATCTGCCCGACCGGCTGGCAACGGTGCTGGCCGAAAAGCTCGGGCTGGAGCGGGAACTCGGCAATCTGTCCGACAAGACGCTGGCCGAAGCCGCGCGGCGCTTGGCGGACTGGCGCTTCCTGCCCAATGGCAGTGAGGGTTTTGCCAAGGCCGAAGTGACTATCGGCGGGATCAGCACGGCGGAGCTTTCCTCCAAGACCATGGAGGCCCGCAAGCTGCCGGGCCTCTACGCCATTGGCGAGGCTGTGGACGTGACCGGCTGGCTGGGCGGCTATAATTTCCAATGGGCCTGGGCGAGCGCGAAGGCGGCTGGGCAGGCGATTTAGGCGGGCCGGTTCGGGTGAGTGTGTCACCCTCGGTGTTACACGGAACGGCCATCGAAACCCCTTGTGTAACACCCCCTGTGTGCCGCAGTTTTGAGCCGTTTTTCGGTGCTGGGCAAACTGCAAGGTGTGACTTTTCGATTTGGCTTTTTTGTGGCCGTTCTAGCCGACCTTTCCAGACCGGGCGGAGGAAGGCGAGGAGGGGCGTGGCAAGGTAAGGCATCGAGCAGCATAAACGCCATTTGCCACGATGTAGGAAAGTGATTTCTCGCCACCGTCATCCTGAACTTGTTTGTGCAAGCACAGCTTCGCTTCCAGGATCCATTTCTCGAGATCGAACTGCTGTCTGTTGGGAGCGATGGATGCTGAAACAAGTTCAGCATGACGAGTAGAACGATTTCCGCTTCTCATCCCAATCCTGGCGAATGCCGCCATTTTGGACACGATACGTTGCGGACAACGCAATCGACGAGTACCCTTCTTCTTGAAGAGGGGCACATGACTGTTCACGACGGCGTCCAATGGCTGGGTACGATAGGGACTGTGTGGCTTGTCCTTATCGCTCGTGACCGACTTCGAATGAACACGGCAAAGGTCAGGATAGCACTTGGCGGAGCTGGAATCATTCTCGCAATGTCAATGTTTTTTGCCGTGATGGTGCTTCTGCCCCGTCCGTGGGAAGACGGGTTTTCAACCTTTGTCGATACGGCGACATTTGCCGGATGCTGTCTTTTTGGAGGGTTATTCGTGCTGTCGTTGGCGGAGATCGGTGGTGGTACCATGCAGGCTATTAAGCGCCGACGTTACTAGTGAGGGAATGCCCGCTTCCTACCCCATTCCCGCCGGTGAAATATCGCCTGGTGACTTACGAAAGCTACCTGTCAGGGGGCGATCCATTGCGGATATGCTCACCACGCCCACACATCGTCATCCTGAACTCGTTTCAGGATCCATTTCTCCCGATCACACAGCAGTTCGTGGGGAATGATGGATGCTGAAACGAGTTCAGCATGACGAGAATAGAAAGTCAGCTTCCCACCCAGTCCTAGTTATCACTGTCGCGGCATCGGACTTACCAGTAAGCAGCCAGCCCACCTAACCCTCCACCCCGAAACTCGCGCCCACATGCGCCTCGCCCCGCGCGCGGGCGAGCATTTCCTGGCGGTGGCGTTCGGCGTAGCTGGCGCGTTGTTCCTCGTCGCGCTCGGCGTGGCAGGCGGGGCAACTTACGCCTTCGACATAGAGCGGCGAGGCCTTGTGCGCGTCGCTCACCGGGCGGCGGCAGGCGTGGCATAGGTCGTAGCTGCCCGGCGCGAGGCCGTGGGCCACCGTCACGCGCTGGTCGAAGACGAAGCATTCGCCTTCCCACAGGCTTTCTTCGGCGGGCACGGTTTCCAGATATTTGAGGATGCCGCCCTTGAGGTGGAACACTTCCTCCACGCCCTCTGCCTTGAGGAAGGCAGTGGATTTTTCGCAGCGGATGCCGCCTGTGCAATACATCGCCACTTTCGGCGCCTTGCCTTCTCCTAGCAGCTTCTCGCGCTCGGCGCGGAACCAGGCGGGGAAGTCGCGGAAGGTGGCGGTCTGCGGGTCGATCGCACCGTGGAACTTGCCCACGGCCACCTCATAATCGTTGCGCGTGTCGATCACGATGGTTTCGGGATCGCTGATCAGCGCGTTCCAGTCTTCCGCCGGGACATAGGTGCCCACGCTGGCGAGCGGATCGATATCCGGCTCGCCCATGGTGACGATTTCCTTCTTCAGCCGCACTTTCATGCGGTGGAAGGGCATGGCGGGGGCGCGGGAATATTTGACGTCCAGCCCCGCGCAGCCGGGCAGGGCGCGGACATGGCCGATCACGCGGGCAATCGCATTGTCGCTGCCCGCGATAGTGCCGTTGATCCCCTCATGCGCCAGCAGCAGGGTGCCCTTTACGCCCAGTTCCTCGCACAGGGCGAGCAGCGGTTCGCGCAGGGCCTTGTGGTCCGCGAAGGGCGTGAACTGATAGAGCGCCGCAACGCATACCGGCAGGGCCTTATCCTCAGGCATGTCAGCCACCGGACTGTCCCGTTCAGTCCAGCCGGGTTACCCAGCCATGCGTATCGGGCACGGTGCCGCGCTGGATGCCCACCAGCTTCTCGCGCAGCTTGCTGGTCATCTGGCCGGGGCCGCCCGAGCCGATAGTGAATTCGCCATCATGGCCCGCGACCTTGCCCACCGGAGTGACGACCGCAGCGGTGCCACAGGCGAAGGTTTCCACGAGCTTGCCGCTTTCGGCATCGGCACGCCACTGGTCGAGCGAATAGCGTTCCTCGCTCACCGTAAGACCTTCCTCGCGGGCGAGGGCCAGCAGGCTGTCGCGCGTGATGCCGGGCAGGATCGTGCCGGTCAGCGGCGGGGTGATCATGCGCCCGTCATCGAACACGAAGAACAGGTTCATGCCGCCCAGTTCCTCGATATATTTATGTTCGGCAGCATCGAGGAACACGACCTGATCGTGCCCGCGCGCAATGGCTTCGGCCTGAGGGACGAGGCTGGCAGCGTAATTGCCGCCGCACTTGGCCGCGCCCGTGCCGCCGGGGGCCGCGCGCGTATAATCGCTCGACACCCAGATCGAGACGGCCGGAGCGCCCGACTTGAAGTAATTACCCGCCGGGCTGGCGATCACCAGGAACTTGTACTGCTTGGCCGGGCGCACACCCAGGAAGGGTTCGGAGGCGAACATGAAGGGCCGCAGATAGAGCGAGCCGCCTTCCACGCTGGGGAACCAATCCGCATCGGCGGCGACCAGCTCGCGCACGGCGCCGATGAAGGTCTCTTCCGGGATTTCCGGCATGGCCAGGCGCTTGGCCGACTCGTTGAAGCGGCGCGCATTGGCATCGGGGCGGAACAGGGCCGTGCCGCCATCGGACAGGCGATAGGCCTTCAGCCCTTCGAAGATTTCCTGCGCGTAATGGAGCACGGCGGCGGCCGGATCGAGCGTGATCGGCTCACGCGGGCCTACCTTCGCATTGTGCCAGCCCAGTCCGTCGGTCCAGTCAATCGATACCATATGGTCGGAAAACACGGTGCCGAAGCCGGGATTGGCCAGGGCGCTGTTACGTTCCGCCAGCCCGACAGGGGCCGGATGAGGCAGGCGATTGAATTCGACGGCAGGAAAATCGGCCATGGGAAGGTTTAACTCCGGTTGATCGGGGCGGTTAAACCTAAATCCGCAGGCGGTGCAAGTGCGAGTAAAGTTGCCATTGTAACGGGTGCGCGCGCGAAGTTTCGCAAGCATTTGCCCAGATATGTGAAAACCCGCCCCGGCGGACCGGGAGCGGGTTTTCGCATGGTCAGCGGCCGGAAGTGCCGCTCACGGAGCCTTTATCGTTGCTGCTGGATTTAACGATAATGCTCCGCGCGGAAAATAACCGACCTCCCTGCTGAACCATGAGACATCGGATCACCTCCTTTCGCGCTGTTGAGCCAAAGTCGCCGTTTTTCTGCGGCTGGGCCCGCGGTCTCGCGTGCCTTGCCACCAATGTGAGTCATGATGCGGCGCAACACAAGTCTTGCAAATATGTTTTTCCCCGTCAGAATTGAGCGCTTCGGGCGTAGGCTATCGCGACCTTTCCATATCGCCGCCAATGCGCCGGATTTCTGCCTTTTCCTTGACTTGACTCGCAACGCAAACCGCCATGCCTGCGGGGGAGCGGGCGTGGCGGTTGCGGCCACCATCGGGGGGCGGTGGCGGATGGCGCCCCTCGCGACAGCGAAGCGAGGTGCGCCATCCGGGAATGCGTCAGTTGCCGGGATCTTCGCTCGGCGCGGTGGTGGGATCTTCGGTCGGGGCCGGGGCCGGGGTTTCGGTCGGCTCGGGGGTCGGGGTCGCCGTTTCATCGGGTTCCGGGGCCGGAGCTTCCTGCGCATAGGCAGCGCTCATGGCGAAGGGAGCAACCAGGGCAAGCAGGGCCTTGCCAGCGACCATATTCTTGATTGTCTTGGACATTTTGTAACTCCTGAATTGGGGCAAGGAGTGGCCTTGCGATTTAAAAATTCAGGGCAATTGGGCAACAACGCACTCGAAATGCGATATTTAGAGCGTTTGTAGGGGCGGGCTGCCATCGCGCCGCAGCCTGCCGCTTGAGCAAAACGGTTCATAGTGTGGTCCGATTCGAACGGACGTATGAAGTTACGGGTAAAGAAGGTGATTCCCTGCCTGTGGGAACCCTATCGTGCCGAAGCCCGGCGAAGCCCTAGCGGCAATCTTCGATAATGCGGGTCACTTCAGGCCAGCTCGGCACATAGAGTGTCGGTTCTCCGGCGGTTTCCACGGCGAAGCGGCCCTTGCTGATGGCCATAGCGTCCAGCAGCGAGTCGCTGGCGGAAAGATCGGTGGCCAGCAGCGTCTCTATCGACCCCTGGCGCGGCTGGGCTGTGAGCAGCCGGTCGCTCGTTTCGGTGCGGATGCGCATGGGGCGTGGCTGGGTCTGGGCGCTGACCCGTCCGATGGAAATTGTGCGCGTGGCCGGATCGCAGCGCATGACGAAGCCGAAATTCGTGTCGCTCGCACCATAGGCGGCAAGGCTGATTGCGCCGACTTTTTTGTAGAACCAGTTGCCGGGGCTTCGGGGCGCATCCATCCAGTTTTCATGGACCGTTTGAGGCGCAGGCAGTGGAGCCGGGGCGGGCGTCGGCGGGGGCGCGCGAGTCGGAACCGGCGCTGGCGCAGGCGTCGGGGCAGGGTGCTGGGCCGCGGGAACGCAGGCCGCCAGAGCGACTGCCGTAAGAAGGGTTGCGGAAAGGCGAAGTTTCATCGCTGCATCCTTGGCTCAAAGGCGGCTCTGGCTCAAGCGGGCGTGGGACGCTATCGGCTGCGCTCATGGCGGGAAAACAACGTATCGACCAATTGCTGGTGGCGCGAGGACTGGCGGAGAGCCGCGCGAGGGCGCAGGCGCTGGTGATGGCGGGCCTTGTCTATCTGGGCGAGACCAAGCTTTCAAAGCCCGGGCAGCAAGTGGCGGAAGATGCCGAAATCAGCGTGCGCGGGCGCGATCACCCCTGGGTCAGCCGGGGCGGGATCAAGCTGGCCCATGCCATCGACCATTTCGCGCTCGATCCGGCTGGCGCGGTGGCGATGGATATCGGCAGCTCCACCGGCGGTTTTACCGACGTGCTGCTCAGCAAAGGGGCGGAGCGGGTTTTCGCGGTCGATTCGGGCACAAACCAGCTCGCCTGGAAATTGCGGCAGGATCCGCGCGTAACCGTGCTGGAACAGACGAGCGCGCGCATTCTCACCCCGGAGCAGATCGATGCGCCCTGCAATTGGGTGGTGTGCGACGCCAGCTTCATTTCCCTGCGCAAGGTTCTGGAAGTGCCGCTGAAGCTGGCCGCGCCGCAATGCCGTCTCGTGGCGCTGATCAAGCCGCAATTCGAAGTGGGCAAGGGCGAGGTCGGCAAGGGCGGCGTGGTGCGCGACCCGGCCCTGCATCAGCGGGTATGCGACGAAGTGCGCGAATGGCTGGAGGGCGAGGGCTGGCGCATCGATGGCATTGTCGAAAGCCCGATTACCGGGCCGGAAGGCAATGTCGAATTCCTGATCTCGGCCCAGCGGGGCTGAGCGGGCTCGGCGCAAAGACCTGTTGGGTCAGGGATTTTTCCGCGCTTCGCCCCGCTTTGACACTGATCCAACGCATGTGATTGCCCCTTGGCCTGGGTATCGCCAATATCCGCCCGGACGAATCGTTCGGAGTTGGCATGACCGTACTTGCCTCGCGCGCGCAGTTGAGGGCTAGTTTCTTTCGCTGGGCGCTGTTCCTCGTACCCGTGGTTCTACTGCTGGGTTTTCTTTCGGGTGCCGCTTCCGGTTCGGGGGCGGAGAACCCGTGGTTCGCCGCTCTGGAAAAACCCGCGACCTATCCGCCACCCGTGACCTTCGGCATCGTCTGGAGCCTGCTCTATGTCATGATGGGCCTGGCCGCCGCACTTGTCGCCTCGGCCTGGGGCGCGAGGGGGCGGGTGATTGCGCTGGTGATGTTCGTCATCCAGTTCGCACTCAATCTCGCATGGTCGCCGGTGTTCTTCGGCCTGCATGAACTGCGCTGGGCACTGTATCTGCTGGGCGTGATCGACGTGGCGGTGCTGCTCACGCTGGTGCTGTTCTGGCGTGTGCGCTGGCAGGCCGGGGCGCTGCTGCTGCCTTATCTGGCTTGGGTATGCTTTGCCAGCCTGCTGAATTACCAGCTGCTGGAACTGAACCCCCATGCGGATGGCAGGGATTATTCAGGCGCGGTGCAGCGGATCGAACTCTGATCTTGCGCACCGCTTCGCACAGGACCAAATAGGCGCCATGCAAAGCGATAATCCTATGGTCTCCGACTTCGTCAAGCTGATGAACAGCGCCGCCGGCACCTTTGCGGGCATGACCCGCGAGGCGCGCGACGCCGCCCGTGAACGGGTGAAGGGCGCAATGGGCGGCTTCGACTTCGTCTCGCGCGAGGAATTCGACGCGGTGAAAACAATGGCCGCCAAGGCCCGCGAAGAGAACGAGAAACTGGCGGCGCGCGTTGCCGCTCTGGAGGCCAAGCTCACCAAATGAGCCGCCTCGTGCGTGCGGCAGGCGGGGGAACGCTCTCCCGCGTCTGAGGGTTTTACATGCGAAAGGATGCCGCATGTTTACCCAGCTCAATCCTGCAATTCCGCTCCACGTTCTTGGCAAGGGCGATGGCTATGCCTTCGCCGTGATCGATTACGGGCAGGAGCATAATCTCATATGGGTCACCGCGATCGACGCCACGGGCGAGGTCTGGTGCGCCCCCAATCCGCGTGTACGGTTCAACAAGAACTGGACCATGGGCCGCGGGGAAAATCCGCTCGTCACTGCTGCGAAAAGCGAAAACCCGCCCTGCGACGATTGCGTGGATGCGCTTTCGCGGCAGTAGCACCGGAGCGGAAGGCGCTCAGTCGATCTTGTCGCCTACGGCTTCGTCCTTAGGCCCATGGAGCTTAGCCCAGAGGCCTTCCGTGCCCGCTTCCTGTGCCTTGTTCACATATTGGGAGGCCACCAGCCACCCCTTGATCGGGCGCAGGGGCAGGATGCAGCCGGCCAGCATCAGCGGTACGGAAAAGATCAGATGCACCCAGAAGGGCGGGTGATAGGCCACTTCCAGCCAGACCACCACGAACAGCAGCGGGAAGGCGACGATACATTGGGAGAAGAAGGCCGGGCCGTCATCCGGCGCGGCGAAGCGATAATCCAGCCCGCAGACCTCGCATTTGTCGGTCAGCTTCAGCCAGGATTTGAACATGTGTCCTTCGCCGCAGCGCGGGCAGATGCCTTTCCAGCCGCACCGCAGAATCCAGTTGAACTTGTCATCCTTGGCTGAGCGAGCGGTTTGCAGGGCGCCGTCTTCGGCGGCCTTGCTTTCGGGGCCGATATTATTGTCCATGCGCGCGCCATACACGCTTACGCACCTTATTCCGACAGGACAAACTGTCCAATTGCGAAAGATTTGTATGCGGCCTCCAGTCTGCCTAGACAGGCGCCATGCAAATCCGTGCCCAGGCGATCCTCTGCGCAGCCCGTCCGCATGGCGAAACGGCGGTGATCGCGCGGCTGCTCACAGCCGAGCATGGTCTGGTGGCAGGCTATGTCGCCGGGGGCAGGGGGCGCACGCTGCGGCCGGTGATGATCCCCGGCAATGTGCTGGACATGGAATTGCGTTGGAAGTCCGAAACGCAATTGCCCTTTGCCCGGCTGGAACTGGTGCAGAGCCGCGGGCCCTGGCTTTCGGAGCCTCTGCCCGCCGCCGCGATCCAGTGGGCCTGCGCGCTGACGGCCTCCGCCTTGCCGGAGCGGCAGGCCTATCCCTCGCTCTATGAGGCGCTGGGCGGATTGCTCGATGCGATCTGCCACGCTCCTTCGGCGCGCGGCTGGGCGGGGGCAATGGCCGCCTATGAGGCGCTGGTGCTGCGCGAGCTGGGTTATGGCGGCGGCGGGCCGCCCATGACCGGGACAATGGCCGAGGCGCTGGCGGCGCTGGATTCACTTTCCGCCCCCATCGAACGCTACCTGCTTGCCGACAGGCGCGGCGATGTTATGGCGGCGCGCGCGATTCTGCGGGACAGACTAGGGCGAATTGAAAAATGAAGATTGCAGTTCTCGCCGGTGACGGCATCGGTCCGGAAATCATGGAGCAGGCACTGGCCGTGCTCGATGCACTGGCGCTGCCGGGCGTGGAACTGCTGCATGGCGATGTGGGCGGGGTCGGCTACAAGAAGCACGGCCATCCGCTGCCGCCGGAAACGCTGGAAATGGCCAAGGCCGCCGATGCGGTGCTGTTCGGCGCGGTGGGCGATCCTTCCTGCGACAATCTGGAGCGCCATCTGCGCCCTGAACAGGCAATCCTGGGCCTGCGTCAGGCGCTGACCCTGTTTGCCAATCTACGCCCGGCCACCCTGTTCCCCGGCCTTGAGGACATGTCCGCCCTGCGCCCCGAAGTGGCGCGCCAGATCGATCTGCTGATCGTGCGCGAGCTGAATGGCGACGTCTATTTCGGCGAGAAGGGCATGCGCACCCTGCATGACGGGCGCCGTCAGGGCTTCGATTTCATGTCCTATGCCGAGGATGAGGTGGAACGGATTGCCCATGTCGGTTTCCGCGCGGCGCAGGGCCGCAAGGGCAAGCTGTGCAGCGTGGACAAGGCCAATGTGCTGGAAACCAGCCAGCTGTGGCGCGATGTGGTGATCCAGGTGGCCAAGCAATATCCCGATGTGGAGCTGAGCCACATGTATGTGGACAATGCCGCGATGCAGCTGGTGCGCAACCCCGGCCAGTTCGACGTGATCGTCACCGGCAATCTGTTCGGCGATATTCTTTCCGATCAGGCCAGCATGTGCGTGGGTTCCATCGGCCTGCTCGCCAGCGCCTCGCTGGGCGAGAAGCAGACGGCCTATGGCACCAAGGGGCTCTATGAGCCGATCCACGGCAGCGCGCCCGATATTGCCGGGCAGGGCAAGGCCAACCCCATGGCCATGATCCTGTCCCTCGCCATGCTGCTGCGGCACTCGCTGGGCCTGGAAGCCGAGGCTGTGCGTGTGGAGGCCGCCGTGGCCAAGGCGCTGGCCGATGGGGTCAAGGGCGCGGATCTGGGCGGCACTGCAAGCACCGCCGAAATCGGCGCGGCCGTGCTGGAACGGCTCTGAGCCTGCCTGCATGACCCTGCGCCTCGCTGTCATTCTGCCGACCTATAATGAGCGCAAGAATCTGCGCCCCCTGGTCGTGCGTCTGGATGCCGCGTTGCAGGGGATCGAATGGGAAGCGGTGATCGTTGACGATCACAGTCCCGACGGCACGGCCGATGAAGCGCGTGCCATCTCGCTGGAAGATCCGCGCATCCGCGTGATCGAGCGTTTCGGCAGGCGCGGGCTGGCCAGCGCTGCCATCGAAGGCATGTGCTCCACCGCCGCCCCGATTGTGGCGGTGATGGATGCCGACCATCAGCACGATCCCGCTCTGCTGCCCGGCATGCTGGAAGCAGTGGAGAGCGGGGAATATGACCTCGCCTATGCCTCCCGCTTCTGTGAAGGCGCCAGCACCGAGGCGTGGAACCGGCCGGACCGCGTGAAGGCCTCCGGCTTCGCCAACCGTCTGGCCCGCCGGGTGACCGGCGTGGAACTGACCGACCCGATGAGCGGTTACTTCATGTTGCGCGCGGAAACTCTGCGCACGGATGCCAATCGCCTGTCGGGCGTGGGCTTCAAGATCCTGCTGGACATCCTCGCCACGGTGGATCGTCCGCTGCGGATCAAGGAATTTCCTCTCTCCTTCGCCGCCCGTGCCGAGGGCGAAAGCAAGCTGGACCGCACCGTAGTGTTCGAATTTCTCGTTGGTCTCTACGACAAATGGCTGGGCCGCATCATCCCCACCCGCTTTGCCCTGTTCGGCACAATCGGCGCGGCGGGCGTGGTGGTGCATATGGCCGTGCTGGCCACTTTCCTGCATTTCGCGGGGAGGGATGGTTTCGTTTTCGGGCGCTGGATCACCGAATTCGACGTGGGGCAGACGGTGGCATCCATCGTGGCCATGACGTTCAACTTCGTGCTGAACAATTCGCTGACCTATGCCGACAAGCGCCTTGCGGGCGTTGGCCCATTGCTGCGCGGCTGGCTGCGTTTTGCACTGACCTGTTCGGTGGGGATGCTGGCCAATATCGGTGTGGCCGCCGTGCTGGTGCGATCGGGCTTCCATGCCTATCCCGCCGCGATTGTGGGCATTCTGGTGGGCTCGGTGTGGAATTACGCCCTGTCCAGCCGCTTCGTATGGGGCCGCTTCAAGTAAGCAGGGACAGCATGGGCGGCGAACCGTTGGGCTCGCCCGATGGGCCGGGGAACGCCTGAGTACGCCAAGCCGTTGATTTCATGTCGCTGCATGACAGCGCCGTAAGCAACGGAGGCCCTACAATGTCTTATGTTATCGGCATCGCGATCCTGCTTCTCGACATCTGGGCGATCCTCAACGTCCTGCAGAGTTCCGCGTCCGGCGTGGCCAAGCTCGGCTGGTCGGCGGCTATCATCATCTTCCCGCTGCTGGGCCTGATCGTCTGGTATCTCGCCGGGCCGAAGTCCCGCCCGGCTCTTTCCTGAGACCAGCGCCTATCGCCAGCTCTTCAGCCACATCCAATATTCATAGGAATAGGGGCCGGAGAGCTTGGCGGAGGAGATGATCGGGTAGAACACCATGAAAACCGCCACGGCGAGGGCCAGCCCTGCCAAGGCGGTTTTCTTCCAGCCCGCCTTCCACAGATCGTCCAGCGCTACGGCCAAGGCCCCCAGCAGGAAGCAGCTGGGCAGGAAATAGTGGTAATAGAACTGGATCGGCTTGGGCGCGATGATCCACATGCCCAGAGTGACGCCATAGAGCACCGCCATGGAGAGGGCGGCGACATTCTTGCGCACCACACCGGCATAGGCGCACCACGCCACGGCAAACAGCCCGGCGATCATGGAGAAGGGGTTGCCCAGCATCACCACGCCGCGCTGGGCGCCATCCACCTTGTCATAGAGATACCAGATAGCCCGCCAGTCGATCACCCAATGATACCAGCGGCTCATGTAAGGATGCGGTTTGATGGTCTGCTGCTGCAGTTCCCACATCTTCTGGTGGTATTCCCAATATCCGCCGATGGTCAGCGGGTTCTTGGCGTAGAAGAACACCGGCCAGAACGTGGCGAGATAGACCAGCACCGGCAGCACACCCAGCCACAGGCCCGCCTCGATCAGGGAAATCCCGCGGATCGGCCCGACATTGGTGGCCGTCAGGAAGCGGGGGCCTGCCTCTTTCAGGCGGATAATAAGGAAGGCGAGGCCCGGCACCATCAGCACCGGCGCCGCGTTCCATTTGCTGCCCAGCGCCAGCCCCATGAAGATGCCCGCCAGGATCAGCCGCCAGCGCGCCTGGCCGGGCATTCGCGCGGCGCCCGCCACCATCCACAGGGCGAGGATGGCGAAGGCCACCATGAAGATGTCCAGCATCGCGATGCGCGACTGGATGAACAGGATGAAGCCCGTGGAAAGCAGGATGCCGCTGGCGATAGTGGCGAAGCGCGAGAGCGAGGCGAACCACATGCCGCGCATGAAGGCGAACAGGGTGGCGATCCCGGCAATGGCGGGCAGGACGCGCCAGGACCAGGGATGGTCCCCGAACAGGGCGATGCCCAGCGCGATCAGTTCCTTGCCCAGCAGCGGATGTTCGCGATTGGTAATGTGATCGAAAGTGGCCAGGATGCGCGCTGCGGGCACATAATGCACCTCGTCGAAATAGATGCGTGAAGGCGTTCCCAGCCGCCAGAAGACGAGGGCCGCAAATGCGAGAGTGATAATCGCGCACCAGCCGAGCGGGTCGCGAACATTTGCCTGAGGCGGGGTCATCATCGCCGCGCTGGATAGCAGAGCCATTGGCGGGAGCAATCTGCTATTCGCGGCTTTGCACTGGCGAACCAAAGCTTGCTTGCCCAGTCGCCCTGCCGGTCCTAAACGCGCCGCCATGAAGAATACTACCGGAACCGACCGCTCGATCACTTCCAAATGGCGTCCCGCCACTCGCGCGGTGCGCGCGGGCACTTGGCGCAGCGAGCAGGGCGAGACGAGCGAGGCGCTGTTCCTCACTTCGGGCTATACTTACGACACGGCCGAAACTGTCGCCGCGCGCTTCGCGGGCGAGCAGGAAGGCATGGTCTATTCCCGCATGCAGAACCCCACCACCGCGATGCTGGAAGAACGTATCGCCATGCTGGAAGGGGCCGAGGCATGCCGCGTGCAGGCAACCGGCATGGCTGCCATGACGGCGGCGCTGCTGTGCCAGCTTTCTGCGGGCGACCACATCGTGGCCGGCCGGGCCGCTTTCGGTTCGTGCCGCTGGATCGTGGACAATCTGCTGCCGCGCTTCGGGATCGAGGGCACGATCGTGGATGCGCGCGATAATGACGCGTGGGAAAAGGCCGTGCGCCCCAATACTAAGGTGTTCTTCTTCGAAACGCCGGCCAACCCGACGATGGATGTGGTGGATATGCGCGCCGTTTGCGCCATCGCCCGCGCGCATGGCATCGTCACCGTGGTGGACAATGCCTTCGCCACTCCGGCTTTGCAGCGCCCGATGGAATATGGCGCCGATGTGGTTGCCTATTCCGCCACCAAGCTGATGGACGGGCAGGGCCGCGTGCTCGCCGGTGCGCTTTGCGCCAGCGAGGAATGGATTCAGGACAAGCTGATGCCCTTCCAGCGCAATACCGGGCCGATCCTGGCCCCGTTCAACGCCTGGGTAGTGCTCAAGGGGCTGGAAACGCTGGAACTGCGCGCTGCGCGGCAGAGCGAGAATGCGCTGAAAGTGGCTCGCTATGTGGAAAGCCGGGTCAGCCGTGTGCTGCATCCGGGCCTGCCCAGCCACCCGCAGCACGATCTGTGCATGAGCCAGATGAGCGCGGCGGGGCCGATCTTCTCCTTCTTCGTCGATGGCGGACGCGAACAGGCGATGGCCGTTCTCAACGGGCTGGAACTGGTCGATATTTCCAACAATATCGGCGATTCCAAGAGCCTGATGTGCCATCCGGCCACTACCACCCATCACAATATGGGCCCGGAGGGTCGCGCCGAAGCGGGCGTGGGCGAGGGGATGCTGCGCCTCAATGTCGGGCTGGAAGATGCCGACGATGTGATCGAGGATCTGGCCCAGGCATTCGATCGCGCTGGCGTCTGATCGCTGGACCTTGCGCCGCCGGGCTTGCGAGAGTGCGAACCCGGCGGATTAACCTGAAATTTGCCAGATAGCGGTAGCCTTTCCGCATTCGGAGTGGGGACTCTCAATGCGTGAATGGGTTTTCGGTATTATCCTGGTCGGTGCTGCGGCGGCGGGCGTCTATTTCGTTCCGTTCCGGGCGGGCGGCGGGGATGCTGCCTATGCGATGAGCATGGGCGATGCACGCAAGCTGCTGGGCGCGGCCGATTTGCGGCGGGGGCAGGAGCCTTTCGGCAAGCTCGACGTGTTGGTGACTTCGCCATCGGAAGATGTGGTGCGCTATGAAGCGAAGGGCAGCTTTGCCGCGCTCGATTGCCGCGCAAAGTTCGATCCGGTGGGGGACAATGGCATCAACGTGACCACCAGTTGCAAGCGGAATGCAATGGACGGCGCCTCCGCCAAAGCCACCGCCGACATGACCGACATCGCCTTTGCCGAATATGTCGCTTCCGTGCTGGGTCAGCGTCCCTTCAACGAAGGGCTGGTCCAGGCGCAGACCATGGGCGCCGTGGTGAAGCAGATGCCCGCCATGCAGCACGAGGCACTGAAGATGCAGCGTGAGATGGCTGATCTCGAAGCGAGGGAGGCAGCCCGTTCCGCCAGCGGCCATTCCGATGCGGATTGGGGCGCCGATCATCAGGCCTATGATTATGCGCCGGATGCGAGCGAGGATGGTGGCTGGTAAGCGCGCGCAGGCTCCAACTCTCCGATGGCGCGGCTGAACACCGCCGCCGCCGAGAGAGGTTCGAAAATGCAGGGATTGCCGGAAAGCCGGACCAGAGCATCCTCCGCCAGACCGGGGTGATCGCAGGCCAGGATCAGGGCATCGATCAGCAGGCCTTCATCGCGTGTCATCCGCAACGAACAGCAGGGCGCGATACGGATCGGGCGGTGGGAGGCCTGCGCGAATTCCAGCATGAAGGCACGCAGCAGCACCAGCGGGCGGCGGAAACGCGCGCCGAACAAATCCAGCATCAGCCAGGCGGCATGGGCATCGCGTATCCCGTGGGCGGCCATGCGCCGCATGGCTACGAGCACCATGCGCCCGGTCCGTTCGGCGGGAAGTGGCAGGGGCAGCAGGTCGGCTGAAGGGCCTTGGTTCATCGCGAAAACTCCCATCGGTTCGCCGGTCATCTGCGACTCGTTTATCGCTAATGAGAATCGTTCGCAATACTTAAGCGAGGGGGCTAGTTCTATTCGCAGGCGATACCGTCATCGTCACGGTCGAGCCCCGCGCGATAGCCGGGATCGCCGCGCCGCAACGGTGCGGCTCCGGCAGCGCGTGCTTGGGCGCAATTGGCGTAATAGGTGCCGCCCGCTCCGTTCGACCGGGAGGAGGGCGGGGCTTTGGGCGGCGGCGATGCTGCCGCGCGGTGGCAGTGATATTCGCCGGTCTTGCGGTTGGTATGGCAGCCATTGGCGTCCAGCCCGCCGGGATGGGCATGGGCAGCGGGCCCGGGAACCAGCAGCGCCAGGGCGACGAATGCCGGGGCCAATGCGGTCAGCCGTCCCATGCGGCCCCATACCACCCCTTGGACCTGTCACCAAATTTGGCTACCGTCCCGACTCATGAAGGAACTGTTCCAGCACGCCGCGATTACGCAGGGCATCACCATTCGGGTGGCAGTGAACTTCATGCCCGATCAGTCCCGCGTGGACGTGGGCAAGTGGTTCTGGGTTTATCACATCCGGATCGAGAACGGCTCGGATGAGACTGTGCAGCTGCTCAGCCGCCATTGGCGCATCACCGACGGGCGCGGGCTGGTGAATATCGTGGATGGCGATGGGGTGGTCGGCGAAACGCCTGTGCTCGCCCCGGGCAAGAGCCATGATTATGTCTCCGGCTGCCCGCTCACCACGCCGCATGGCAGCATGGAAGGCTATTACACTTTCCGCCGCCTGGATGGGGAGCGGGAAGGCGAATTGTTCGAAGTTGCAATCCCCTTCTTCCCGCTCGCCGCACCGGCAACGGCTGATTGACTGCAGGTTGACGGAGCTTTTCCCGCATGAAGCCATGCTTGGTTGCCCAGCGGGCGATGCGCGCCTAAATCCCCTGTCACCATGAAGCGCACGCATCTGCCCCTTAACGCCCTGCGCGTGTTCGATGCCGCCGCGCGGCACCTGTCCTTCACCCGCGCTGCGGACGAGCTGGCGGTGACTCCCGCCGCGGTCGGCCAGCAGATTCGCGCGCTGGAGGATGTGCTGGGCGTCGTCCTGTTTCGCCGCACCTCCAAGGGGCTGGAGCTGACGGACGAGGCCGTGGCCGGGCTCGACACTCTGCGCGAAGGCTTCCTCCGCTTCGAGGAGAGCGTGCAGGCCATGCAGGCCGGGCAGTCCAGCTATTCCTATGCCATTGCCGCCCCGCATGAATTCTGGGCCAGCTGGCTTGCCCCGCGCCTCGCCGCCTTCCGCAAGGAGAACCCGGAGATCCGCTATCAGCTGATCGCGGGGGAGGAAGTGGACTTCACCGAGGCCAATCTCGATATCGCGATCCGCCTGGCGGAAGGTCCGGGCGATCTGGAAGGGCTCCAGCTTGCCCCCGCCATGCGGGTGGTGGTCGCCGCCGATGGCGCCCCGGACGATTGGATCGCCTGGCCCGGCGCTCCCCTGCCCGATGGGGCGGAGGCAGTGCTGCAGGTCGGCAATGCGGCGCAGGCGCTGGCCAGCGCGCGGGCAGGGCTGGGCAAGGCCATGCTGCCGCTGCTGCTGGTGGAAGAGGCGCTGGCCGATGGCCGGCTGAAGGCGCTGCAAGGGCCGGAACCGGGCCACCGCGCCTATTGGCTCGTCGCTCCCCGCCCGCAATGGCGCCAGAAGAAAGTGCGCCAGCTAGTAGACTTCCTAACGTCTTGATCGGCCCTACCGCTTCGCTGCTTGAGGGCGCTGTCATTCCGCCCTACCGCTTCGCTGCTTGAGGGCCATTTTGAGTAACATATCCCATGAAACGCTTCCTTCGCTACGCTCCCTTTGCGCTGCTTGCCGCCACGGCCATTCCCGTGCTGCTCTTCAATGTCGCCCGTGCGGAGGATGAGCCGCAGGGCACCGGGCTGAAGCAGGACGCTGCCTGGCTCAACCAGCAGCAGGCCGCGCTCGCCGCGCTCAAGGCGGAGGACGGGTGGAGCTGGATGGAAGGCGGCCTGATGTGGCGCCGGGTGAAGGGCGATGGCTCTGGCGAGCACCCCACCGTGCGCGATGTGGTGCGCCTGCATTATCGCGGCACGCTGACCGATGGGACGGAGTTCGACAGTTCCTATGCCTCGGGCCGCCCCGCAACCTTCCCCCTGCGCGGGCTGATCCCCGCCTGGCAGATGGCCGTGCCGCAGATGGGCGTGGGCGATACTATCGAGATCGCGGTGCCCGCCGATCTGGGCTATGGCCCGCGCGGCGGCGGACCCATCCCCGGCGGGGCGACCCTATTCTTCACGATCGAGCTGTTGGGCATCGTCGGGAGATAAGGGCCGGCAAGATAAAGGCCGGTTCATCCGGCATTCACTCGCCGGGGCAGAGGCGAGGCGGATAAACGGGAGGAATGGGCATTATGCGCAGCAAATTCGCAGGCTTGGGCATCACGCTGGCGCTGCTCGCCGCGCCCAGCCTTTATGCACAGGAGATCAATTACGGCAGCGGCAGCGACACTTCGCTGATTGACCGCAGCCGGATCAAGCCGCGCCTGCCCGGCCCGATTGCGCGTGAGAAATACGATGCCGCCGTGGCAAAGATGTTCCGCGCCGCCGATACCAATGGCGATGGGACCGTTACCCTGGCCGAACTCAACGCCGCGATAGAGGCGCGCCGCAGCGCGGCCATCGCCAGTCGCTTCGCCGCGATCGACAAGGATCGCAATCGGCAGATCAGCATGGAAGAATTTGCCGCCTGGCAGCGCGAGCTTGGCTCCGCCGTGCTGAATGACGATTCCCGCGCCGCCGCCGCGCAAGGCGTTGTTGTGGCTGAAGAACTGCCGGTGGAACTGGGCAAGGGCCGGGACGAGGAAATCTTCGAGCTTCTGCTCAAGCCCTTCAGCCCCACCATGCTGCTGGAAGCCAATACCAATTACGATGGCGGCGTCTCGCTGGACGAATTGCAGGCCTATCAGGGCGCGCGCTTTACCAAGGCAGACCGCAATAGCGACAATTGGCTGACACAGGACGAAATCTGGGACGTGCGGACCGAGGAAGTCGGCGAGCGTGGCCCCGGTGCTGGTCCCGGCAGGCCGGGCGGCCGACCCGGCGGCCCGCCACCCCCGCCTCCGGGCGACTGAGCCCCCGCAATTTCCACGATGGAGAGCGGCGCTGCCGCACTGCCTTGCCGCATCGGCAGGGCGGGGCAGGCGTGTCACCTTTACGTTACACGAAATGGCCCCTGATGTTCGCGGCGTGACATGCGCGTGAGGCGCGGTTTCAAGCCGTTTTTCCGGCTTTCCCGCGCTGGCCGGTGTAACCTTCCATTCTGCGTTTTCGTGCAGGCCGGACCTCTGCCGCAGAGCAGGTTTCCCTCCATCCCCCGCAACGCAATCCCCCACCTTCGTCACCCCCGCGCAGGCGGGGGCCCCGCTGGGTTTCGCGCAAAGTAGGGAAGCCAGCCGGACCCGCATCCGATCCTCGCACGGACAGGGGGATATGCGGGTAATGCCATGCGAGGGGATAGAGACCATAACCCGCCCCAGATTGCAGAAAAGGGGCGCGTAGGAAAATGGTGTGTGGGGGTGGGGGGAGCGGTCGCGGGATATGAGCCGGTGGCTGGTCTAGCGGTTTTTGACGCGACCTACGTAAGACGTGACATTGTACTTGGGCCAAAGATGTCGCGTGCCATCATGCGACATCGTAGAAAAAGGCATTGACCTTCTCTTGAAGAAGTCCCCCGTGGCCTTATTTTTTCGACGCGAACTAACTGCCATCTAAGGTGATTCGTGGGATCGAATAGCGAGGGAATTTATGATAACCAAGCTACACATCAACATTTCGCAGGGCGTCATTGATATTGAAGGTGATCCTGAACTTGTTCGTGAAATATATGCTGACTTCAAGGTTCAACTTTTGAACGGAGTTAAGTTCGTTCAACCAGCTCCTGCCATGACATCCGCGGCATCCACTGCTGGAAATGGTGATGAGGGGGCTTCGCCTGCCCCCAAACAGAAGGTTAAGCGCCGCATAGCTGCCAAGAAGAAGTCGAATGGCGATGAGGGCGGTAGCGGAGTGTTTGCGGATTCGCCCAAGCTCGACAAAAATTTGGACACCTCAGGCCTCGGGATATTTTACGGCCAATTTGCACCGAAGAACAACGCAGAGAAGATTCTAATCTTCTTGAAGTTTCTGACGGAGGCGTTGCAAATCGAAAGCCCAAATACCGATCAAGTTTATACCTGCTTCAAGGCTACGGGCGACAAGATACCGAAGGCGTTTGCACAGGCATTCTACGACACAAGCAGCAAGCTCGGATACATCGATTTTCGCTCGGCGACCGATCTTCCCATCACCATCGCGGGGGACAATCACTTTAATCACACGTTGAAAAAGAAGATCGCTGAATGAATGACGCAGTCAATCGCTTCTATAACTCGATCGAGGATGCAGCCAGCCAGAGCCAGACCAGCCTAGTCGAGCTATTTGTCTATTTCCTAACGGTGGAACTCGGCCAAGAGGTGGTGACTCCCAAGCAAATTGCCGATTGCTTCGAGGCATGTGATCTCACGGTGCCCGCGAACGTAAGTGCGCGCTTGTCGGAAGGATTAAAGGCTAAACCTCCGAAATATATCAAGGCTAAGGGCACCTATAAACTTCAGCGGCACATGCGGGAGGCTCTGTCGAAGAAACTTGGGGCTGAAACGGTGACGGCTCAGACTAGCGCGACTCTTCGTGGTCTGGAACATAAGATACCTGCGGGAGCCGACAAGGAGTTCCTGAAAGAGGCCATTGATTGTTTCGAGATTGGGGCAAATCGTGCGGCGATTGTCATGACGTGGATATTGGCGATGGATCACCTCTTCGCCTACATCCTCGCGCACAAGTTGGCTGATTTCAACTTGGCTCTATCCAAAGATAAGGGTGTTAAAATTAGCTCCGTCTGCCAGCGCGATGATTTCACGGAGATCAAGGAAACGAAGTTCATCGAGCTATGTCGCGCCGCAGGCATTATTTCGAATGACGTCCGGAAGATTTTAGATCAGAAGCTAGGTACACGGAATTCCTGCGCTCATCCATCAGGAGTTAAAATTAATAAGTCTAAAGTTATAGACTTTATAGAAGATATTTTTGACAATGTCATAATGAAATTTTCTGTCTAGTATTAATATTTTGAAGCCGAAAAGGTGTATCTCTAATCAACGATTTTATTAATGATCTTTGGCGTTCGGAAGCGGCCTAGATAGCGTCAATCGTCCGAAAAGTGGGTGCGGCGCTCCCTCCACACCGCTTGACCTCCTCCCCCCTTTCCCCTAATGGCCCGCGCAAGTTCGGGCAGGGATTCCCTGTGCCGGGCATTACGAGCTGAACATTGGCGGTGTTGTTTTGCGCCTTGGGGTTCCTGCCTTCGCGGGAACTCACGGGGTAGGGCAGCCGGCAAAGTAACCCGGCCTTGTGGCCTGGTGGAGCGTTTCGGCTGGTGCTTCTTCGGGGCCTCTTTGCGAGGCTCTGGGTTCCCGCTTTCGCGGGAATGACGGGAGGGCGCCATCCTTCACTCTTCACCCGGTCGTATAGTCGACAAGCCCTGATCCCGCTTGGGGAAGGTGGCAACCGTTTTTCCATGGGCGGTCAGGACAAGCCCTGACTCGTCGGGAAAAGTGGGAACCGGTTTTCCGCCCGGATGGATCAGAAACTAAGGTGAAGAGATTTAATGCCTACGATCAACCAGCTGGTCCGTAAGGGCCGCGTGCCGCAGAAGGCCAAGAGCAAGGTGCCTGCGATGGAGCAGAACCCGCAGAAGCGCGGCGTTTGCACTCGCGTCTACACCACGACCCCGAAGAAGCCGAACTCGGCTCTCCGCAAGGTTGCCAAGGTCCGTCTGACCAACCAGCGCGAAGTCATTTCCTACATCCCCGGCGAAGGCCACAACCTGCAGGAACACTCGGTTGTGCTGATCCGCGGCGGCCGTGTGCGCGACCTTCCCGGCGTGCGCTATCACGTGCTGCGCGGCGTGCTCGATACGCAGGGCGTGAAGGACCGCAAGCAGTCCCGTTCGAAGTACGGCGCCAAGCGTCCGAAGTGACGTTCACGGGGTGAACGTCATCCTCGAAAGATCGCCATCAGCGATCTTATCGGGGATCTCGCTCCCCAAGGCAGAACGTTTGTTGAGTTTTTGAAGGTCCGCCAGGCCGCATTGAGATCCCGGTTTTTGCTGGGATGGCGGTTTGGAAAAGGGCCTGACAGGAGAATATCCGATGTCACGTCGTCGTCGTCCCGAGAAGCGGGAAATCCTGCCCGATCCCAAGTTTGGTGATCAGGTTCTCTCGAAGTTCATGAACAACCTGATGTATGACGGCAAGAAGTCTGCCGCCGAAAAGATCGTCTATGGTGCGCTCGAAACCGTCGAGGCGCGCGCCAAGGGCGATCCGGTCCAGGTGTTCCATGATGCGCTGAACAATGTGAAGCCGGCCATCGAAGTGCGTTCGCGCCGCGTTGGTGGTGCGACCTATCAGGTTCCCGTGGAAGTGCGCCCCGAGCGCGCCCAGGCCCTGGCGATCCGCTGGCTGATCACGGCTGCTCGCGGCCGTGCGGAAACCACCATGGCCGCCCGCCTTTCGGGTGAGCTGATGGATGCGGCGAACAATCGCGGCAACGCGGTCAAGAAGCGGGAAGATACTCACCGCATGGCCGACGCCAACCGCGCGTTCAGCCACTACCGCTGGTAAGCGGCTGGCCGGGGGAGGGCGCGCATCGGGCGTGTCTTTTGCCGGTCACAATCGTTACTATATGGGGCGAGGGCCGGCATTGGCCGGCCTGACCTCCGAAAGGCCTTAAGGAAACCACCATGGCACGCAGCCATCCGATCGAACGCTACCGCAATTTCGGTATCATGGCGCATATCGACGCCGGCAAGACCACGACTACCGAGCGGATTCTCTATTATACCGGCAAGTCCTACAAGATCGGCGAAGTGCACGATGGCGCCGCCACCATGGACTGGATGGAGCAGGAACAGGAACGCGGCATCACCATCACGTCCGCCGCGACGACCTGCTTCTGGAAGGCCGAAGAGGGCAATGGCCCCGAACACCGCCTGAACATCATCGACACCCCGGGCCACGTGGACTTCACCATTGAAGTCGAACGTTCGCTGCGCGTGCTCGACGGCGCGGTCGCCGCGTTTGACGGCGTTGCCGGCGTGGAGCCGCAGTCGGAAACCGTGTGGCGTCAGGCTGAAAAGTACGGCGTTCCCCGCATGTGCTACATCAACAAGCTCGATCGCACCGGCGCGGATTTCTATTACTGCGTGCAGACCATCATCGACCGCCTCGGCGCGGTTCCGCTGGTGCTCTATCTGCCGATCGGCGCGGAAGGCGGCTTCAAGGGCCTGGTGGACCTGGTGAACAACCGCGCGATCATCTGGAAGGATGAGAGCCTGGGCGCCGAATTCTTCTATGAAGAAATCCCGGCCGACATGGCCGACAAGGCTGCCGAATATCGCGAAAAGCTGGTCGAGCTCGCCGTTGAGCAGGACGATGCGGCGACCGAAGCCTATCTCGAAGGCACCGAGCCCGATGTGGCCCAGCTCAAGGCGCTGATCCGCAAGGGCACGCTGGAGCACGCCTTCGTGCCCGTGCTGTGCGGCTCCTCCTTCAAGAACAAGGGCGTGCAGGCCCTGCTCGACGCCGTTGTCGACTACCTGCCGAGCCCGATCGACGTTCCGGCCATCAAGGGCGTGAAGCCCGGCACGGACGAGGAAGACAGCCGTCCCTCGAGCGACGAAGCTCCGTTCAGCGCGCTGGCGTTCAAGATCATGAACGACCCGTTCGTGGGCTCGCTCACCTTCGCCCGCATCTACTCGGGCAAGCTGAGCAAGGGTTCGTACCTCAACTCCGTGAAGGAGAAGGACGAGAAGATCGGCCGTATGCTGCTGATGCACTCCAACAACCGTGAGGACATCGACGAAGCCTTCGCAGGCGACATCGTTGCGCTGGCCGGTCTGAAGGAAACCACCACGGGCGATACGCTGTGCGCCAAGAACGCGCCGATCATCCTCGAGCGTATGGAATTTCCCGAGCCGGTTATCGAACTGTCGGTGGAACCGAAGACCAAGGCCGACCAGGAAAAGATGGGCATCGCGCTCAATCGTCTGGCTGCCGAGGATCCCTCGTTCCGCGTTTCGACCGATCACGAATCGGGCCAGACCATCATCAAGGGGATGGGCGAACTCCACCTCGAAATCCTGGTCGACCGCATGCGTCGCGAATTCAAGGTGGAAGCCAATGTCGGTGCGCCGCAGGTGGCCTACCGCGAATCGCTGTCGAAGCCGGTGGACGTGGACTTCACCCACAAGAAGCAGTCGGGCGGTACCGGCCAGTTCGGTCGCGTGAAGGTCAAGGTCGCTCCGGGCGAGCGCGGTGCGGGCATCACCTTCATCGACGAGATCAAGGGCGGCAACATTCCGCGCGAATATATTCCGTCGATCGAAAAGGGCATGCGCGAACAGGCAGCCAGCGGCTACCTCATCGGCTTCCCGATCATCGACTTCGAAATTCGCCTGTATGACGGTGCGTATCACGACGTCGACTCGTCGACGATCGCGTTCGAAATCGCCGGCCGCGGTGCGATGCGTGAAGTTGCCGAACGGGCAGGCATCAAGCTGCTCGAACCGGTGATGAAGGTGGAAGTGGTGACGCCGGAAGAATTCATGGGCGACGTTATCGGCGACCTGAATTCCCGTCGTGGCCAGATCCAGGGCACCGACAGCCGCGGTAATGCCCAGGTGGTCGAGGCTTTCGTGCCGCTGGCCAACATGTTCGGCTACGTCAATGAACTGCGTTCGTTCACCCAGGGCCGCGCCCAGTACACGATGCAGTTCTCGCATTATGACGAAGTGCCCGCCAATGTGGCGGCCGAAGTCAAGGAGAAGCTTGCCTAACGGCGAGCGACCGTCTAGGGGCGGCGCCTGATTCAGCGGGCGCCGATCTCCCGCAATGATCGAATTTTGAGAAAATAGAGGTTTTGACAAATGGCTAAGGCAAAATTTGAGCGGACCAAGCCGCACTGCAACATCGGCACCATCGGTCACGTCGACCACGGCAAGACCACGCTGACGGCTGCTATCACCAAGGTTCTGGGCGCTCCGGTCGATTTCGCGAACATCGACAAGGCTCCTGAAGAGCGCGAGCGCGGCATCACCATCTCGACCGCTCACGTGGAATACGAAACCGACGCGCGTCACTACGCACACGTCGACTGCCCGGGCCACGCTGACTATGTGAAGAACATGATCACCGGTGCCGCCCAGATGGACGGCGCGATCCTGGTGGTGAACGCTGCTGACGGCCCGATGCCCCAGACCCGCGAGCACATCCTGCTTGCCCGTCAGGTCGGCGTGCCGGCTCTGGTCGTGTACATGAACAAGGTCGACCAGGTTGACGACGAAGAGCTGCTTGAGCTCGTCGAACTCGAAGTTCGCGAACTGCTCTCCAGCTACGACTTCCCGGGCGATGATATTCCGATCGTCAAGGGTTCGGCTCTGGCCGCTCTCGAAGGTCGCGATCCGGAAATCGGCGAAACCTCGATCAAGGCTCTGATGGACGCGGTTGACGCCTACATCCCGCAGCCGGAACGTCCGATCGACAAGCCCTTCCTGATGCCGATCGAAGACGTGTTCTCGATCTCGGGTCGCGGCACCGTGGTGACCGGCCGTATCGAAACCGGCATTGTGAACGTGGGTGACGAAGTCGAAATCGTCGGCATCAAGGACACCCAGAAGACGACCGTGACCGGCGTCGAAATGTTCCGCAAGCTGCTCGATCGCGGTGAAGCCGGCGACAACGTCGGTGCCCTGATCCGTGGTATCGCTCGTGAATCGGTTGAGCGTGGCCAGGTCCTCGCCAAGCCGGGCACTGTGAACCCGCACACCGAATTCAGCGCCGAAGTCTACGTGCTGTCGAAGGACGAAGGTGGCCGTCACACGCCGTTCTTCGCCAACTACCGCCCGCAGTTCTACTTCCGCACCACCGACGTGACCGGTGAAGTGATCCTCCCCGAGGGCACCGAGATGGTCATGCCGGGCGATAACGTGACGATCGGCGTAAAGCTGATCGCTCCGATCGCGATGGATGAAGGTCTTCGCTTCGCAATTCGCGAAGGTGGCCGCACCGTCGGTTCGGGGGTTGTCAGCAAGATCACGAAGTAATATAGGCGCCGCAGAGGCGGGGGATTCGTCCCCCGCCTTTCGGTATTCTCGAAGGGCCGCCCCTTCCCGAAACTTCCAACGAAGGTCGGTGAGGCGGGGCGGTTCTTTGTTTTTGGTGGCTCTCGGGTCGCCGTGGCTCTTTCGCATCGGTAGTTGGAAATGGAAGCTCAGAATATTCGCATTCGCCTCAAGGCGTTTGACCATCGCGTTCTCGATCAGGCAACTGGTGAGATCGCCGAAACCGCCCGCCGCACCGGCGCGCTGATCCGGGGCCCCATTCCGCTGCCGACGCGTATCGAGAAGTTCACCGTGAACCGCGGTCCGCACATCGACAAGAAGTCGCGGGAACAGTTCGAGGTTCGCACCTACAAGCGGCTGCTGGACATCGTGCAGCCCAACGCCCAGACGGTCGACGCGCTGATGAAGCTGGACCTGGCGGCTGGTGTGAATGTTGAGATCAAGCTGGCCTAAGCCGCTGATCTAAAAGTTTTGGCCTTAGGGCCGCATCCTATCCGGCAGCCGGATTTATCCGGACCGGTCCGCGGGCAAGTTCCCGCGCAGACATTGGGATACCGCCGGATCGTCGATCCGGGCTGCGTCCCCCGTCTTGCTCTTCCGAAGGCTCAGGCCGGGGAAGGGCGCTCAGCCCGGACGGGGCGATGCATCACAATTAGGGCTGGCAAGCACCTGGAATGGGTCCAGGTGCCTCTGTTGAGGAGATTGGTCATGCGCACAGGCGTGATCGCTAAGAAAGTCGGGATGACCCGCCTGTTCCAGGAGGATGGACGTCACGTTCCCGTGACCGTTCTTGCCCTGGAAGACTGCCAGGTGGTTTCGGTCCGTACCCAGGAGAACGATGGTTACACCGCTCTCCAGGTCGGTTCGGGTGAAGCCAAGCAGAAGAACGTTGCCAAGCCGCAGCGTGAACATTTCGCCAAGGCTGAAGTGTCGCTCAAGATGAAGGTTGCGGAATTCCGCGTCGCTGAAGATGCGGTGCTGGAAGTCGGCTCCACGATCGCTGCC
The DNA here is from genome assembly GCA_001898545.1 of Sphingomonadales bacterium 63-6. Lineage (GTDB taxonomy): Bacteria > Pseudomonadota > Alphaproteobacteria > Sphingomonadales > Sphingomonadaceae > Andeanibacterium. The sequence goes on along the minus strand of MKUB01000205.1, from coordinate 2,044 downwards.
TCGCACTTCGTGCCGGGCCAGCTGGTCGACATCACCGGCCACACGCAGGGCAAGGGCTTTGCCGGTGCGATGAAGCGCTGGGGTTTCGGCGGTATGCGCGCCACCCACGGCGTTTCCATCAGCCACCGCGCCCATGGTTCGACCGGTAACCGTCAGGATCCGGGTCGCGTGTTCAAGGGCAAGAAGATGGCCGGCCACATGGGCGACCGTCAGCGCACTCAGCAGAACCTCGAAATCGTCCGCACGGATGATGAGCGCGGGCTGATCTTCGTGAAGGGCTCGGTGCCCGGTTCGAAGAACGCCTGGCTGCTCGTTCGCGACTCCGTGAAGGTTTCGCGCCACGCCGAGGCTCCCTATCCCGCCGGGCTGAAGAGCGCGGCCAACAGCAATGACGCGGCGCCCGCCGACACTCCGGCTGAAGAAGCCGTGGCTGTCGAGGCGACCGAAGGCCAGGAGGGCTAAGTCGTGAAGGTGAAGCTTTCCAACCTCGACGGTTCGGTCGCCAAGGGCGACATTGAACTGAACGATGCCGTGTTCGGTCTTGAGCCGCGCGCCGACATCCTCCACCGCGTTGTCACCTGGCAGCTCGAAAACCGCCGCGGTATTGCCCGCGCTACTCGTGAGCGTTCGGACGTTGCTCGCACCGGCAAGAAGTGGGGTCGCCAGAAGGGCGGCGGCACGGCTCGCCATGGCGATCGCAAGGCTCCGGTGTTCATTGGCGGTGGTAAGGCCCATGGTGCCCGCCGTCGTGAATTCGACATCTCGCTGAACAAGAAGATCCGCGCCCTCGGCCTCCGGATGGCTCTTTCGGCGAAGGCGAAGAACGGTCTTGTCATCGTTGACAGCCTGGAACTGACTGACGCCAAGACCAAGGCGCTGGCCGGTCAGCTCGCCAAGGCGGGCTGGGGCAAGAAGGTGCTGGTGATCGACGGCGAGAGCGTGAATGACAATTTCGCGCGTGCCGCCGGCAATTTGAAGGACATCAACGTCCTCCCCGCCATCGGCGCCAATGTCTATGACATCCTGAAGCATGATACGCTGGTGCTGACGCGCGCCGCGGTCGAAAAGCTGGAGGCGCGTTTCAATGGCTAAGAAGCAGGACGTGGATGTGCGTCACTATGACGTGATCCTTTCGCCGCACATCACCGAGAAGGCTACGCTGTTGTCCGAGAACAACGCAGTCGTCTTCAAGGTGGCCGGCAGCGCCACGAAGCCGCAGATCAAGGAAGCGGTGGAAGCGCTGTTCGACACCAAGGTGAAGGCAGTGAATACGATTGTCCAGAAGGGCAAGACGAAGCGCTGGAAGGGCAAGGCCTATAAGCGCACCGACGTGAAGAAGGCGATCGTGACCCTGGCTGCTGGCCAGGACCCCATCGACGTCACCAGCGGCATCTGAGGCTAGAGAACAATGGCACTCAAGAACTACAAGCCGACTAGCCCCGCGCGTCGCGGCCTCGTGCTGGTCGACCGCTCGGGCCTCTACAAGGGCAAGCCGGTCAAGGCTCTCACCGAAGGCAAGTCCAAGACGGGCGGCCGCAACAACAAGGGCCACGTGACTTCGCGCGGCATTGGTGGCGGTCACAAGCAGAAGTACCGCTTCGTGGACTTCAAGCGCCGCAAGTGGGACGTTGCCGGAACCGTGGAACGGATCGAATACGATCCCAACCGCACCGCGTTCATCGCGCTGATCAAGTACGAGGACGGCGAACTCGCCTATATCCTCGCACCGCAGCGCGTTGCCGTGGGCGACCAGGTGATCGCCGGTGAAAAGACCGACGTGAAGCCGGGCAACGCCATGCTGCTCAGCCAGATGCCGGTCGGCACCATCTGCCACAATGTGGAGATGAAGCCGGGCAAGGGCGGCCAGATCGCTCGTTCGGCAGGCACTTATGTGCAGCTCGTCGGTCGTGACCGCGGTCTGGTGATCGTGCGTCTCAACTCGGGCGAACAGCGCTACCTGCGTGGCGATTGCATGGGTACGGTCGGTGCGGTGTCCAACCCGGACAATTCGAACCAGACGCTTGCCAAGGCCGGTCGTCGTCGC
>MKUB01000204.1:4409-4878 GCA_001898545.1 Sphingomonadales bacterium 63-6 | reverse complement strand
GTCCTCCGCGACCCGGCGAGGTGGAGGGCGAGCACTACTTCTTCGTGGACGACGCCGGCTTCGACGAGATGGTCGCGTCCGACGCTCTCCTCGAGCACGCGACCGTGCACAACAAGTACCGGTACGGCACCCCACGAGCGCCCATCGAGGAGGCGCTGGCCGCGGGCCGGACGGTCCTGCTGGAGATCGACCTCCAAGGCGCCCGCCAAGTGCGCGCCGCCGATCCGAGCGCGACGCTCGTCTTCCTGCTCCCGCCCAGCTGGGACGAACTGGTGCACCGACTCGTCGGGCGGGGCACCGAGGACGACGAGGAGCGCGCACGCCGGCTGCGGACCGCCAAGGTCGAGCTGGCCGCTCAGGCGGAGTTCGACTACCGGGTCGTCAACGACTCCGTGCCCCGCGCGGCGGCGGAGGTCGCGACCCTGGCGCAGTAGCAGCCGTCGCTTCCCCGGGATGCCGGTAGAATGAA
>MKUB01000204.1:0-4309 GCA_001898545.1 Sphingomonadales bacterium 63-6 | reverse complement strand
TCGCTTCGGTGAGGTTCGGGATTTCGGCCAGCGCATCTTCCACGCCCAGGGCGCGGCGTTCCTGACGGGCGGCCTCTTCCTGACGATCGAGCGCTTCCTTGGCGCGGTTCTGGAGTTCTTCGGCCAGTTCCTCGTCGAAACCTTCGATGCTGGCCAGTTCGTCCACGCCGACATAGGCCACTTCTTCCAGCTCGGCGAAGCCTTCGGCCACCAGCAGCTGCGACAGGGTTTCGTCGACGTCGAGCTCTTCCTCGAACATCTTGGAGCGCTCGGCGAATTCCTTCTGGCGCTTCTCCGAAGCCTCAGCCTCGGTCATGATGTCGATCTGGCTGCCGGTCAGCTGGCTGGCGAGGCGCACGTTCTGGCCGCGGCGGCCGATTGCCAGCGAGAGCTGGTCATCCGGCACCACCACTTCGATGCGGCTTTCTTCCTCGTCGATCACCACGCGGCTGACGGTGGCGGGCTGGAGGGCGTTGACCACAAAAGTCGCGGTATCCTCGCTCCAGGGGATGATGTCGATCTTCTCGCCCTGCAGTTCCTGTACCACGGCCTGAACGCGGCTGCCCTTCATGCCAACGCAGGCGCCGACCGGGTCGATGCTGCTGTCACGGCTGATCACGCCGATCTTGGCGCGGCTGCCCGGATCGCGAGCGGCGGCCTTGATCTCGATGATATTGTCGTAAATCTCGGGCACTTCCTGCGCGAAGAGCTTCTTCATGAACTCGGGATGCGCGCGGGACAGGAAAATCTGCGGACCGCGATTATTGCGCTCCACCTTCAGGATCAGCGCGCGCACACGCTCGCCCACGCGGGCGGCTTCGCGCGGAATCTGCTGGTCGCGGCGGATCACGCCCTCGGCGCGGCCGAGATTGACGATCACATGGCCGAATTCGACCGACTTGATCACGCCGGTGATGACTTCGCCCGCGCGATCCTTGAACTCGTCATACTGGCGCTCACGCTCGGCATCGCGGACCTTCTGGAAGATCACCTGCTTGGCGGACTGAGCGTCGATGCGGCCAAGGTCGACCGGCGGCAGCGGATCGACGATGAAGTCGCCCAGACTGGCGTTCTTGTCGAGCTTCTGGGCCTGCTTGAGATCGACCTGCTTGAAGTAGTCCTCGACCTCTTCGACCACTTCCACCACGCGCCACAGGCGCAGGTCGCCGCTCTTGGGATCGAGCTTCGCACGGATGTCGTTCTCGGCGCCGTAACGGGCACGGGCCGCCTTCTGGATCGCCTCTTCCATTGCTTCGATGACGATCGCCTTGTCGATCATCTTCTCGCTGGCAACGGAGTTCGCAATCGCGAGCAGCTCTGCCTTGTTGGCGGAAATCGCACTGGCCATTTGTCTCAGCCTTCCTCTTCTTCGAGAAATTCGTCTGCGCCTTCTTCCACTTCCTCTGCGCCGGAAGTGTCAAGCGGGCGGGTTGCGGCAATCAGCCTGTCGGTAAGGACAAGCTTTGCCGAATGAATGAGTTCCAGCGGGAATTGCACCCGGCCGACCTTGGCATCGTCCACCGTGACGATATCGCCTTCGATTCCGGCCAGATCGCCCTTCACCGTCTTGCGCGGCTTTCCATCCTCGCCATGGATCGCCTCGGCCAGGGCAATGCGCACTTCGTGCCCCGCCCAATTGGCGAAATCCTTGGGCCGGGTAAGCGGCCGGTCGATGCCGGGCGAGCTGACTTCCAGGCGATAGGCGCCTTCCACCAGCACTTCGCCCGCTTCCTCCAGTTCGTCCATACGGTCCGAAACACGGCGGGAAAGCTCGGCGCATTGCTCGATCACAAGCTGCCCGGTCGCCGGGTCTTCCGCCATGATCTGCAGCGCGGGCTCCCCCTCGCCAGCTTCGGCGCCAATGATCTTCACGCGCACGAGATCAAACCCCAGGGCTTTCGCCTCGGGCTCGATCACTTCAACAAGGCGCGCAATATCGGCCATGGACACTCCAGTTTGCGGACAATCCGGTTTCCGGACAGTACGGTTTTCAGACAATGCGAAACGCGTTTTGTGCCGGCCCCGTGTGGCGCCAGCATCCAAACCTTGAATCACAATGTCGGGATGCAGCTCAGATAGGCCCCTGCTCGGTACAATGCAAGGGAACAATACGGATGCCCCCGCCCTGCTATCCGGCTCAAATATGCGCGCCCGCTTGACGCTGGCCCGCAGGGCTGCTTGCAAAAGGCATGAGGCCCGCCTTCGATTGGAGCGAATGATGCAGATTCCAGAGGATATTTTCACCGAACAGGAAGATGTCGATCCCGATACGCTGGCAAATCTGGGCCCTTTGCGCCGTTTCGCCGGGATCTGGGAAGGCCGCCGCGGCACCGACATCGCGCCCAAGGCCGAAGGGCCGGATGAAAGCGAATATTCCGAACGTATCGTGATGGAGCCGATCGATCCGCAATCCAACGGGCCGCAACTGCTCTATGGCCTGCGCTATCACCTCCACATCAATACGCCGGACGAAGACATCACTTTCCATGACCAGATGGGATATTGGCTGTGGGAGCCGGCCACCGGCCTCATCATGCAGACCCTGGCCATCCCGCGCGGGCAGGTGGCGCTGGCCGCTGGCCATGCCGGGCCGGACGACACGAGGCTGGTGCTGGAGGCGAAGCGCGGCAGCACCGAATATGGCATCTCCTCCACCACTTTCCTCGAACAGGCTTTCCGCACCGATTCCTACCGCATCGAGGTGGAATTCCACGAGGATGGCAGCTGGAGCTATGTGCAGGACACGGTGATGATGGTGCGCGGACAGGCCGAACCCTTCCACCACCGCGACGAAAACCGGCTGGTCAAGGTGGGTGAAGTGGACATCAACCCCTGGCTGAAGATCGTGCGAGGACAGGCGGCGGGGTAGGTTGTCCCGCTCCGACATCCCCTCTTTCGTCATTCCCGCGAAGGCGGGAATCCAGTGGCAACCGTTGAACTGGGCTCCCGCCTTCGCGGGAATGACGAATTGAGGCTCGCAGCCAGCCGCCCGAATTTACCATTCCGGACACAACGACATTGCGAACAGCAGGGAGTGATATAACTCAATTAATTATGACCCCGTTGTTTTTCGGCATAGCACTGATCTCGTCAGCCGCAGCTGTATCCGATGGCGCCTGTCCCTCAACATCATTCGTTATGATGAATGGCAGCCAGTGGTATGAGGGCCAGCCGGTCGATGCTGAACTGCCCGAGAGGAACAGGATCACACTTTTCAAATCGGGCACACTGGCGTGGAATGGATACGAGATTTCCTCAGATGAGTTGAAGGGGCTTCTCGAAGAGGTGTCCAAGCAGGAGTTCGGGCCCCTCACTCAGTTCGAATGGGAGCCGGGCGCACCCTGCGCGACCATTGAACAAGTGCGCGGCCTCATGAACAACCACCTGGAATGCGCTGGAACTCGTCATTGCATGGAAGGTCCAGACCCTCGCTTGCCCCCTCAGAAAGCCGGACGCTAAGCCGCCGCCTCATAACCAAGCCGCCGAATGTCACGGTTTCGGACATGATGCCTTTCCGAACACCGCTTACCTCCGTAGTGATAGGCTGAAAGTTTCATCCACTCCCCACAACAATGCAGCCGGCCTAAACCCGCATCCCGGCGCGGGGGAGATTGACTTGCTGCCCCACCGGTGACAGCCTGCGCGCATGAACCGGCATTTCTTTCGACATCTGGGTGGTCAACTCCTCGCGGGCATGTAGCCCCGGGTCCGGTGCACACACGCCCCGCGCCCGGGGCGAACTCCAAAGACCGAATGCGGCGACAGCCGCCTTTCTCTCTATCCGGAGGTGCCAGCACCATGACCGATACGCTTATGACCAAGACCAAGGCCAGCCGCAGGCCCCCTATCCACATGATCGACAATGAGGCCGAAAGCCTCGCCAATCTCGCCATCGGCAATAGCGAGCGTTTTCCCGAAGCCAGCGACCTGCTGCTGCGCGAGATCGACCGCGCGCGCATCCATGCCGCCGGGAAAATGCCCGTCGGAATCGTGACCATGAATTCCACGGTGGAATTTGTCGATGACGCGCATGAGGGCGGCCATACGGTACAACTCGTCTATCCGGGACAGGCCGACATCGCGGCGGGCAAGCTTTCCATCCTCACTCCGGTGGGCGCCGGGCTGATCGGGCTGGCCGAAGGACAATCGATCATCTGGCCGGGGCGCAATGGCAGCGAGCGCGTTCTCACCATCCGCAAGGTGGTGCAGCCGGGCTGATCCTTATTGCACCAGCCCGTGCTTGCGGATGCAATGGCGCAGCTGATCGTAAGTGAGCCCGAGTGCCTTGGCCGTCTGCCGCTGGTTCCAG
>MKUB01000203.1 GCA_001898545.1 Sphingomonadales bacterium 63-6 | reverse complement strand
GCCATCCTTGCCGCATGGCGTGAGGAACAGGGCGATATTCTGGCCTTTCTGCCCGGCGTTGGCGAGATTGAACGCACGCGGGAGCGGCTGGCCGAAAAACTGCCTAATGTCCCGATCCTGCCGCTGCACGGACAGGTCGAGCCGCAAGGGCAGCGCATGGCTATCAAGCGCGATGCCGAGGGACGCCGCCGGATTGTGCTGGCCACTTCCATCGCGGAAACCTCGCTCACGCTGGATGGCGTTTCGGTCGTCGTCGATTGCGGGCTGGCGCGGCGGGCAGAATTCGATCTGGCGGCGGGCGTGACGCATCTTGTCACCACGCGGGCCAGCCAGGCATCCGCCGCCCAGCGCGCGGGCCGTGCGGCTCGGCAAGGGCCGGGCGTGGCCTATCGTTTGTGGGAAGAAGGCGCCCATGCCGGGCGGCCTGCCTTCGATCCGCCGGAGATGCTGACGGCAGACCTCGCCCCGCTGGTTCTGGCTTTGGCCCAATGGGGCGCTGGCGATCCGGCGGCGATGGCCTGGATCGATCCGCCGCCCGCCGCCGCGCTTTCTGCCGCGCGTGGGCGCCTTGCAGCGCTGGGGGCGCTCGACGGGGAAGGGCGGATTACCGAGTTCGGGCGCAAGCTGGCCCAATTGCCGATGGAGCCGCCGCTCGCCGCCATGGTGCTGTTCGGCGCAGAGGCCGGCGATGCGCGTGGGGCAGCGCGACTGGCCTTGCTGCTGCAGGAGCGCGGGTTTGGCGGGCGTAGCGAGGATCTGGCGCAACGCCTGTCACGTTGGAACGGGGACCGTTCGCCCCGCGCGGAGGCGTCGCGCAAGCTGGCGGATGGCTGGGCTAAGCGGGCATTGGCGCTCACGAAAACCACAGCCGCTCAGCCTGAGCTTGTCGAAGGCCATGCGAAGGTCGCCGCCTCAAGCTCGAACGACGGCGCGCGTCCTTCGACAGGCTCAGGACGATCGGAGGGTGTGGATCTGGGTGTCCTCCTAGCCCGTGCCCTGCCGGACAATCTCGCCCGCCGCCGCGATGCTTCGGGCGAAAGCTGGATCAGCGCGGGCGGGCGGGGATACACGCTCGATCCCGCATCCCCGCTGGCGCGGGCGGAATGGCTCGCCATCGGCGATGCGCAGGGCAGGGCGCAGGCCGCGCGGATCACCGCCGCATGGCCGCTCACTTCGGAGGAAGTGGAGCGCGACCTTGCCCGTCTGATCCAGCGGCGCTCCACCCTCAACTGGAATGCGGCGGAAGGCCGGGTGGAGGCTCGGCTGGAGCGGCGGCTGGGCGCGATCACGCTCGCTAGCGGTCCCGATCCGAAGCCGGACCCCTTGGCGGTTGCTGCCATGCTTGTGGATAAGGCTCGGGAAAAGCTGGCGGATATCCTGCCGAAAACCCTGATCGCCCGCGCCCGCCATGCCGGGCTGGAGGCGCTTTCGCTGGAAGTGCTGGCAGAAGAAGCGGAGGACTGGCTGCCCCCCTTGCTGGAAAAACGCCGCGATCTCGATCTGCCCAAAGGACCGCTGACCGAGGCGCTGCTCAACCGGCTGGACTGGGATTCGCGCCAGAAGCTCGACCGGCTGGCCCCGCGCGAATGGACCAGTCCCGCAGGCACACATCATTCCATCGATTATGATGCCGATGGCGGCCCCAGCGTGGAAGTGCGGGTGCAGGCTCTGTTCGGTCTCGACCGGCACCCGATGATTGGCCAGCCACCGCAGCCCTTATTGCTCCAACTCACCAGCCCCGGCGGGCGCCCGGTTCAGGCCACGCGCGATCTCCCTGCGTTCTGGCGCGGCAGTTGGCGCGATGTGGTCAAAGACATGAAGGGCCGCTATCCCAAACATCGGTGGCCGGACGAACCCTGGGCCGAAGCGCCCAGCCTGAAGACAAAGAACGCCTTCAACGCAGCAACGCGCACTTGATTCGACTCGCGCTTTTGACGAAAGGCTTTTCCCATGAGCGCACGCATCTACCAACGCCCGAAAAACGCCATGCAGTCCGGCAAAGCCCTGCTTGGCCAGTGGATTCTCGAATTCGATCCGGCTGAGGCGAAGAAGCCCGATCCGCTGATGGGCTGGGCCGGCAGCGGCGATACCCAGCAGCAGGTGCAGCTGAAGTTCCCGAGCCAGGAAGCCGCGCAGGCCTATGCCGCCAAGCATGGCATCCCGGCCCGCGTTCACGCCACCCCGCCGCGCGCGCTGAAGATTCAGGCCTACGCCGATAATTTCAGGTAATCCGGCATTGATCGTCATCCTGAGAAATCAGGGTGACGAGAAGTGTTGAAATCCCTGCCAATCCCCGCCATATGCCCGCTCGGGAGTCGGTCGGACGTTTGCGTCCGCCAACCTGGTCAGGTCCGGAAGGAAGCAGCCACAACGGTCAGCGGCGGGTCGGCCGGCTCCTTTTATCACTGACAATTCGGCGCCGACCCCCTACCTAGGGCCCATGGCCGATTCACCCCACATCGACGGCGAGGAAGAGACGCAGGCCACCGCTGCGGAGCTTGAGGCCGCGGGCCAATCCGCGCTGTTTGGCGGGCCGGTCGATTCCGGGCCGGAAAAGCCCGCGCCGTTAGCTGCCGCCGCCGCGGCTTCCCCTGCGGCCAAACCCGTCGCCGCGCAGCCCTATCGCGTGCTGGCTCGCAAATATCGCCCGCAGACCTTTGCCGAACTAATCGGCCAGGATGCGATGGTGAAGACTTTGGCCAATGCCATCGCGCGTGACCGGCTGGCCCATGCCTTCCTGATGACCGGCGTGCGCGGGGTGGGCAAGACCTCCACCGCGCGCCTGATCGCCAAGGCGCTCAATTGCGTTGGGCCGGACGGGCAGGGCGGGCCGACTATCGATCCCTGCGGCCAGTGCGAACCCTGCGTGGCCATTGCCGAGGGCCGCCATATCGATGTGATCGAGATGGACGCGGCCAGCCACACCGGCGTGGACGATGTGCGCGAGATTATCGAGGCTGTGCGCTATGCCGCCGTTTCGGCGCGCTACAAGATCTACATCATCGACGAAGTTCACATGCTTTCTCGTAATGCTTTCAATGCTTTGCTGAAGACACTTGAGGAGCCTCCTGCGCATGTGAAGTTCCTCTTCGCGACGACCGAAGTGGACAAGCTGCCGGTCACCGTCCTGTCCCGCTGCCAGCGTTTCGACCTGCGCCGTATTTCGACGCCTTTGCTCCAGCAGCATTTCGCCGGGATCTGCGTGAAGGAAGGCGTAGAGGCGGAAAGTGATGCGCTGGCCATGGTCGCCGCTGCTGCCGAAGGTTCTGTGCGAGATGGGCTTTCGATCCTCGATCAGGCGATTGCCCATGCCGATCTCGAAGGGGGCGGCAAAGTCACGGGCGAGCGTGTGCGCGACATGCTGGGCCTGGCAGACCGTAGTGCCTTGCGCACCCTGTTCGCCGCGCTGCTGAACGGCGATCCGCAGGGCCTGCTGGCGCTGGTGGATAATCAATATTCGCTGGGCGTCGAACCGCTGGCGCTGATGCGTTCCCTGATGGACATCTGCCACCGGATCACGGTTGCGCAGGTCGGCCGCAGCGGGGGCGAAGCTGCCACGGCGGAGGAACGCGCTCTGATCGAGGAATGGGCCGAAAAGCTCAGCCCCGGCCAGTTGCATCGCCTTTGGCAATTGCTGCTGAAGGGTCATGAAGAGGTGCGCCAGGCGCCCGATCCGCTGGTCGCGGCGCAAATGGCGCTGCTGCGCGTGATGCATGCCGCTGACATGCCCGATCCAGGCACTCTGGCGAAAAAGCTGGAGGAAATGGCGGCGAGCGGGGCCTTTGCGGGCGCGACACCTGCAACTGGCGGTGCTGGCGGCGATGCTGCCCCGCAGGCGCGAGTGGGGCTCCGGCGGTTAACTGGCCTGCGCTTATCGAACAGGTCGAGCATTCGGGCCTTCCCGGCCATATGACGCTGGCGAACAAGATGAAGCTGCAGATGCGGGTGGTGGATGTCGCGCCCGGCCGGCTGGTCTATTCGCTCGCACCGCCCTTCAAGGAAGACCTTTCCGCCGAACTGCGCGACGCCTTCCTGAAGATCACCGGCGAGCGGTGGGAGATCGAGCGTGTGGCGGAAGGCGGGGCTTCCACGCTGGTGGAAGCAGTGGAGAACGCCAAGTCCGACGAAGTGCGCCGTATTCGCGAGGCGCCGCTGGTCAAGGCTGCTTTCGACGCTTTCCCCGGTGCCGAACTGGTGGAAGAGGAACAGCCCGCCCAGGGTAACCAGCGCCAGTGGGGCCGTCGCTGACATTGCAAAAACTGTGAATATTCAAGGGTAGTGCCATGAAATCTATGGAAGAAATGCTCAAGGCAGCGCAGCAGGCCGCCGAGACCATCCAGAAGCAGATGAACGACGCGCAGGTTGCGCTCGACAATATCGAGGTGGAAGGCGTCGCAGGCGGCGGACTGGTGAAAATCCGCTGCACCGCCAAGGGCCGTATTCTGGGCGTATCGATCGATGACAGCCTGATCGTGCCGGAAGACAAGCAGATGTTGGAAGATCTGGTGACTGCGGCCTTCAACGATGCCCGCGCCAAGGCGGATTACGCCGCCAATGCGGAAATGCAGAAGATCCAGGGCGGCATGGGCTTGCCGCCGGGCTTCACTCTGCCAGGCATGGGCTGACACGCGTAACACAGGCAGGCAGTAAAAGGACCGCCCGGCATGGATTTGCCGGGCGGTTCCGTTTCAGGCTCCGGTGGCTTCGCCTTCGGTTGCTTCGGAGGCGAGCAGATAGCGCCAGATGAGGGCGCCGAGCGCGCCGCCGATTAGCGGGGCGACCCAGAACAGCCAGAGCTGGCCGAGCGCCGCCGTTTCAGCAAACAGCGCAACCCCGGTCGAACGCGCCGGATTGACCGAAGTATTGGTCACCGGGATCGAAACCAGGTGGATCAGCGTCAGCGCCAGCC
>MKUB01000202.1:4944-7200 GCA_001898545.1 Sphingomonadales bacterium 63-6 | reverse complement strand
CGATGTCGCCATAGGCCGTACCTTCCTTGCTGGCGCCATTATCGCCCACGATCACCACGAACAGCGTGTTGTCATATTGGCCGGTCTGCTTGAGGTGATCCACCAGTCGGCCGATTTCGTGATCGGTTTAGGTCAGAAAGCCGGCATAGACCTCCATGAAGCGGGCATAGAGCTTCTTCTGCTCAGGCGGCAGCGAGTTCCAGGCCTTCACATCCGGATCGCGATCCGGGAGGACGGCGTTGGCGGGGATGATGCCCAGCTTTTTCTGCTGAGCGAATACTTTCTGGCGATAGACGTCCCAGCCTTCGTCGAACTGGCCCTTGTATTTGTCGCTCCATTCCGCGGCTACCTGATGCGGGGCATGGGTGGCGCCGGGCGCGTAATAGAGGAAGAAGGGCTTGCCGGGCGCGGCCTTCTGCTGGCGGTCGATATAGCCGATTGCCTTGTCGGTGATCTGTTCGTTCAGATGGCGGCCATCGGGCTGCACATGGACCTGATCCTCAACCAGATCGGGCTTGTACTGGTCCGTTTGTGAACCGAGGAAGCCGAAGAAATGGTCGAAACCCTTGCCGGTCGGCCAGCGGTCGAACGGGCCCGCATCGGTTGCGTCCTCATCGGGGGTTACGCCATATTTGCCCACCGCGAAGGTGTTGTAACCCTTGTCACGAAGGATTTCAGCGACGGTTCCGTCTTCCGCCGGAATGCGGCCATCCCAGCCGGGAAAACCCGCCGACAGGATCGTATGCGAAAAGCCCGCCACATGGACGGAGGAGCTGTTCTTGCCGGTGAGCAGCGAAGCCCGCGTGGGTGCGCAAACGGCGGTTGTGTGAAAGTTGGTATAGCGCAGGCCCTGCTGGGCAAGCTGGTCCAGCGTGGGCGTGGCAATGCCCCCGCCAAAGGTGCTGGCCGCGCCGAAACCGACATCGTCCAGCAGAATCCAGACGATATTCGGCGCGCCCTGCGGCGCCTTGGCCGGTTCGGGCCACCATTCGGTGGATTCGGCCAGTGTGCGGCCCACCTTGCCCTGATAGGGCTGCTGTTCCTGTGCGTGGGCTTGCCCCACCAGAGACACCACGGAAACCAGCGCGGTGACGGACTGAAGAATTCTCTTATGCATGATTGAACCCCTGCAGGGCTGCGGCCCGTGCCGCGCCCTTTCCATGAAAAGGCCGGCCGGGCGCGGTGCCCGGCCGGCCGGATGCATCAGGCCGCTTCGTATTCGCGGGCCTTTTCCTTGCGGACGGTGCGGCTGGTGCGGCCGTCGATCGCCACGGGCACTTCGCCCTGAATGGTGGCGCGGCGCAGGGTGCGGCGCTGGAGGGCGAAATCCGCCACTGCGCGATGCTGGGTGGAACGGTTGTCCCAGAAGGCGACGTCGCCAGCCTGCCAGCGCCAGCGCACCACATTTTCAGGCTTGGTGATGTGATCCTGCAGCAGATTGAACAGGCGCTGCGAATCCGCCTGATTGAGCCCGACGAAACGCTTCACGAAATGGCCCAGCAACAGGCTGCGCTGGCCGGACACCGGGTGGACCCGGACGACCGGATGCTCGGTTTCATAGACAGTCGAGGCAAAGACGTTCTTGTGCTGCTTGACCGCTTCCTGCTGGGCTTCGCTGGCGCGATTGGCGCCCAGCACGGCGGCGTAATCGTAATCATTGCTGTGGACCGCCCAGAGGGTGTTCACCAGCTGGCGCAGGGCCTCGGGCAGTTCGTCATAGGCGGTCTCGCCATTGGCCCAGACCGTATCGCCGCCTGCCTCGGGGATGGTGATCCCGCGCAAGATGGAGCCCTTGGGATAGGCATCGACGAAGGTCACGTCCGTGTGCCAGCTGGAGGCGGCGTAGCCTTCCTGGCTGTCGAGTTCGAGCAGATATTTGGAGCCTTCGGCCACCGGCACGGTGGGATGGGCAACGGGATCGCCGAACAGCGAAGTGAAGGCTTCATGCTCGGCATTGTCGAGGTGTTCCTGGCCGCGGAAGAAGATGACCTTGTGGCGCACCAGGGCGGCTTCGATGGCCTGCACGGTAGCGGCATCGAGATCGCCGGAGAGGACGACACCGCGGATTTCCGCGCCGATGCGGCCGGTCAGCGGCACGATGTCCAGCGGGGAGGAAGGATCTTTGGCATTGGGATAGGAAGGAACGATACTAGCCATTGGGGGATACTCCGATTGAGGGTTGAGGGACCGTTCGGGGTTCATTCGGCGGGCACGAGCACGGCGGGTCCGGCATCGAGCTGGCGGCGAATTTCGGAA
>MKUB01000202.1:0-4923 GCA_001898545.1 Sphingomonadales bacterium 63-6 | reverse complement strand
CGGGAGAGCAGCGCGGCGGAAAAGGCGTGGGCAATCGCGGGGCCCAGCGCGAAGACGTAGAGCAGGCCGTTCAAAGCCTCGGGCGAGTTGGCGCCCTTGGGATCGAAACCGAGCCAGCCAATCAGCGGCAGGGCGATGCCGATAGCGGCGGCGCTGGCCGATTTACCGGCGAGGCTGAAGACCGAGAAATAGAGGCCCGTGCGCTCCTCGCCGGTTTCAAGGCGGTGCTTGTCGGCAATGTCCGCCACGATGGCCCGCAGCATCAGATTGCCGGAGCCCTGGGCCAGACCCTGCCCGAGAGTGAGCGCCAGCAGCAGGCCGAAACGGTCAGGCGTGACCAGCAGCAGGCCGAGATTGACCGCCACCTGCACAGCCTCGCCCAGAATGGCGGTGCGGTGCTTGCCCAGCTTCAACCCGATGCGCAGCCAAATCGGCCCGGCCAGAATGCCGAACACGAACTGGAACAGGAACAGGCCAGCGGCCCAGTCCGGGCGTCCCATGTAGAAGGTGACGAAGAACACGATCAGCGAGGAGCGGATCGCCTGGGCGAGTGACACCGCAAAGTCGGATGCCAGGACGCGCAGCAGCAGCGGATTGGCGAAGACAGCTTGCAGGGACTGGCGCAGCGAGAAGCGTTCGGGCTCTGCCTCCGGCTCGGTCTCGGGAAAGGCGGTCAGGGTCAGGAACAGGGCGGGCAGGGTGGTCACCAGCACCAGCGAACCCATCAGCGTCAGTTGCAGCCGCCCGTCGCCGGGGCGCAGCTGATCCCCGATTGCCGGGAGGACGAGCGTGATGAACAGGGCCGCCGCGCTGACTACGGTCTGGTAGGTCGCGATGCGGGTACGCTGGTGATATTGCCCCGAAATCTCGCCGGACCAGGCCAGGAACGGGATCTGCATGGCCGTCCAGCCGAGGTAGAAGAAGAACAGCACCACCGCGAGATAGGCGGGCGTGACGTTCAGCACCGGGAAGAACAGGGCCAGCGCCGCCACAAGGAACAGCGCGCCGCCTGCCGCGATCCACGGCTTGCGCCGCCCGAAACGGGTGCGGGTGCGGTCGCTCAGCGCGCCGACCAGCGGATCGGTGAAGGCATCCCACAGGCGGCCCAGCAGGAAGATCAGCCCGATCGTGCCCAGCGAAATCCCGAAATCGCGCGTGAAGATCGCTGGCAGATAGACACCGATGGGAAGCGCGGCTGCCGATGTCGGAATGGCGATGGCCGAGAAGCGGACCAGCCGCCATCCCGCCGGCGCGCCGGTGGGATGGGGGGTGGCGGAATGGGGGTTGGCGGGATGGAAACCGGCGTGATGTTGGGAAAGGGCGGCTGTCATGGCGACCTCACAACTTTGTGCGCAGCGTCACGCCGTAAGTGCGCGGTTCGCCGAGCTGACCCGTGATCGCGCCGGTATTGGCGGCGGAAAGGGTGCTGAAATAATCCTTGTCGAACAGGTTCTTGGCCCAGATCGATATGTCGAACAGGCCATCGTCGCTGCGCAGGCCGATGCGGGCATTGGCGAGGCCATAGCCAGGCACTTGGGCCCAGGCCGAGTTGGACGAGGATGTGTTGAAGGAGGACCGGTGCGACCAGTCGGCATGGGCATAAAGCTCCAGCCCGCGCCCGTCCCAGTCCCCCAGCGGCGTATTGGCGTCGGCGCCGAAAGTGTAAGTGAATTTCGGTACGCCGGGCAGCGTCTCTCCGGAGAGATCCTGTATGCCGGAGATGTTCAGCCGCTCCACCGCCTGCGGGGCATTGGTATATTCGATATAGGTCGCGTCGGCGTAAGCGATGGAGCCATAGAGGCTGAAGCGGTCGCTTGCGGCGAAGCTGGCATCCGCCTCGAACCCGCGCGAGCGGACTTTGGGGATGTTCGCGATATATTGGCGGAAGGTCACCGTATTGGCGACCTGTTCGGTAATCGCCGTCTGGTAATCCGAGATTTCGGTCCAGTAGAAGGCGCCGTTCAGCGTCAGGCGGCGGTCGAAGGCCTGGGATTTGAAACCCAGTTCATAGGCATCGACCTTTTCCGGCGCGACATCGGGCGAAACGCCTGCGGGCAGGGTGGTGAGGTTGAGGCCGCCCGATTTGTTGCCGCGCGAATAGCTGGCATAAAGCAGCGCATCTTCCGCCACTTTCCAGCTCAGCGAGGCAAGGCCGGAAAGGCTGTTGTCGGTGAAGCTGGTTTCGTAGCTGGTGACCGGGTTGAACTGGCTGCGGATCAGCGCGAGCGTCGGGTCGGCCAGATCGGTGCCGCCGGTCCACCATTGTTCGAACGTGCCGGACTTCTTCTCATGCGTATAGCGTAGGCCGCCGGTCAGCTTGAGATTGTCCGTGATCGCCCAGTCGAGCTGGCCGAAACCGGCAAGGCTCTTCGTGACAGGTTCGGAATAGGATTCGGCAGTGAACCCGTCGAGCGCGCTGTTCCATACGCTGAGCGAGAGGGCGGATGAAGGCGGGCGGTTCCACAATCCGGCGGCGGAACCATAGCCGAACGAGCCATAGCCACGCACAGACTGCCAGAAATAATAGGCGCCCACGACATAGCTCACCGGGCCGTCATTGTCGGAGGAGACGCGCAATTCCTGCGAGAACTGGCGCTGGAGATTCTCCTGCTGGGCGGCCGTGGTGATGGGCAGGGAAGTGCCGTCGCCATCATTGGCGGGATACCAGTCCCACCAGCGGTAGGCGGTGATGGAAGTCAGCTTGGCGCCGCCGAGATCCCAATCGACCTGGCCGGACACGCCATAGCCTTCCATGTTCGCCTGGTAATGGCCGTCCGCCTCGCCTTCGCGGTTGAAGGGCTGGAAGCTCGGCAGGGTGTAGTTGGGGAAGCGCGCGGCGCGGGCGAGGAAATTATTCGGAATGGTCGCGCCATTCTCATAGGTTTCGTGGTGGTCCACGAAGACGCTGAGGGCGAATTTCTGCTTCTGGTGCGAATAATCGCCGATCAGCTTGACCTCGAGATTATCGCTCGGCGTGATGAGCACTTGGCCGCGCACCGAGGCGTTGTAATAATCCTGCGCGTCGGTGTGAGTGGTGGTGTTGAACAGGAAGCCGTCGCGATTGGTCAGCGCGCCGCTGACGCGCACTGCCACCAGATCGGGGATCACCCCGGCGGAGGCCGAAGCCCTGAACTGGGTATAGCCGTAATTGCCGTAGGAGACTTCGCCCGAGAATTCAGGCGAGAAGCTGGGCGCGCGGCTGGTGATGTTGATTACGCCGGAAGTGGTGTTCTTGCCGAACAGCGTGCCTTGCGGGCCGCGCAGAACCTCGATCCGGTCAAGGTCCACAAGGTCGAACTGGGAAAGGCCGACGCGGCCGTAATAGACGTTGTCGATATAGAAGCCGACGCCATTCTCCAGCCCGTCATTGGTCAGCGCCACATTGCTGCCCAGGCCGCGAATGTTCACATTGGTGTTGCGCGGGTTGAAGCTGAACACCTGCAGGCTGGGCACTTGCTGCTGGATCTGGCCGAGCGTGTAATCGCCGCGCTTTTCCAGCGCCTCGGCACTCACCACGCTCAGCGCAATCGGCACTTCCTGGGCGTTTTCGTCGCGGCGGCGGGAGGAGGTGACAATGATCGCCGGACCTTCGGCGGCACTGGCCTCTGCGGCGGAGGAGATGTCGCTCGCTTCCACCTCTTCCGCATGGGCAGGAAGGGCGGCGATCAGGCCCGCAAGGGCAGTGGTGCCAAGGGCGGCGCGGCGAAAAGTAAGCGAAGAAAGAAACTGCGACATGGAATTTCCCTGAACCTTTAAGTTGTGCTGTGTTCCGGTGCCGTCGGGCGGGCGCAGGAGGGCGTTCCCGCTCCCGCATTCGGGAGCAGGTGGGCCTTGCGGGCGCGCGACCTCGGCCTGCGCAGCGCGCAAGCAGCCGGAGGGATTTTGTGGCCGACCGCGCAGGAAGGGCGCGGCCGGCCTCGAGCAGGCGTTATGGAAGGCTGGAGCCGGGAGAACGCGACAGCGGGAAGGAGAAGAGTAACCCCGCCGTCACGGCAGCAGGCCCGGGCTCAGCGCCTCGATAGCCGGACTGCTCTAGAATGTGTCAGTGTGCATACGCATCGCTTCACCTCATCATCACGAGAGGGGAACACGATGCCTGGCGCTGTCGCCCCAGCATCGCGCGCTTTAGCCGTTGGTAACGCGGAGCAAGCTGCTTCCCGATCAAAAGCCGCGGATTCCTGAATATTCGGGCGAGGGTGGAATCAGTTCCATCGCTTAATCCCCATCTAATAGGTAGAGATTAAGCCGTCAATGAAAGCTTTGCTTTGCAGGCTAAAAGTCGGGATAGGCCGCCCGCAGCATTCCTTTTCCCTACTCCATCACTGAGCTGAAGATCCTCGGCAGAATTTTTCCGAGGGCCCTAAACTCCTCTTGGTTTCGCCGGATTTGCCTTCTGAGCGAGGTGGTTTGCGCCTTGCGGATGGACAGGCTGGTTGCCGGCGAGGGGTATGATGGTTGCGATTTTCACTGGGCTTGGTGCGGGCTTCACGCGGGGTTCGGGCAATCTTCTGGGGGGAGCGGGCCAGATCGGCAGTTCGCTGCTCGGGCGCGGAGGGGAGAGCGTTTCCGTCAATGCTGCGAGCGGCAATCTGCTGGTCAGCCATCAGGATGAGTTCCTGGTCGGGCTGGGCCCGGATGTTGCGATTGGGCGGACCTACAACAGCCTGGGCGACACCGGGGACCGCGACAATGGCGACAATTGGCAGCAGAACACCACGCGGCGGGTCTTCGGGCTCACCGGCACGCTGAACAGCGCGGGCTCAACCGTCAGCCGGCTGGGCGCGGATGGCGCGGTGGTGGTCTATGGCTGGGATGCTGCGCGCTCGGCCTATGTGACCAAGGACGGCTCCGGCGCGTTCGACACTCTGGAGATGAGCGGTTCGGAATGGGTCTGGACCGATGGGGACAGCCAGGCCAAGGAAT
>MKUB01000201.1:21458-34104 GCA_001898545.1 Sphingomonadales bacterium 63-6 | reverse complement strand
ACGCCTGGGCCGCGCGGCCGGTGGTGGAAGATGGCGCGGCCAAGGGCGTGATCTTCGAATCCAAGGCAGGCCGGCAGGCCGTGATGGCCAAGGTGGTGGTGGACACCACCGGCGATGGCGACATGTTCGCCCGTGCAGGGGCCGCCTTCGATACGGATATCGAGGAAGGCGACGTCCACCATTCCATGAATACCGGCTGGGTGCTGGGCGGCGTCAATATGGACCGCTGGATCAACTGGAAAGTGCTCTATCCCGAACAGCTGCGCGAACTGATGGCGCGCGGACGGGAGGAGCTGGGCTTCTTCCAGACGCCCTATGTCAGCTGGCGCCCGGACATCGCCCTGTTCCTCGGCCCTCGCCAGTCCGGCCTTTCGGCGCTGGACGTGGACGATATGACCGAAGTGGAATTCCGCAGCCACCGGCTGATGGAGGGCCACTGCCAGTTCTTCCGCCGCCATGCGCCGGGTTTCGAGAATGCCTATTCGCTGCAAAGCGCCAGCCAGCTGGGCGTGCGCCATACGCGCCGCCTGGCGGGCATCGGCCGGATCGAGCGGCAGAACTGGGGCAATGGCGCCCCGGTGGCGGACGAGGTGGGCATCAGCCCGTCGATCAGCCCGAAATTTCCTGTCGTCTCCGTGCCCTATGGGAGCCTGGTGCCGCGCCAGCTGGACGGGATGCTGGCCGCCGGACGGCACATCAGCTGCGATGCCAACAGCCATGGCTTCATGCGCGAGATCCCGCAATGCTGGCTGACCGGCCATGCAGCGGGCGTGGGCGCGGCGGTGGCCGCCAATCGCGGCGTGCAGCCGCGCGAGGTGGATGTGGCCGAAGTGCGCAAGATCCTGCGCGAACAGGGCGCGCATCTGTCGGACGATGCAGCCCTTCCCACGACCCGGGCGGAGGCGGTTCCGGCCGAATAAGGCCCTCTGACAAAAGGCGTTCCCGCGGGGCGGCCCAACCGCCCCGCCGCGCCATCTTGCAATTTTCAAACATTGCGCTATATGGAAATTGCCTAACGTCGTTTGCGACGGAATTGGACGGCCCAACCGTGGCCCTCTTTCCCTTTCACGCAGCATTGGCTCCGCGCCGGGATACGCCCGAATGCGGATGGTTTTTACGTACGCCAGGAAGCCCCGGTCGCACTGCGCCGCGAAGGTCTCCGCATGGTCATAAAGGCCGCGTACACATGGCAAGACGCCTGGATCTGACCTCCCGGTCAGGCAGTGCCCGTTAGCGGGCATGCGGGCGCTCATCCCATTTTTGCAAACAGGCGGCAGCAATGGGCTGCCCGCAAGGACATGATGAATAGTATCGACAAGGGCGCCACACGGCGCCACGCAATCTCGCCGCGCAAGGGCCCAACGGGCAATTTTCCGATGGCCCCGCATCTGGCGGCGCCTTCCCTGCTTTCCACTATCGAACTGCGGCGGCTTGTCGCGGCCATGGTCGATTGAGCGGATCCCATTCGGGCGCGCCCATCGCGCGCCCTACCTTTTCCCACCCCACAGCCAGGAGATCGCCCATGGACCTCAACAAGGAATATGCCGCCCACCAGCGTGCATTGATGCGCGCCGACAGCGCCGCCACCACTGACGATCGCCGCGCTCATCTGGCCCAGGCATCCTGCATCGCCGGGCGGATCAGCACCTTCCAGAAACAGTTGGGAGCGGCTGCCGCCTGCGTATGGAGCATGGCCCAGGTTTCGGCCGCTGGCCGTATTTGATTTGGTGATACCGCAATAGGGTGGTAGGACAATTTTGCTCTCGTTGAATTTCGACGGGTATCGACGATTTGGTTCCGGATCTGGAAAATTGAATATTTTCCAAAATCTGCAAGACGACGAACTCCTTTCAATTGACGACTTGACGCACGACCTCGTCCGTAATTGCACGGATGATTTAACTCGTTTCTTGAAAGGAAACGCTCATGACTATCGGAACCGTAAAATTCTTCAATGAAGACAAGGGCTATGGCTTTATTCAGCCCGACGATGGCGGCAAGGACAGCTTCGTCCACATTTCCGCCGTTCAGGCTGCCGGCATGGCCACTCTGAACAAGGACCAGCGCGTGTCCTATGAAGTCGAAACCGGCCGTAACGGCAAGGAATCGGCTGTGAATCTGGCCAGCGCCTGATCCACGATCTCCGGCCGTCTGTCCGCAGGCGGCCGGAATTCTTTTTCCGTCCTGCCCTGAGGAGAACGCTTGTGGCGCTGACCTATGAATTCTTCCTCGCCCGGGCACAGGACTCAGCGAATGAGGCCGATCTGGCCGTGCTGGAAAATGTCCGCGAACGCGCGCTGCGGTCCGAAGCGGCCTGGCGCGACATGGCTGACAAGGCGCTGAAGGCCGCCAATGGACGGGAAGCCGCCCTGCGCGATAAATAATCGCCTGCGACTTTCCCCTTTCCTACTGCCGCCGGGCCATGTCAGGCATCGAGCGGCTCCTTCCCATCGTTGCAATTCTCACTCAAACCGCGCTTGATAGTGCTGCCTGCTGCCCGCGTCCTCCGGCAAGGTCCAGACGCGTGGAACTGCCAGGGAGCACCGGGCAAACAAGGGTGAACTTGAAACGTCACACTTTGCGGCGGCGATAACGACGCCAATAGACTGTTAAATAAGAAAAATTACGGGATAAGGTCACATGGTTTCGCAGGCCGTTCTGCGTCACCTTCACTCGACTCGCCTGCCCGTACCAGACGTTCCATAAGGGGCGGACGAATCCATTTCGCCGGAACCCGATCATGCCCGAACATCACCCGGAACCCGACCATGCAGGCCAGATGAAGGCCCGCATGCGGCTCGACCTGAAGGAGGCGATGAAGGGCAAGCGCGCCGAGGAAATCACTGTGCTGCGCGTATTGCTGGCCGCGATCGACAATGCCGAGGCACCGGATATCGGATCGGCCCCGCTACAGGTTGCTGGCCTGTCGAACGAAGTGGAGCGCCTGGCCTTGTCGCCGGAGAAACTCAGGGCAATCCTTGCCGCGGAAATCGCGGACCGCGAGCAGGCCGCCGCCCAGTTCGCCCCATTGGGACAGGGTGAGCGGGCTGAGGCCCTGCTGCGAGAGGCTGAGATCGTCCGCCGCTATTGCGGCGGCTGATCCCTTGCCCGACCTGTCTATTCCTCGATGGGAAGCAGCACGCCGCCAGTTGAGAGCGGATGCACATCCTGCCGGAAATTGGCGAGATAGCCGCTGGCCGGAATGCGGAAGCCCGGACCTTCACGCCCGGCCAGTTCCTCCGGCGAAAGCGCGACGTCGATGCTGCGATTGGCCACGCTGATGGTCACCACATCGCCATCGCGCACCTTGCCGATGGGCCCGCCGGTCGCCGCCTCGGGCGAGACTTCGGCCACGGTCAGCCCCTTCAGGCAGAGGCCGGAAAGCTGGCCATCCGTGACGAAGGCCGTGGTCTTGGCAAGGCCCGCCGCATCCAGTGCGAACAGGACCATGGAAGCCCCGCCGCCCATGGCCGGGCCGCCCTTAAGCCCCTGATTACGGGCGACCACCACGTCGCCCGCCACGACCTTGCCATCCTCGATGGCCTGGAGACATTCGAGCGAATCCTCGAATACCTTGGCCGGGCCGGTAAACTCCTCGGGCCGCGAACCGTCGCGAATGCCGAGGCGGACCACGGCGGTATCCGCGAAATTGCCGCGCAGAATGGCAATGGCCGGGCCTTCGCCCACCGGATCGTCCACGGCGTGGATCACATCGGGGCCGGGGATGACATAGCCTGCGAGATTCTCGGCAAGCGTCTTGCCGGTGCAGGTCATGACCGATGTGTCGATCCGCCCTTCCAGCCGCTTGAGAATGGCGCGCGCGCCGCCTGCATCCTCGAATTGTTCGATCCGCACATGGCCGGTAGGGCGAACGGCGGAGAGTACGGGAACGTCGCTCATCTCGTCCCACAGGGCATAGACGTCGATATCCGTCTCCGCCTCGATGGCGGTGGCCTGCAAATGCTTGATCGCATTGATCGACCCGGAAACACCCAGCACTGTTGCCACGGCATTGCGGAAAGCCCCTTCGGTGAGGATCGTGCGCGGGCGCAAATCCTCCTGCACCATTTCCACGATGCGGCGGGCGGCGGCGCGGGCGCCTTCCTTCATCTTGGGGGAATTGGCGCGGACGGGCGCGCTGCCCGGCAAGCTCATGCCCAGCGCCTCCACCACGGAATGCATGGTGTTGGCCGTGGCCATGCCCGCGCATACGCCGGGGCCGCGAATGGCATTTTCCGCCATGTCGGCCACCGGGAATTTCGGCTTGGCACCGAAGCGCTCACCCACGGAACCGGACCAGACATCTTCCACGTCCACCGGCTCGCCATCGATCTCGCCTGCCTGCTGATATCCGCCGATCACCAGAATGGTCGGGATGTTGAGGCGGGCTGCGGCCATCAGATGGCCCGGCGGGGTCTTGTCGCAGCTGGTCAGGCAGATCATCCCGTCCAGCAGGGCGGCTTCCACCTGCACTTCGATGTCATTGGCAATGATATCCCGCCCGGCGAGGATATAGCTGCCGCCCTTGGCCGCCCCGGTGATGAAGTCCGAAGGGGCGGCGGTGCGGACCTCGAAAGGCACGCCGCCAGCCTTGCGGATTTCTTCTTTCACGATGGCCGCGATCCCATCGAGATGGGCATAGCAGATCGCCAGTTCGGACGAGGAATTCACCACGGCGATCTTGGGCTTCAGCATGTCTTCCGCGCTGAGGCCCAGGGCCTTCCAATTGGCACGGCGGCCGGGCGAATTCGCGGCGAGGCTGCGCAGGGTCATCTTGCTACTCCGGTAGGATTGTCAGGCGGGTTCTGGTTCAGGGTCAGTATGGACATGCGCCTTGGGCAATTGCCGGGCGAAGAAGGCCAGCGCGACGATGCCGATCACAACCCCGGCCAGGCACAGGCCGGTGAAGAGGTAACCGTCCAGCACGGCCTGTCGGTCCGCCAGGAACCAGGCGGCGCCGATATTGGGCGCGGCCACGGCGGCGAATTTGGCCATGAAGCTGGCTATGCCCCCGCCGGTCGAACGGATCGCGCTGGGATAATAGATGCTGGTGATGGAAATCACCGCCGCATGGCCGACCCCGATAGTGATCGAGCCGAGCAGGATCACCGGGATGAACAGCGCCCCGCCATCGATATGGCCCGAGCCGATGAGTATGGCGAGCGGCACGCCCAGAAGTGGGGCGAAGGCAATCCAGATCGGCCCGCGCTTTTCGGTGAAGCCCAGCAGGAACACCCCGCCAATGGCGCCCAGAATGCCGCCGATGGAACCGAGATTGGTTGCGGTGGACAGCGGGATGCCCAGCTTTTCCAGAAACAGGATGCCGAAGCTGGACTTCAGGTAGATGGCGAAGGAGGAGAAGAAATAGGTCGCCCAGATGATCGGCGTGATGAACAACAGCGGTCCCTTGAACAGGGCCAGGAACTTGGTCCACGGCGCTTCGCCGGAGCTTTTCTTCTCATCCGACAGGACCAGCGAAGTGATCTTGCGGGCTGCCAGCTGGGGATCGAACCGTGTCAGCAGCGGCAGGACCTTCTCCACCGGGCGGCCGCGCGCGACCATCCAGCGGGCGGATTCCGGCAGGGTGAACTGCAGGACGATCGCCAGCACGAAAGTCGCCGCGCCGCAGAAGAAGAACACCCCTTCCCAGCCGTAATGCGGCGCAATCAGATTGGTGACCTGTCCGGCAGCCGCGCCGCCCAGGCTGAAGCCCAGCATGATAATGGTGACCGAAGTCGCGCGCAGTGAAAATGGCATAGCCTCGATATTGAGCGACCACGCCGGAGCGAGCAGCCCACCGATCGCCAGCCCGCCCATGAAGCGCAGGGCAATCAGCATTTCGGGGCTGTTGGCATAGCCAGTGACGAAGGTCAGCGCCGCGCCCAGCACGGTGCATAGCAGGATCACCGGGCGGCGGCCCATCACATCCGCCATATAAGAGCCTGCCAGCGAGCCGACCATCTGGCCCGCAAAAGCCGCGGAACTGACCAAGCCCATCATGGCAGTGTTCAGCCCCATTTCATCCCGCACGTAAGGCAGGGTGTAGGTCATCAACGAGAAGTCCAGCCCGTCAAAAAAGGTGACGAGGCAGGACAGGAAAATCAGCCATTTGTGGAAGCCGCTGATCTTCAGCCCCCCAAGGAAGCTGGCAACGTCCAGCGTTTCACCACTGCCCGCTCGTGCCTCTTCGGCCATTTCGTGCTTTCCTCTCCAATTCCCTTGCGCCCTGCTAAACGGAAAACCGCTAGCCTGCTATCATTTTTGGCGCGTCGGTGATGTTCCCGGATTCCCGGCCCTTATGAGGGACTAGGGATCGTCGAATCTCGGCTTCCTGTCCTGCAACTGGCTCATCACGGCTTCGAGCTGGTTCTTCGAATAAATCAGCTCGTGCTGCGCACGTGCTTCCTCAACTAACAGCTCCGCGATGGGCAGGTCGTGCCGGGCATTGGCCAGGTGCTTGGCCTTGCGAATCGCATGGGGATTCTTGCCCGCGATTTCGTGGGCAATGGCCGTGGCGCGCGCCAGAGGATCAGGATCGAGCAGCGTAACCAGCCCCAGTTCCCGCGCCTCCTCCCCTGAGAATTCACGCGCGGTGTAGATCAGTTCGCGCAGCTCATCTTCTCGCACCAGCCCGCGCCACAGGGCAAAGCCTCCCATGTCGGGAATGATGCCCCACTTGATTTCCATGATCGACAGCCGTGCATCGGGGGAGGCGACACGAAAATCCGCGCCACTGGCAATCTGCAGCCCTCCGCCCAGACATACGCCGTGAATCGCTGCGATCACCGGCACAGGCAACTGGCGCCACTGAAGGGCGACATGCTGGTAGATATTGGCAATGCCATGGGTCCGCTCGGTAATGTCGGGCGCTTCGGGCCCCGGCCATCCCGCGAAGGCCACTACGTCAAGCCCGGCACAGAAGGCCCTGCCCTCTCCCGCCAGCACCACTGCGCGCAACCCGGACATCCTTGCGAGAGCCTCGCCAGCCTCGCTCAATGCCTCGAACATCGGCCTATCGAGGGCATTGAGCTTGTCCGACCGGGCAAGGCGGACCTGAGCCACGCCCCCTTCCTCAAGGGAAAGCGTAACCCGGCCTGCCTCACCAAAGGACTGGCTCACGGGCCGGTCCTCCGATCAACCCCGGCCTTGCCGGGCATTACCGGGCAAGGCCAGTGGGCGTTCATGCCGCGCTGGAATTCACGCCCATGGAGGCGAGGTAGCGTTTCACGTTGCGAGCGGCCTGCCGCAGGCGCTGCTCGTTCTCCACCATGGCGATACGGACATAGCCTTCGCCGTCTTCGCCATATCCCACGCCCGGCGCCACGGCGACATCGGCATGAGTAAGCAGTTGCTTGGAGAATTCGAGGCTGCCCATTTCCCGGAGCGCAGGCGGAAGTGGTGCCCAGGCGAACATCGACGCCTTGGGAGGCGGGATATCCCACCCCGCGCGACCGAAACTTTCCACCAACACGTCACGGCGCTTCTGATAGAGTTCGCGGTTCTGCTGAACGATGTCCTGCGGCCCATTCAGCGCGGCGCAGGCCGCGGCCTGCAGCGGAGTGAAAGCACCGTAGTCAAGATAGGACTTCACGCGGGTAAGCGCGGCAATCAGCTTCTGATTGCCTACCGCGAAGCCAATGCGCCAGCCGGCCATCGAGAAGGTCTTGCTCATGGAGGTGAACTCCACGGCCACATCCTTCGCGCCCTTCACCTGCAGGATCGAAGGCGTCGGATTCCCGTCATAATACAGCTCGGAATAGGCAAGGTCGGACAGGACCCACACCTTGTTTTCCTTCGCCCAGGCAACCAGCCTTTCATAGAAGGCGAGGTCCACCGTTTCCGCAGTCGGGTTGGAAGGATACCCCACAACTAGCACACTGGGGCGCGGCACAGTGAAGGCCATCGCCCGGTCGAGCGCGCGCCAGTAATTCTCGTCAGGCGTCGTCGGCACGGAGCGGATGGTCGCCCCGGCGATGATGAAGCCGAACATATGAATCGGGTAGCTGGGGTTAGGCGCCAACACCACATCGCCCGGCGCGGTGATCGCGGTGGCGAGGCTGGCCAGCCCTTCCTTGGAGCCCATGGTGACGACCACTTCGGTTTCGGGATCGAGATCCACGCCGAAGCGGCGGCCATAATAATTCGCCTGTGCCTTGCGCAGGCCGGGAATGCCCTTGGACTGGGAATAGCCATGGGCGCTGGGCTTCTGCGCAACTTCGCACAGCTTGTCGATCACATGCTGGGGCGGCGGCAGATCGGGGTTACCCATGCCGAGGTCGATGATGTCGCGCCCTGCCGCTCGTGCTGCTGCGCGCATGCCGTTCACTTCGGCGATGACATAGGGCGGCAGTCGCTTGATGCGGTAGAATTCGTCTTCCATGACCTCTTGCATTCCAAAAAATTAGCGCGGCGAGATTGCCGCGCACCTAATAGTGGAGGAATCGTGCGCGTCACGCAATTGATGTGTTCGCAATTGGCGTTGCATGGCGCTTTTGGGCTCACATTCCCGGCAATTGCGGTTATGCAGTGAGCCATGGCACGCAGCAGCAAGTCCGACGACGATCCCGCCCGACTCTTCACTGACATGCTGAAAGCCCAGGGGGAGGCGGCGCAGGCAGTGATGGCGCAGTTCCTGCCCGGTGCGGCAAGCGCGCTTCCCGGCGGGGACGCTATCGGAAAATGGGCGGAGGATATCGGCACTGCCGCCACGGAGTGGCAGGAAATGTGGCTGAATTTCCAGCAACAGCAAGCCCTGCCCGAACATCTGCCGCCGGTCCTTTCCAATCCCGCCGAATGGTGGGAGGCGCTGAATGCCTTTTACCGCCAGGTTCCGCTTGCCGATCCGGAAAAGCAGCAGGAAATGTGGCGCGAAGGCGTCGAGCTGTGGGAAAATGTGCTGGGCCAGTATGGCATCGGGCCCAAGGCAGCGAAGGCCGAGCCAGATGAGGGCGCCCACACTCCCAGTTTGCCGCTGAACGATCGCCGCTTTGCCGACCCTAAATGGCGCGAGCAACCGATCTTTGCGCTGATCCACCAGAGTTACCTGATGTTCTCGCGCCAGATGATGAAGCTGGTGGACGAGGCCGAGGGGCTGGAACAGCATGAGCGCGAACAGCTGCGCTTCGCCACTCGCACCATGGTGGACGCCCTGTGCCCCGCCAATTTCCCGATGATCAACCCGGTCGTGCTCGAACGTACGATGGAGAAGCACGGCGAGAATCTGGTCAAGGGCCTGACCCGGCTGGCAGCGGATCTTGAGAAAGGCCAGCTTACCCATACGGATGCGGCCGCCTTCCGGCTGGGCGAGAATATCGCGATCACGCCCGGCAAGGTGGTGCATGAAACGCGGCTCTATCAGCTGATCCAGTATTCCCCCTCAACCGAAGAGGTGCTGGAAACGCCGCTGGTGATCTTCCCGCCCTGGATCAACCGCTTCTACATCCTTGATCTGAACCCCAAGAAAAGCTTCGTGAAATGGGCCGTCGATCAGGGTCTGACCACCTTCATGGTCAGCTGGAAGTCGGCCGATGAGAGCCTGAGCGATGTGACCTGGGACGATTATATCCGCGCCCAGATCGACGCTATCGACCATATCCGAGCCCGGCTGAAAGTGCCGGCCGTCCACACAATCGGCTATTGCGTGGCAGGCACCACCCTTGCGGCGACACTGGCGATTCTCACGCGGCGCGGCGAAGCGGACAAAGTGAAGAGCGCCACCTTCTTCACCGCCCAGGTCGATTTCGAGAAGGCGGGCGACCTAAAGGTCTTCGTCGACGACGCCCAGCTCGAAATGATCCGGCAGGCCAGCAAGAAGGGCTTTCTCGACGGGCGCTATATGGCCGCCACGTTCAACCTGCTGCGCGGTCCGGAGCTGATCTGGAACTATGTGGTCAACAACTACCTGCTGGCTGAGGACTATCCGGCATTCGACCTGCTCTTCTGGAACGGGGATGTCACCAACCTGCCGTCGAAATGGCATATCGAATATCTGCAGGATCTCTATCGCGACAATTTGCTGGTACTGCCCGACCGGCTGAGTGCCGATGGCACGCCGATCGATCTCACCCGAATCGAAACTCCCGCCTATATTCAGGCAGGCCGGGAAGACCATATCGCCCCGGCCGAAAGCGTGTTTCGGATGACTTGGTTCCTGAAGGGCCCCGTCCGCTTCGTGCTGGCCGGCAGTGGCCACATCGCCGGCGTGGTGAACCCGCCCGAGGCCCATAAATACCAGTTCTGGACCAATGAAGGCCGCTTCCGCGATCTCGACAGCTTTCGCGAAAACGCGAAGGAACATCCGGGAAGCTGGTGGCCGGACTGGATCAGCTGGCTGGAAGCACAGGACAAGGCGCGCGTACCGGCCAAGGGCAAGCGCAAGCCGGGTGGCAGGGGCGATCATGTGATTGAAGACGCGCCCGGACGCTATGTCACAATGCGGTAGGCCTGGAGGAGGATAAACCCTCCGTTCTCCGGCGTCAGACTGCCGGAATACCTCTCTTAAAATTTGTGCACTGCACAAAATGTTCTTGACTCTGGGCGCACAGTTTCTATTTTGTGCAGTGCAACATAAGGCCATGGATCATGGCCCCAGATGCAGGATCAGGAACCTATGGCTGACGAAGCCGACAAGGAAGCCGAAGCCGCCGAAAAGGCCTATGCCGCCGCAGCAGAGACTGCGCCCGCTAAGGTCGAGCCGGTCAAGGCAACCCAGTCCACGCCCTCCGCGGCGCCTGCTGTTTCGGCAGAGGCAAAGCCCGCGGTGAAAGCAGTGTCCGCGCCCAAGGCAAAACCGGCCCCCAAGGCCGCTGCGCCGAAGGCAAAGGCACCCGGCAAGAAGGCTGGGCCGGTCACCGCCAGGGTTCCCGTAAAACCGAAACCGGCAGCGATGCCGACTGCC
Source organism: Sphingomonadales bacterium 63-6 (assembly GCA_001898545.1). Classification (GTDB taxonomy): domain Bacteria; phylum Pseudomonadota; class Alphaproteobacteria; order Sphingomonadales; family Sphingomonadaceae; genus Andeanibacterium. The sequence continues at coordinate 23,207 of MKUB01000201.1, read as the reverse complement.
GCCAAACCGGCCAAAACCGCAACCGAGAAGGTGCTTCCGAAGAAAGCCCCCGTCCCGACGAAGCCCGTAATCGAAGCGAAGGAAATTTTCATCATGGCCAAGACCACCGATTTCACGAAGTCCATGACCGACGCCGTCAGCGAGATGCAGACCCGCGCCAAGGCTGCCTACGAAAAGTCCACCGAAATGGCCGGCGAAATTGGTGAATTCACCAAGGGCAATGTCGAAGCTCTGGTGGAAAGCGGCAAGATCCTGTCCGAAGGCGTGCAGGAATTTGGCAAGACCTATGTCGAGGAAGCCAAGTCGGCTTTCGAAACGATCACGGCCGACATGAAGGAAATGGCTGCCGTTAAGTCCCCCACGGAGCTGTTCCAGCTCCAGGGCAAGCTGATGCGCCGCAATTTCGATGCCATGGTCGCCTTCGGCTCCAAGTCGAGCGAAACCATGGTCAAGCTGGCCAATGAATCGATCGCTCCGCTTTCCAGCCGCATGAGCCTGGCTGCGGACAAGATTTCCAAGGCGGCCTGAAGGCGCGCCTGAACGGAATTCGCCCCGCCGGGCTTCCTCTCCACCGGCGGTGCGGCGAGACGAGCCGGTTGGCCCAAGGGTCAACCGGCTCGTTTACTTTTATGGTCTGCGGAATTCGTGCGAAGGAGCCAGGACGCACTTTTTACGGCTCTACATCTTGCAGCTTTGCCCGCCGATACGATATTCATGCTTCATGACCCGTTTGGCAGCCTTCGCGGCGGACGTGATTGACGATCCGCGCTTTTCGCTTGAGGCGGAGCCTGCTCCGCAGGCGAGCGACGATGAAGGGGCTGCGGGTGATGGCGATACGGACGGTGCAGGCCAGGTTGGCCTTGCCACGCGTACCCGCGCCAAACCCAAGAAGCCCAGCCAGTATAAGGTGCTGATGCTGAATGACGACTACACCCCGATGGAATTCGTGGTGATGGTCCTCAAGCGCTTCTTCCGGATGGATCTCGAACAGGCCACTCGCGTGATGCTTCACGTCCATCAGCGGGGCGTGGGCGTATGCGGTATCTATCCCTATGAAGTGGCGGAAACGAAGGTTCATCAGGTGATGGACTTCGCCCGGGAAAACCAGCATCCGTTGCAATGCACGCTGGAAAAGGCCTGATCTGAGGGGGCCGCCCGGCTCTCTCCTGCCTTAGGCGCCCTACTCAGTCTTTTGCGCGCTCAGGCGACACTCGCGCCGAACAGCTTTCCAATCGCATAAGTGGCAGCCATGGCCACTGCCCCCCAGAAGGCGACTCGCACGACGGCGCGCCCTACCGGAGCCCCACCTGCCCGCGCGCCAAACACGCCGAGAATCATCAGGAACAGCAAGGAGGCGACGGAGACCCCCACCGTCACGCTTGAAAAAGGCAGCAGCACCACGGCCGCCAGTGGCAAGGCCGCACCGGCAGAAAATGTCGCCGCCGAAGTGAGTGCCGCCTGCACCGGCCGTGCCCGGGTCACATCGACAATGCCGAGTTCATCCCGCAGATGCGCCTTGAGAGTGCCCGCTTTTTCCAGTGCCGCGGCCACCTGCTCGGCCAGATCGGCCGGCAGACCGCGCGCCGCATAGATGCCGACGAGTTCTGCATGCTCGGCCTCCGGCATCTCCGCCAATTCCTGTTTCTCGCGGGCCAGATCGGCCTCTTCGGCGTCGGCCTGGCTGGATACGGAAACATATTCGCCCGCCGCCATGGACATAGCGCCTGCCACCAGTCCGGCAATACCAGA
>MKUB01000201.1:10127-21421 GCA_001898545.1 Sphingomonadales bacterium 63-6 | reverse complement strand
ACGCCCACGATCAGGCTGGCAGTCGAAACGATGCCGTCATTGGCCCCCAACACTGCGGCGCGGAGCCATCCGATTCGGTCCACAGTGTGACGCTCGCGGTGAAACTTGGCTCTGCCCGGCATGGCAATCCTCCCCGCATGGCCGGGAAAGCGCCCGGCATGACTATCCCTTTCTTGCCTAATTGCAGGATTCTGGGCAAGGAGTCGCTGCACGGGCCCTGCCCGCAGGCCACGCGCCGGTAAGGTCCAACCCCGCGAAAGATACTTCGACCACGTGAAGTTCCTCACCGCCATCGACCGCTACATCTTCCGGCTGGTGCTGACGCCGATGCTGGCCGTCTTCGTGATCGCCGCTTCGCTGCTGGTGCTCGACAAGATGCTGCGCCTGTTCGACTTCGTTGCGACGGAGGGCGGCCCGGTCGGAATCGTGTTCAAGATGCTGGCCAATCTCCTGCCGGAATATGCCAGCCTTGCGATCCCGCTGGGGCTGATGCTGGGCATCCTGCTGGCCTTCCGCACATTGGCGACTTCCAGCGAACTGGACGTGCTGCGCGCGGTGGGCCTTGGTTATACCCGCCTGTTGCGGGTGCCCTATATGATCACGCTGGTTCTGGTGGGGCTGAACTTCGCCATTGTCGGCTACCTCCAGCCTTACGCCCATTATTATTACGCGGAACTGCAGCACGAATTGCGGACCGGCGCGCTGGGCGCGTCGATCAAGGTGGGTGAGTTCACTACGCTCGAAGACCGCATGGCCCTGCGCATCGAGCGGAGCGAGGATGAGGGAACGCGGCTGATCGGCATCTTTGCCCGCGTCTCCGACGAAAAGGGGCAGGTCCTCTCCATCTCCGCGCGCGAAGGGCGTTTTCTCGCCAATAAGGAAAACCGGGATACGATTATCCTACGGCTGACCGATGGCACGATTGTTCAGGACACCAACGGCACTACTCCGCGCGTACTGAGCTTTTCCGCCCATGACCTGCCGATTGACCTGCCGGCAATCGAGCAGTTCCGCCAGCGCGGCGGGGAGGATAAGGAATATATCCTGCCTGAATTGCTGCGTATCGGCTGGGCGCCGGATTCCTCCAGCACCGATCGCGCGGTGGGGCAGGCGAGCTTCAATTATCGCATGGTAGAAGTGGTGATGATGTTGCTCCTGCCGCTGCTGGCGGTTGCCCTGGCGATCCCGCCCAAGCGCTCCACTTCCTCGCTCGGCGTGTTCGTCTCCATCGTGATGGTGGTCGCCTATCACAAGGTGAACCAATATGGGCAGTCCGTGGCCGCGCTTGGCCGGGTCGATCCCGTCCTGGCCCTGTGGGGGCCCTTCGTGATCTTCGCCGCGCTGATCCTGTGGATGTATTACCGCGTGGCCTACGTGCCGGGCGCGCAGGCCATCGGCGCGCTGGAAACGATGTTTGCCAAGCTGATGAAGCGGTTCAAGGCCCTGGCCCGCAGGCGCCATTCCCAACAGATGAAGGCGGCCGGCGATGCGGCTTGATTTTTTCCCCTCGCGCACGCTGACAGTCTATCTCGCCAAGACATTCGTCCTGCGCATTCTGGCCGTGCTGCTGATGCTCGTGCTGGTACTGCAGATGCTCGATCTGCTGGGTGAGAGCGGCAAGATCCTGGGTCACCCCGGCAATGGGGAAGAGCAGTTGTGGCAATATGTCTCGCTGCGCCTGCCGCAGCTGGTCGCGCGCTTCCTGCCTTATTCAGTGCTGCTGGCCACGATCATCACCCTCGCCACGCTCAACCAGAATAGCGAGGTGATCGCGATGAAGGCAGCCGGCATGTCGGCCCATCAAGTGCTGGCGCCGCTGCTGATCTCGGCTTTCATCGTGTCCATTGCCAGCTTTGCCTTCAACGAAAGGGTGGTGACGCGCGCGACTGCCACGCTCGATGCCTGGCAGGATGTCGATTACGGCCCGATCCCCAAGGATTCCGGGATAAGGACCAATATCTACATGGCGGATGGGATGAACATCCTCGCCGCCGGTTCGCTTACCGGCCGCGGTACGGGTGCCGTGCTGGAAAATGTCTCGTTCTACGTGCGTGATCGCAATGGCATGATCGAGGAACAGCTGCGCAGCCCGCGGGCGACCTTCGCCAATCCGGGCTGGCTGCTTGAGGCCCCTACCCGCTTCGACGTGGAAACGGCTGCCTCGACCAAACTCGGGCCAATCGTGGTGGCCAAGGAACTGACCCCCACCAATGTCGCCCTGAGCAAGGTCAATGGCGATTCCCAGAACGCCATGGAGCTGCGGGAATCGATTGATCTCCTCAAGGAGTCCGGCCGCCGCACCAGCGAGTTGGAAAGCAAGTGGTGGCACAAATTCTCCGGCCCGCTTTCGGCTGCTCTGATGCCCTTGCTGGGTGCCGTGGCGGCCTTTGGCCTCGCCCGCTCCGGCCAGCTCTTTCTGCGCGCGGTCATCGGCATGGCGCTTGGCTTTGCCTATTTCGTGGTCGACAACGCGGCCCTGGCGATGGGCAATTTCGGAGGCTATCCGCCACTGCTCGCCGCCTGGGCGCCGTTCTTCCTGTTCGCTCTGGTGGGCGAAACGGTACTGATCCGAACGGAAGAGTGACGCAGCCTTAGCGGCTGCGCACCATCGTGCTTTTCGCGATCCGCACCACGAGCATCACCATTCCCGGATAGTTCGCGCGGGTGTAGGTGGACTCAGTTCCCAGCTTCGCCACCAGACGCCGGTTGGCCTCTGCCAGAGAATGATAGGGCAGGCTGGGCAGCAGGTGATGCGTGGCGTGATAGCGCAGGCCGACCGGCGCCCACAGCTCGGCCCAGGGGCTGGGCGGGGGCACGTTGACCGAATCGAGATACTGCGCGGTCACCGTCATGGTCTCGCCCTCATTCTCCCACAGATGGGCCACCAGCGTGCGCAGCTGGTTGAGCACCGCCGTGAGTGAGAGCACCGCCATGGCGACAAGCAACGGCTTCCAACCCAGCACGAAGATGCTGGCGATCAGCGCCATCGCCCACAGCGTTGCGCCGAGTTCCTGCCAGAACACCATCCGCGCGAAATCCCCCTCGGGCGGGCGGCGGCGGAAATCCGGATTGATCGAGAGGGCCGAGAAACGCTCCCACACGAATTTGCGCAGCGGCGGGAAGATCACGCTCAACGGGTTGAGGATGCCGAAACGGATGATCAGCGCAGGCGGAGCCAGCAGCGCCACCAGGATGAACAGAGGCAGCGACCACGGCTTCATCAGTGCAAGAGGCAGATATTCCGGATCTTCCGCCGTGCCATAGCGCGTGCGGGCATGATGCAACGTGTGGACGCCTTCATACATGAAGCTGGGCGTCAGCACGGGAATACCCACCAGCAGATTCCAGACAAAGCGGAAGCCGGGCAGCGCATTCTTGTGGATATGCGTCAGTTCGTGAATGAACAGCAGTGCCCGATAGAGCGCAAGCGAAGCGAAAAGGCCTAGTGCAATCGCCAGCCAGACATTGGAGGCGAGGATCGCCCCGGCCAGCGCGGCATAACCGAGCGCGGCCGATATCAGCATGTCCGGCCAGTATATTCCGGGCCGGGCGGTGTTGATGTCACGCGTCAACTCGGCGGCGGCGCGCAGCATCTCCATATCGTCGGGAATGCGGATAGTGCCGGCGGCGGAGCCAGAGGCTGCGGGCGGGATTTCGATGGTTTCGTGCGCTGTCATATATATTTTCCGATTGCGCCCATGGTACATAATGATGGCAGCAACATGTCGTATTGCTGCCCTTCTCCCGCAACCCGTGCTTGACAAGCGGGCGGCGCCATATTCTCTGCCGACCGCTCCGCATCAAGGAACATTGGCCGTGGCTGACACTGACGTAGTTGTAACACCCGTTTCCGGCAAGAAGGACCTGGATGCCTTCATCAAACTCGTCTGGCGCATCTACGCCGAGGATCCCAATTGGGTTCCCCCGCTGAAGAGCGAGATGGTGGAACTGCTGACCCCCGGCAGGAATCCGTTCCACGAACATGCAGACATGCAACTGTTCCTGGCGCGGCGCGGGGGCGAAGTGGTGGGCCGCATTTCCGCCCATATCGACCATCTGGCGGTCGCCCAGCCGATAGAGCAGGGCATGGGGCCCGGCACCGGCAATTGGGGCTATATGGAAGCACTGGATGAAGCCACCTGCCATGCGCTGATCGCCGCTGCGGAAGGCTGGCTGAAGCAGCAGGGCATGCACCGCGTGCTGGCGCCGATCAGCCAGTCGATCTGGGAAGAACCCGGCCTGCTGGTGCAGGGTTTCGACCATCCGCCCGCAATCATGATGGGCCATCACCGCCCGGAATATAAGGGCTGGATCGAAAGCTACGGCTACACCAAGGCGATGAGCCTGAAGACTTACGATCTCGATGTAACCGGCGGTTTCCCTCCACTGGTGAACAAGATCGTGGAAATGGGCGAACGCAATCCGCGCATCAATGTCCGCCAGCTCGATCTCGCGAATTTCGAGCGCGACGTACAGATCGTCATCCACATCCTGAACGATGCATGGTCGAAGAACTGGGGTTTCGTGCCCTTTACCGATACCGAAATTCGCTATGCCGCGAAGAAGCTCAAGCCGCTAATCCGCCCGGACGTGAACCTGATCGCGGAACTGGACGGCAAGGCCGTGGCCTTCATGCTGACCCTTCCCGATGCCAATGAAGTGATCAAGTCGATCAAGGGCAAGCTGTTCCCGTTCGGCTGGATCAAGCTACTGCGGTGGATTCGCAATCCCAAGCCATGCACCATGCGCGTGCCGCTGATGGGTGTGCTGAAGGAATATCAATCCTCCCGCATGGCCAGCCAGCTTGCCTTCATGATGATCGAATATATCCGCCGCACGGCCGTAGCCACCTATGGCACGCAGCGCAGCGAGATCGGCTGGATCCTGGACGACAATCAGGGGATGAACGCCATTGCCGATGCCATCGGTAGCAAGGTGAACAAGGATTACTGGATCTTCGAAAAACCGCTGGCAGGCTGATACGCGCGCTTCCGCAGAAGCCTTCCAACTAAAAAAAGGCCCCCGATCTTGTGGATCGGGGACCTTTCGGGATCGTATCACCGACCGCTTGGACGGGAGGGGGGTCTCGGCGGTGATATTGGCGTAAATGCACGGGGCGGCAGCCGGTTCCCGATCCAAACGCTGCATGCTGCAAATTTTTGGCATTATCGTTTGGCGATCCCCGGTCTAGACTGCGCCTAACGGGCTACCTTGCCGGATTTCCTGGCGCCCTTGGTGGTCCCTGTGTTCTGGAAAGGATCCCATGTCGCTGGGAAACAAGGTTGCCGCGGATCTGCCCTTCCTGCGCCGCTATGCCCGCGCCCTTACGGGATCGCAGGAAGCAGGGGATGCGCTGGTGCGCGCCTTGCTGGAAACGGCCGTGGCCGACCCGCAGATGCGCGCGAGCCTCGAAGGTGGAAGAGTGGCGCTTTACCGCGCATTCAACGCGGTCTGGACATCGGCTGTCGCGGATCGCATGGAAGCGGCTGAAAGCGCAGGTTTTCACGAGGCTGCCGCACAGGCTCAGTTGAGCAAGATCACTCCGATCAGCCGGCAGGCCCTGCTGCTCACCACGCTGGAGGATTTCAGCCCGGCACAGGCAGGTGAAATTCTGGGCCGCTCCACCGGCGAAGTCGAAGGACTGGTGCATGAGGCCATTGCCGAGATCGATCGGCAGACCGTGGCCAGTGTCCTCATCATCGAAGATGAGCCGCTGATTTCCATGCAGCTTGAAGAGCTGGTGCGATCGCTGGGGCATGAGATTACCGGCACAGCAGCCACCCGAACGCAGGCCCAATCGCTTGCCCGGCAGGCCCTGCCCGGTCTGGTGCTGGCCGACATACAACTGGCTGACGGCAGTTCCGGTCTTGATGCCGTGGACGACATCAAGGCGCTGGGCGATGTGCCGGTGATTTTCATCACTGCCTATCCCGAAAGGCTGCTGACCGGCTGCTGCCAGGAACCGACCTATCTGATCACCAAGCCCTTCACCGAGGCGAGCGTGCGCGCTGCCATCGGGCAGGCACTGTTTTTCGGATCGGGTCGCCCGGTAGACTGAGTCCAGCCTCAAACCCCAGCTGGACTGTCAGAACCGTCGGCGCAGTTCGAAGGCCTGCGCTTCTCGCACCGGCACCACCAGAATGCATTTCACGCCATCCGGGTCGAAACGAAGGTCTACCGGATGGCGCAATTCATGCGCCACGATCTTCTCGATCAGATCCATCCCGAAGCCCCGATTGCGCTGGGCCGGGACCGGCGGGCCGCCGGCCTCCACCCAGGTGATCCGGGCCTTGCCCTCCTCCAGTTCCCAGCCAATCGACAATTGCCCGCCCGGCTGGCTGAGGGCGCCATATTTGGCCGCATTGGTCGCCAGTTCGTGGATCGCCAAGCCGAGCGAAAGCGCGTCATTGGGCGCCAGTTCGATTTGCGGCCCTTCCATCGCAATCACCGGCCCGCAATCGCGCGCATAAGGCGCGAGTTCAGCCTCGATCACTGCCCCGACAGGCGTGGCGCCCCATTCCGACTGGGTCAGCAGGTCATGCGTAGCGGATAGCGCACGGATGCGGCCCTCCAGCCCTTCCGCGAATTCATCGAGATCGCTCGCCCTCCGGCGAGTCAACGCCACGATGGACAGCACATTGGCCAGTGTGTTCTTGACCCGGTGATTGAGCTCACGCGTCAGCGAATCGCGGATCGCATTCTGCTCCTCGAACCACATCAAGCGCATGCCGTCCTCCTTGGCCTGCTGGGTCAGCATCCGCGCCAGCAGGGCCAGCAGACTGGCCGCCGCGAGCCCGAATAGCAGCGTGGCGACCGACAGGGGCGACAGCACGGCATTGCGCGCGCTCGATACTTCCAGAACCCATTGGTGATCGGCGATGGTCACCCCTTCCCGCACGCTCAGCGTTCCGGGGCGGCCGGGCGCGATGGAGGCCAGCAGCCGCTCCTCGCTCGCCGTCTCGTCATACAGTCTGATGCCGAGATCGCCGCGAGAGGCAATGAGCAGGGCCGAAGCGAGGAAATCCTGCGCCACGAAAGCGGAATAGACGAAACCACGCAGCCGGGCGCCGCCGGGCACGCTTTCGAACACGGGCATATAGATCAGGAAACCTGCCCCACTGTCCCGCCCCTGCCGCCGCAGGGAAACCTTGCCGCTGGCGCTGGGCCGCGCGGTGCGTTCCGCCTCCAGCATCGCCGCGCGCAGATTGGGTTCGGCATACATGTTGAACCCCAGCGCGCGTCGGTTGCGCTGCGTGTCCGGTTCAAGGAAGGTCACCGGCACGGCATAAGGCTGACCGGGGCCTATCGCCGGACGGATATGCACATCCTCCCCATATTCGAGCATCACCAGCCGGTCGAAATCCGGCACTTCAGCGGGATCGACACGCTGGGCCCAGCCGATCCCGTCCGCACCGCGAAAATCTGTGTCCAGCCGCAATTCGCTCACGAAGCGGCGAAAATGATCGGCTTGCGAATCTTCCAGTGTGGAAAACAGCGCCGCACCTGCCCGCAGATAGGAAGCATTGGCATTGGCCCGCCGTTCCAGCGCGGAGGCAATGGCGCCCGCCCTTTCCCGCAATTGAGCCACCTGGCTGCGCTGTTCCACTCGTTCGATGGCGTAGCAGGCCATCAGGGTAACGCCCATGATCCCCGCGAAGATCGCCAGCGGCACCGCTCGCGGGAATTGCACCAGCCAGCGCCGGGCCGCACTCTTCTGGGAAAAGAACCGTACCAAGAATTCGCCTTTATGCCCGCCTGCCCCGACTGTAGCGCCAGGGCTTGACCGTTGCACCCTTTTCGCCGGTGCCCTACTCACATGGCAAGTCACCTGGGTACGTTAAGCGGAAACACAGGCGCGTCGGGTTTCGTTCCGGGGATCGCCAGAGTTTGCGGCTAATGCTGCCCAATCTGCCGGAGCACCCATCGCCCCATGTCCGAACCCAAAGATTTCCCCGAAAAGGTGGTGAGCAAGGCCGCCCCCCGGAAAAAGGGAACCAGGCAAGGCAAACCCCGCTCCGATGCGGCGGCCGGCAAGGATGCCAAGCCCGAATGGGCGGACGGCCTCAAGCGGCTTTACGATTCGGTAGTGGACGAGCCCCTGCCTGATGCTTTCAGAGATCTGCTTTCTCGGCTGGATGACGATCAGCCATGAACAAGGGAAGTTCAGACAGCGGCGAACGCAGGGCTGGCGAAGGCTTCAAGCGCGAGCTGACCGCCGTGATCCCCCATCTCCGCGCCTTCGCGCGCGGCTTGTGCGGCCGCCCCGATATGGCGGACGATCTGGTACAGGAAACCCTGCTCAAGGCATGGGCCGCGCGGGAAAGGTTCGAGCCCGGAACATCAATGCGTGCCTGGACCTTCGTGATCTTGCGCAACGCCTATCTCACCGACATGCGCCGTGCGCGCTTTCGCGGCGAATATGACGAAGGGCTGGCCGAGCGAATTCTCACCGCGCCCGCCGATCAGGAAGACCCCATCCATCTGGGAGACCTTCATCGCGCCCTCCAAACCCTGCCCCCCGAACGGCGCGAAGCCTTGTTGCTGGTAGGCGCGGGCGGCTTCTCCTACGAGGAGGCGGCGGAAATCTGCGGCTGCGCCGTAGGCACGATCAAGAGCCGCGTTGGCCGCGCCCGCGCCGCGCTGAGCGCCATGATCGAGGAAGGAAAAATCCCACGCCGCGACATAAGCGACGTGGAGGCCCACCGTGCCATTCTGGACGAGCTGGAACAGGTTTCCGGCGCGGAAGGTTCCACCCCAGCCGATTGACCGGAGGCTCCACCCGCGCCAATGATGGAAGGCCGCCCACGGGAGGGGCGAGCGAGGATGAGTTCCGAGTCAAAAAGCAATTCCCCGCAGCAAGAGACACCTCCGGCCACCGTGCCGAGCGGGTCGGCAGAACCGGCTCCGCGCCGGCGCACCCTGGCCTTTGCAGCGCAGGAATTGCGGCTGATTTCAGCCCTGGTCGTGCTGATCGCAACCGGCCTGTTCCTCGCCCTGCCTTTCGTCCTGTCGATCGGATCGGTGGTGTTCCTGCCGCTGGTTTCGGCCATCATGCTGACCATTGTATTGTCCCCGCTGGCGGACCGGCTTGCCTCTTTCGGCCTGCCCAACGTGCTGGCGGCCTTCCTTTCCATGCTGCTGTTCATTGCCGTGCTGGTTGTGGCGTTGGTCACGATCCTTAGCCCGGCAGTGGATCTGTTTGACCGCCTGCCCGCGCTGGGTGAAGCCGTAGGCCAGCAGTTTTCGCAGCTGCGTGGTAGCCTCGCCTGGGTGAACAAGCTCAACGAACAGCTGGCTGAAATCGCGGGCCACCGCACCGGGCCGCAGGTTGTGCTCGCCAGCCCGTCCTTCCTTGAAGAAGTGGCCTTCGCCACCCCCAGCGTTGTGCTGGAAGTGCTGCTGACCTTCCTGATGGCCTTCTTCATGATTGGCGCGCGGGGGCGCATGCGCCATCATGTGCAGCTGCACCATGCCTCGCTCAGCACCAGCGTGAAGGCTGCCCGCGTGATGCGCGATGTGCAGGACCGGGTGGCGGTCTATATTCTGACGGTGAGCGTCATCAATGCAGGCGTCGGCGTGATCGTGGCGACGGGTGCCTGGGCGCTGGGAATGGATGCCCCGATCATGTGGGGCGGCCTTGCCGCACTGCTGAACTTCCTGCCCTATGTCGGGCCGCTGATCATGATCGGCGTGCTGACCCTGTTCGGTCTGGGAACGGCTGACACCGTGTTGCTGGGCATGATGCCCGCTGCGATCTATCTGGGCCTGCACACGGTGGAATCCAACATCATCACGCCCGCCATCCTTGGCGCGCGCTTTACGATGAACCCGGTGCTGATCCTGATCGCCCTGTCCTATTTCTCATGGATATGGGGCGTGGCAGGGGCGCTGCTTTCAGTGCCCATCCTGCTGACGCTGACGGCGGTGGTAGATCATTTGGGAAGGCCCAATCTGCTGGGCTTCCTGTTCGGGGAACCCCTGTTCCCGATGAACCCGCTGGAGATGGGCCCGGATGGCGCAGCCCCGGCGGGCGATCCCGGCCAGCCCTGAACATTTGGGTTCAGGCCGGCCGGGTCACTCATGACCTGAAGATCAGGCCGGATACTTCCATGCGGAACCGCGGGCCAGGTTTTCAGCCGCGAAGCCCCAGTTGAGCTGCGCGATCACCTTGTCCAGATAGGCCGGACGGGCATTCTGGTGGTCCAGATAATAGGCATGTTCCCACAGGTCGATCACCAGCAGCGGGTTGCCGCCCTGATCGGCGAAGGTTTCCGCATCGTGCGAATCCTTGACCGCCAGCTTGCCGCTTTCTTCGACCAGCCACACCCAGCCCGAGGCGAAGTGGCCAGCGCCGACAGTGGCCAGCTTTTCCTTCAGTGCATCGAGCGAGCCGAAGTCGGCATCGATCTTGGCCGCAAGGTCACCTTCCGGCGCACCTGCTTCGGGCGAGAGCGAATACCAGAAGAAGCCGTGGTTCCACACCTGAGCGGCGTTGTTGAACAGGCCGGCATTGCCGCGCGACTTGGCGATCACGGTTTCGAGATCGTCATTCGCCATGTCGGTGCCTTCGATGGCGGCGTTGGTCTTGTCCACATAGGCCTTGTGGTGCTTGCCATGGTGGAACGAGAAGGTCTTGGCGGAGATCGCCGGTTCGAGCGCATCGCTCGCAAACGGAAGGTCGATAAGTTCGAAAGCCATTGTAAATCCTTGCAAGGAAGCTTCGGGTGACGCGTCCATAACGCCCCGAAGCACTTAGCGGTGCCGTTTTTTCCGCTCAATCTTTAGATCGTGCATGATCGACAGAAGCGCTCACAGCCACGTCCATTGACACATTTCCCACCGTTCGGACGATGTCGGGCAGCATTTCGACCGCCACCAGCAGGGCGAGCGGCCCGATGGGAACGCCCATGGCCAATGCTATCGGCCCGACCGAGGCGACGAAGCTGATCGTGCCGGGCAGGCTGACAGAGCCAATCGTGGTCACCAGCGCCACTGCCGCGCCCGCCGCGATAGTGGTTGGCGTCAAAGGCACACCCGTGAGCTTCGCTACATAGATCGCCACGGCCAAATTCATCGCGGGGCTGGTCGCCCGGAAGATCGCGACCGCCAGCGGCAGCACGAAATCGGCACTGGTCTCCCGCACGCCCAGTTGGCGGCAAGCGGCAAGCATGGCGGGCAGGCTCGCTAAGGAGCTCTGCGTGGAAATCGCCACTGCCTGTGCAGGCAATATGGCGCGGGCGAACTCGCCCAACCGCTTCCGGCCCGCCAGCAGCGCCAGCGGATAGGCCGCGATC
>MKUB01000201.1:8992-10053 GCA_001898545.1 Sphingomonadales bacterium 63-6 | reverse complement strand
CGCGGCGACCCCGATCGCCAATGCGAAGACGCCCGCGGGGGCCAGCCACAATATCCAACCAATGATGATCAACATCGCATTGCCCAGCGCGGCGAAGAAACCCGCCATCACTGCGCGCTGGCCATCGGGCAGTTTCGCCACGGCCACGCCGAACAGCGCGAAGAACAGCACCAGCGGCAGCATCGCATTCTCCGCCGCTGCGGCGAACAAATTGGGCGCGACCAGAGAGCGGATGAATTCCGCGATTCCCGGCACAGCCTGCGCCTCACCCCCGGGGCTAACGGCAAGCGCCTGCCCCGCCGAAACCGGAATTGGGAAGGCATCCAGCAGCAAGGGCGTAGCGATGGCGGAAAACGCTGTGCCGCAGGCGAGGACGGCAAAGATCGTCAGGAGCGTCCGCCGCGCCATCTGCCCCGCGCTCGCGGTTTCCACCATGCGCGAAATGCCGGTGACCAGCAGCGCGGCGACCAGCGGGATGATCGTCATCTGCAGGGCGCGCAGCCACAGATTGCCGACAGTCTCGGTAATGGGGAGGACGGCGCCCTCGATAGCCGTTCCGCCGAGCAGAATGCCCAGCACCAGCCCGACCGCAAGCCCGCCGAACGTCCACCACACCGGCAGCTTCAGCATCTCGAAACCAGCCTGTGCCTCACGATGCTCCATCACTTCCCCACGCAGAATGCCCTTGCCCCCGGTGACATTAGCGGCGCAAAGCGGCATGGCAATCTGGGGCAGGTAAAGGCATTTCAGGAACCTCGATGACGCGCAAATATTTCGGGACCGATGGCATTCGCGGCCGCGCCAATGCAGGCATACTCACTGCCGCCACCGCCATGAAAGTTGGGCAGGCCGCTGGCCGCCATTTCCTGCGCGGCAGCCACAGGCATCGCGTGGTAATCGGCAAGGATACCCGCCTTTCGGGCTATATGATGGAAACCGCATTGGTGGCGGGCTTCACCAGCGTGGGCATGGATGTGATCATGACAGGCCCGCTGCCCACTCCTGCCGTGGCTTTGCTGACCCGCGAAATGCGCGCTGATATCGGCGTGATGATTTCCGCC
>MKUB01000201.1:0-8955 GCA_001898545.1 Sphingomonadales bacterium 63-6 | reverse complement strand
TCGGCCCGGATGGCTTCAAACTTTCCGATGAGGATGAACTGGCCATCGAAAAGGCGATGGGGGAGGATATCCCTCTCGCCCAGGGCGACCAGATCGGCCGGGCCCGCCGGATCGAGGATGCGCGCGGGCGTTATATTCACGCGATCAAGCAATCCCTGCCTAGCGACATCCGGCTGGATGGCCTCAAGATCGTGGTCGATTGCGCCAATGGTGCGGCCTACACCGTGGCCCCCAGCGCGATCTGGGAACTGGGCGCGGATGTTGTGGCCATGGGCGTGGAGCCCAATGGCCTCAACATCAATGATGGCGTCGGTTCCACCTCGCTCGATGCGATCAAGGCCCGGGTAGTTGCCGAAGGCGCGGATATCGGCATCGCGCTGGATGGCGATGCGGACCGGCTGATCGTGATCGACGAGAAAGGCCAGACGGTCGATGGCGACCAGATCATGGCGCTGATCGGCAGCCGCTTGGCGGAAAGCGGCGAGTTGCGCGGCGGCGGCGTGGTGGCCACTGTGATGTCAAATCTGGGCCTCGAACGCTTCCTGGCGAGCAAGGGGCTGGACCTGCTGCGCGCCAAGGTGGGCGACCGTCACGTGCTCGAGAAGATGCGCAAGGGCGGCTATAATGTCGGCGGCGAACAATCGGGCCACATGATCCTGCTCGACCACGCCACTACTGGCGATGGCTGCGTGGCCGCGCTGCAGGTGCTGGCAGCTTTGGTTCAGACAGGCCGGAAAGCCAGCGAATTGCTCCATCTGTTCGATCCCGTGCCGCAATTGCTCAAGAACGTCCGCTATTCAGGCGGCAAGCCGCTGGAGAATGCGGCGGTGCAGGCGGTAATCGCCGATGCGGAAGCCTCGCTCGCTGGCAAGGGCCGCCTCGTCATCCGCCCCTCCGGCACCGAACCGGTGATCCGCGTGATGGCGGAAGGCGACGACGAGGCCCAGGTGAAGCAGGTGGTGGACGATATCTGCGCCGCAGTGGAGGCTGCCGTCTGATGCCGCTGGAAATGCGTCCCGATTGCGAGCGCTGCGGCGCGGACCTGCCGGCAGAGGTCGGTGGAGCCTTCATCTGCAGCTTTGAATGCACCTTCTGCGCCCCTTGTGCCGAAGATATGGACGAGCGCTGCCCCAATTGCGGCGGCGAATTGCTCGACCGCCCGACGCGGGCCAGGAAGTGGCAGGAGAAATATCCGCCCTCAACGGAGCGCCGGTTCAAGGGATAGGCTTGCCCCCACGCCCGCTCAGCCTGAGCTTGTCGAAGGCCGCGCGCCACCCTAACCCGGCAGCATGACAACACCCCCGCGTATTCTCTCCATCGCCGGCTCCGATTCCTCGGGCGGCGCGGGGATTCAGGCCGACATCCGCACCATCACCATGCTGGGCGGCTATGCGATGACCGCGATCACTGCAATTACCGCGCAGAACACGCTGGGCGTGACCATGGTGGAGGCTCTTTCGCCCGCGATGGTCGCAGCCCAGATCGACGCCTGCCTGTCAGACATCGGCGCAGATGCGGTGAAGATCGGCATGCTCGGCTCGCCCGAAATCGCGGCGGTAGTGGCCGACAGGCTGGAAGCTCTGGCGATCCCGGTGGTGTTCGATCCCGTGATGATCGCCACCAGCGGCTCTGTCCTCGCCGATGAGGCGACAATTGCCGGGTTCGAGCGGTTGATGGCTCTCGCCACTCTCACTACCCCCAACGTGCCCGAACTGGCAGCGCTCGGCGGTCCAGAGACGATGGCAGAGCGTGGCATCACCTATCTCGCCAAGGGCGGCGATGCAGAAGGACCCGTGGTGGAAGACCGGCTGGCGCGCCCCGACCTGGAAGATCTCGTCTGGCGTTCCGACCGCATCGAAACCCGTCACACCCACGGCACCGGCTGTACTCTGTCGAGTGCCATTGCCACCGGGCTGGGCCAGGGCCTACCGCTGGAGGAAGCCATCGCGCGCGGGCGGGATTTCGTGCGCGCCGCCCTGCTCGCCGCGCCGGGCTTCGGCGCAGGGCATGGGCCCATGGGGCATCAGGCGGTCCGCTAAGGCGAGCCACTCCTCGAACGTCCATCGTCATTGCGAGCGGCGCAGCCGCGCGGCAATCCAAGGCCGAACGCGGCTGCCCTGGATTGCTTCGCTACGCTCGCAATGACGAAATTATCGCAATCTAAAAGTCGCTGCTTTCGTCCAGCGGGTCTTTCAGGTCGTAGAACTGCTGGATGTGCTTCCAGGCGTCCTCGGCCGTTTCGCACCAGTGGAACAGCTTGAGATCGGCCGGGTTGATCGTGCCTTCCTCGGCCAGTGCCTCGAAATTGACGACCTTGTCCCAGAACTTCCGCCCGAACAGCAGGATCGGGATCGGTTTCATCTTCTGGGTCTGGATCAGGGTCAGCGTCTCGAACAATTCGTCCATCGTGCCGAACCCGCCGGGAAACACCGCCACGGCCCGCGCGCGGATCAGGAAGTGCATCTTGCGCAGCGCGAAATAATGGAAGCGGAACGAGAGATAGGGCGTGACGTAAGCATTGGGCGCCTGCTCATGCGGCAGCACGATGTTGAGGCCGATGGATTCCGCCCCTGCATCCGAGGCGCCCTTATTCGCCGCTTCCATGATCGACGGGCCCCCGCCCGAGCAGATCACGAACTGGCGTTTGCCATCCTCGATGATCGACTTCTCGCTGACCGTCCGGGCAAGCTTGTAGGCCTCCACGCAATAGCGGGCCTTGGCGGCGAGATTTTCCGCCACCTTCTTTTCCTGATCCGTCTTCGCGCGAGCAAAAACGGCCTCGATTTCCTCAGGCGCAGGAATGCGGGCAGAGCCATAGATCACCAGCGTGGAGCCGATCCGCGCTTCGTCCATCAGCATTTCCGGCTTCAGCAATTCCAGCTGGAAACGGATGGGCCGCAATTCTTCGCGCAGGATGAAATCGGAATCGCGAAAAGCCAGGCGATAGGCCGGGTGCTGGGTCTGCGGCGTTCTGGCGGTCCGCTGTTCGACGAACCGCGTTTCCTGCTCTGCGCCGTAGAAGCGCTTGTCCGTCAGATCGTGCTCGTCAGTCAATGTGTCGCCCTCCTTGCATTATGGGCAATGCTTCTTCGCCTTCAGTCCTGCCCTAGGCGCAGGCGCGCGCCTGGGGCAACCATGTTGGCTCAGGCTTCTACGCTTCTACGAGAAGGAGCGGAATTATGCTTCCTGGCCTCAAGGGCGCCGCCAGCCTGACCCGCGCAACGGGACAGGTCGCTCAATGCCCGTGAGCGACCTTCCTATACTGGTCAAGTATGGCCGTTGCGACGGTAGGCCAGGCGTAATGGCGCGCATAAACTGCGGCCTCGTCAGATCGCCTTTCTGCCTCGGCCGGAGAGAATGCTGCGGCTTTGGCCATCACAGCCTGAAAATCGCTGAACCCGCTGTTCATTCTGAGTGCGATGCCGTCGCGAAACAATTCGGGCAGATTGCATTCAGGTGTAATAATGGGAATGCACCCATGCTGGATCGCTTCCAGCACCGCCATCGGCAGACCTTCGCTCAGCGAGGGCAGAATGAAGAAACGTGAGCGGCGGAATGCCGCCGCTTTTTCCTCGCCGTGCAAGGGGCCGACGAACTCCACCTTCGGGGAAGCCTCAGCCGCCCGGACAACTGCCGCCTGATAATCCGCATCCCCCCAGCCGGCGATGGTCAGAGTGCCTACGCCGGGCAAGGCGAAAGCGTTCCAGCGCTCGATCAGTTCAAGCGTCTGCTTTTTGGAATGGAGCCGGCCGAGGAACAGCGTGCCGCTGCGCTCCTGCTCTCCTCCTGAGGGAATTGCCTCGCCGATGCCGTTAGGCACAACGAATATGCGTTCCTTCAGCGAAGGCATGAACGCAATCGCCGCATCTCGTTCCGTCTCGTTGAGGGCATGGACATAGGCGCGGCGAAACAGGGGGCGCTCGAACAAGGCCGCATGGACGCCTTTTATCATCGAGTTCCGTGCAAGAATCCAAGGGTCCAGCATACCGTGCGGCGATACGACCGTGGGGATATTCCTAAAGGTGGCGAGCCGCCCATAGATCGAATTGGCGGACCATATTCCATGGATATGCAGGATGTCCGGCCGGGCATTTCGCAGGTCCCGGAACGGCGCCGAGTGCAATCCATAGCTCGAACCGAGCGGAAAGGGATGGAGAGGGATGTCACCCCATTCCCCGCGATCCTTTCCGAAGTTGAGGTCAGCGCCGCCGATAACCTCCACATCGTGCCCCTGGGCCTGCTGAGCGCGAGCAAGTCCCGCGATTGCGTAGAACAGGCCCCCGCCGGAATGGCTGAGTGAGGTGGTAATGTGGACGATCTTCATTCGGGACGCTCTTTACTAGGTGATTCATGGAGGCTCTCCCATGCCAAGGGAGGCTAATCATGGCGTCCTCTCATAGGTCGTGTAGCGCGCCTGGACTGCATCGGCACATTGGGGGGCAAGCTCCGGCGGCCTGCTCTGTTCTGGCGTTTTGGACGAGGCGCAGCGAAAAATGAATAAATTAGAATAAAAAGAAACGTATAAGTCATCGGGCGCAGAACATTGCGCAAAGGATATGCAAATCCAACAATCGTGAACGTTGTGAAAATTATATTAGCACTCAATATCCAAAGCATTCCCACGCGATTTGTCGCGTGGCGAGAATTAATGAAAGCAACCATCCCAACATATTGCGCGGTAACCAAAATCCAAAAAGTAGGACCAAAACGAACAACTTCCGTTGCGGCACTCATTGGGCAAAATCTGTGCAATCTCAATTCACCCGACCGTCGGATATCCTCGAAACCATCAATGAACGATGGGAAGGGTGAGATGGAAAGCCAGCGATAATTATTGCTCGCCTCGCCTGCCACCAAAAATCCGTCGGCAGTGGACAGCGCACCTTGGAAAACATTTGCAATAAGCACGGTGGGATCAAGCCCGTCGGAGAAGGGCGCGACAAGGATCGCCCAGAAATGAGCAACGCCGAACTCGCCATTTCCGCGTCCGATCAGCACCGCCTGCAAGACATAGATACCGAACAGGAACAACCCGACTATGGCCGGGCGAATGCGTTTATTGAGCAGGCTGTATGTGATGCAGAACAGGAAAATGCCGACAGGGCCGGATCGCGATGCACCCGAAACGCTGATCACAAAGAGTGCCAAAACACAAAAGAAGATAACCGCAGCCGCACCATGCCGCCGCACGACAAGCGCGATGGCGAGAGAAATACACAATGCGAAGTAGGCAAGTTCGCGCACCGAATTAAGGACTGCGGAAAACGGCCCGGGATACTTCAATGTGTCCGGAGAACTCATCAGAAGATACTGGTTGTTATGCCACATGACCCCGAGGTCTCGCGTAGCGACATAGGTCGGAACGTAGATCAGCCCCACCGCCGCAACGAGAGGCATGTAACGCCCTGCATTCAGCAAGAGGCCAATGAACTGGTCATGTGAACGGCTCAGCACGCGACCCTGATGGGAACTGGCCATATCCGCCAAGCAAAAAACGCCAAACATCGCCGAGAAAGTGAGCAGTGCCCGGACCGGTATTTCGGTTTCTGCGCCGTAGCTGCAAGGCCCGTCCGGAATCAGCACGCCGGTGGCGTAGAGCCAGAAGACGATTTCACAGCCGACAGTGAAGCCCATCATCTGGGCGCCCGTTCGAGCAATGCCTTGTCCAGCCGTCAAACGCCAAGCCACCAGGGGTAGCTGGATAAGGAGGAGGAACACGAAAGTGAGGTGCAATGTCACGTTTTAAAGCTACTCGCCTTGTTCCGTTTCAAGGATATTTCAAATCGTGGCTTCAGCGATAGTCGGTTCGAACCTTATGGACGTTGATATGTCGGCGGCATCTTCATTGGGAAGCATTGCCGCATCCAGAATCGATTTCAACTGAGGTTCACTGAACGTCTGGTTACGCTGAACGCGAAGATGTCCAGCCAATGCAATGCGTTCAAGCTCTTGCGGGTCAGCGAGCAACGCCAGACATTTTTCCGCGCACTCTTCCGCATTGTCGAAAAATACCGCCTCGTCCCCCTCATCATACATTTCCAGATGCTCCGAGGTTCGCTCGCCACATAGCAAACGCCCGATCGCAGGAATCTCGCTTGACCGGGAAGTATGCAAGTCCTCATTTCCTTTTGACAGCAGGACGAGCGAAATTCGGGATGCGGCGATTGCACTGGCATATTCCGCGCCGATCAATGGCCCCAGAGTGACGTGCTTCTCGATTAGAGGAAATTCTGGAGCCTTGTGCCAACGGGGCCCGAAAATCCTCAAGGGCACGCCCAATTCGATGAGCCGTAGCATGAACGCGCCCCGCTCCGGCATCCAGGTTCCCACGAAGGCAACTTCAGAGGCATATTTCGCCCTGGCTTCGGGAGTCAATCGAGCAGAACGAACCAGCTCTTCGTCAGCGTGGAGGCATATACGAACCACTTTGCGTGCACCGTTCTGCCGGGCCGCCAGGGCAGTGGAAGCACGAGGTACCGCGATAAGGTCGTATTCGCGCATTGCCTTCAGGAAAAGTCGCCAACGGCCGCCATCGCGGCTGGTAAAGGGGTTGTCCTGATTGAAACAGATTACCTTCGTCGCAATCGATTTGAGCTTGCGAACGAGCGTTTTGCCAACCAGGCTCCCCACGTCGACAAACACGATATCATACGGGCCGGAGCCGGCTTGGCGAAGGACATAACGGTTTATCACCGCTTCAAGGCCAAGCGCAGCATAGTGGAAGCACCACCAGTCCACCAGCAAGCCGGACGGCAGCGCATCACGCGGATCGACCAGGGTCAGTTCGTGCCCCAGCCGTCGCAGGGCCCCGGGGCGACGGGCTGTGGAGGTAGGGCCACCCAAGGCACCAAGATAGAGTATCTTCACTAATGTACCTCGACTAGGATTGACGCTGCAACTTGCGGTATTCCGCGTAAGCGATCACCAACATCGCCACCGCGCCCGCAAACGCGACGGCGCCGAATGCAACCACGCCCTCGCGCGGGGAATAATATGCCAGAGCTGCCAACCCCAGGCAGCTTACGATCAGGTAGGCTGGCCCTGTAAGCTTCATGCGGTTGGTCGCGATCGCCGGGGTTTGCAATGCTGTCCAGAGCATGTCGACGGCAGAACCCATGAGCAGGAAGCTGAACAGCATCGCAGGCATTTCGATCTTGGCCTTCGTCCAGACCGCGTAGAATGACGAACCCAAGCCTAGCATAAAACAGACGTAAACCACCGCGACAGCGATGATCGTGAGGATGTGGAAGCGGAACAATTTCGTCAATCCGCCGCTCCCGCCTTCCGCATAGCGCATCGAATATTCCGGTTGCAGCGTGAAATTGAGCATATTCGCCCCCGTCACCCCGAGCCGGGCCAAGGTTCTGGTGGTAGAGGTAACCGCCACCGCTGCAGGGCCGAGTACCGCCCCGATAACTATCGTCGCGCCTTGGATGCTCACAAGGTTCCCAAGCGTGTAGCCAAGGAAATGCAGCGAAGGTCGCAACATTCGCCGCGCTTCCTCAACCCTGGCATTGGCGAAGCCCAACCGCAGCCAGGACCAGCGCCTCTGGATCAGAAACGCGACCAGCGCGGTCAGAACCGCACGGGTAACAAGCATCGCCAGTGCCGCGTCCAGCAAATCTCCCCCGAACCAGGCCGCCAGCATAACTGCACTGATGTCGGCCAGTCGAAGCGTGGCGAAGGTAAAGCTCATCAGGGCGAAGTGCCCTTCCGACCGCATTCCGGCCCCCAGAATACCCTGCAACAATGACAGCAAGGCATGGAGCGAGAGTGCGAGCAAAACCAGCGGAATGGCGGAATTGGTATAGGCCTGCCCCATCAGGCTGACGCTCAGGGGGCTGAGGGCCACTGCCGCCATGCCGCAAAATACAGTCAGGCCAATGATGCAATTCATGGCGAAGACAGTGTGAAAGGCGATTGCCGCGCTGGCGCGATCCCCTCGCGCTACACGCATTGTCATTTCGGCGGCACCGACTTGCGCGAAGCCCAGATCCGCCAATGCCAAATAGGTTGGAATTGCGGAAATGAGCAGCCAGGCCCCGTATTGCTCCACCCCCCAGAGGCCGATGAGGACCGGGACGGAAACAAGTTGGGCGCCAATCGTAACGGCCTGGGAATAGCCTTGCCCCAAAAGCCCGGCAGTCAGCCGAAGTTTGACCGTCATTCCGATCTCGCCTTCACAGCAACGACCTCGAATATGGTGAAAGCGAAATGCATGCCGAACATTGCCAGCAATTCCCGTTTCATCTGTGCCACGGATCATGTCCGATCCGGGAAAATCAAGCCCAGCCTCACTCCATGAACTTCGGTCGATACGCGAAGTTTAACGGGGAGGCGCGAAGTTGCCCTTCAGAATGTCCCTCAACCTTAATGGGCCCGCTCTTTTATACGGATGGCGGGATTGCCGGCGTAAACCCCCCAGGGATCGAGTTTGCCGGATACGACCGCGCGTGCACCAACCACGCATCCCTCACCTATTACCGCGCCAGGGCAGATAAAGGCTTCGGTCGCGATCCAAACGCGGGGTCCAACATCGACTGGCCGGGTAATCAGCTGAAACGCAGGGTCGTTATAATCGTGCGTTCCTGCACACAGATGAGCGTCCTGCGAAACAATCGTATTGGCGCCGATCCGGATCTTCCCCATGGAATAAATGCGCACTCGCGGACCAATCGCCGTGTTTTCCCCCATCTCGAGATTACCGGGCCACCAGATCCTCGCGCTCCCATAAACCCGGGAAGTATCCGTCATCTGCGCGCCGAACAGCGAGAGGATGCCACGCCGCCAGGCGAAAAAACGCCTTGGCGTCCAGGCAGCCAGCAAGTTCCAGCAAAGCAGCCATGCCAAGCGACGCAACCTGAACTCGAGAGTGAAACTCGGTTTGCCAGTAAGCGAACCGGCGGTGGCGGCAGCTTTGATGGATTTTTCCACGGAAGGCTTAAACCGTTTTTG
>MKUB01000200.1:53504-54061 GCA_001898545.1 Sphingomonadales bacterium 63-6 | reverse complement strand
TGGTCGACAATCCGAGCGACCTGCAAGCGAGCGGCTACATGCCGTGGCCGATTCGTCTCCGCCTCAATCTTCCCGCCGATCTGCTCACGTGGCAGAACACGGGCGTGCCGATGGATCTGAAGTACCGCTACACGCCGCCGGCGAAGCCCGACGATTCGTCGATGAGCGTGTCGATCAACGATCAGTTCGTGCGCGCCTATCGTCTTCGCGCCTCGGGCGCCAGTATCGACAAGAGCCACATGCTCGTGGAGTTGCTCTCCGACGGCACGATGGCCGATCGCAAGGAAGTGCGCATCCCCGCGTTCCAGGTGGCGTCGCGCAATTCGCTGTCGTTTCAGTTCGCGATGGAGCCGCACAAGGACGGGATGTGCAGTCAGTCGATCACCCACGCGGCACGTTCGGCCATCGACGCCGATTCGACCATCGATTTCAGCGGCCTGCCGCACTACGCCGAGATGCCGAACCTGAGCTTCTTCGTCGGCAGCGGATTCCCCTTCACGAAGTACGCCGATCTAGCGCAGACGGCCATCGTGATGTCGAAGACGCCGGACACCGCG
>MKUB01000200.1:19244-53433 GCA_001898545.1 Sphingomonadales bacterium 63-6 | reverse complement strand
AGTGCTCGACACGACGCAGACCGACCGCTTCAAGGATCGCGACCTCCTGATGGTCGGCGGCCAGGATGTGGCTGACCTCTTGGTCAAGTGGGGCAAAAATCTGCCGCTGATCATCGACCAGACGCGCCGGGTCATGACGGCCCAGCCGCAGGCCTCGCGGGGCGACGGTGCGATAGGCTCGGCGCTTGCGGCAAGCCCTGTCGGGCCGGCGCACATGGACGCATTGTCCAAGGGGCCGCTCGCCGCGCTCAATCCCTGGGAAGGCTTTTCCGACTGGTATCGTGAATTCGCCTATCATGGCGGCATTCTGGACACCGGCTTCCTTCCCCGCGCTTCGGACAATATCCGCTTCTCGCTCAACCGGACCGAGAACACATGGGAGAATATCAAGGCTCACCCGCTGATCGACGAATATTGGGAATCCAAACTCCTCGATCTGGAAGGGATCACGCAGCCAGCCTATTTCGTCGCCAGTTGGTCCGATCAGGGGCTGCATCTGCGAGGCACGATCGAGGCGTGGCGCCGCTGTTCCAGCGAGCAGAAATGGCTGGATATTCACGGTCAGAAGAAATGGGCAAATTACTACCTGCCCGCCAGCCGCGACCGGCAATTGGCTTTCTTCGATCACTTCATGCGCGACCGCCCGACCGCGGTTACCGCCTGGCCCAAGGTTCGCATGGAAGTGCGGGAGCAGCATGGGGTTGCGGAGGAACGAGCGGAGCAGGAATGGCCGCTTGCCCGCACGGAATATCGTCGTCTCTGGCTGGATGGTGTGCAGGGTGCCTTGCGAGATACCGTTCCGGCAACGGGCGAGGTGATCTATGACGCCACGGAAGGGCAGACCGTGTTCGACTGGCGGTTTGACCGGGAAACAGAGATTTCCGGCAATGCCAATCTCACGCTTTGGGTAGAGGCCGATGGCAGCGACGATATGGACCTGTTCGTCGCGCTGCAGAAGCTGGACGCGGATGGCCAGCCGGTGGGCTTCACGTTCTATGCCTTCTTTGAAAACGGCCCCATCGCGCTGGGATGGTTGCGGGCAAGCCATCGCGCGCTTGATCCCGAGCTGTCCAGCCCTGAACGGCCGGTTCATCCGCACAGTCATGAGGAGCGGCTGAAGCCGGGCGAATGCGTGCCGGTCGAGATCGAGCTCTGGCCGTTCTCCGTGCGCTTCGCGCCGGGCGAAAGCCTGCGCGTGGTTGTTGCCGGTTCGGACATATACAAGCGCGAGGAAGGGCTAATGCTGCCTTTCGCCCTACACGAGGATACCCGCAATGCGGGCCGCCACATCATTCGCACGGGCGAGGATTATCCTTCTTCTATTCTCCTGCCCTTCATTCCCGGAAAGACTGCCTGATGAAATCCGCCGCTGATTGCTCGCTGGAGCATGTGTTCGATATCGAAGTGCTTTTTGGCGCGGATCGAGCGATATATGGCCCGCTTCCGGGCGGTAGCAGCCAAGGCTATACGCCTGCCACCGGCGGGACGATTTCGGGGCCCCGACTTTCAGGCAAGGTGATGCCGCAGAGCGGGGCCGATTATGCCACGGTGCGGACCGATGGGGTGATTGAACTACGTGCCCATTACATGCTGGAAGTGGATGACGGCACGGTGATCTATATTGAAAACCGGGGGTACCTCGTGCGTCCCAAGCCCGGTGACAGCCAGCCATCCTACTTCAAGCTGACCCCTTATTTCCGTGTTCCGGAAGGGCCGCATGACTGGCTGTCGCGTACGGTTATCGTGGGTGGAGGGGAGCGGCGCACCGGGCCTGACCGGACGCTGTTCCGCTATTACGCATTGGTTTGAGCGCTTTCTGCCTGGGCCCTGGCTTTCAGACCGGGTGCGGCCCTGAGAAAGCACACGGCCGAGATTACGAAGATGAGCACCGACAGGGAGAGCGCATAGGTCAGTCCGCTGGCTGATGCATCCGCGCAGGCTAGCGCCTGTAACTGGCTGGCCCCGGCGGCGGGCAGACCATTGGGGCAATCCACGCCATAATTTCCAGCGTAGCTGCGCGCGCCGAAGAAATCGCTCGCGCCGCCGACGAAAACCGGGCCGAAGCCGGAACCAATCAGCGTGTAGAGCAGGCTGTAGAGAGCAATGCCGCTGGCGCGCATTTGGGGCGGCAAAAGGTTCTGGATCATGCCTGTGGTCGGGGCATAATAGAGCAGCAGCACAGCGCCCGCCGCCAGCAGCAGTGCTATTGCCGACCAGAGCGAGCCTGCATGGAAGGCCAGCAGATAGGTCGGCACGGCCATTGCCAGGCCGATCGCAGCGCCCCATGCGGGCCAGCGCGGATCTCTGCGAGACAGGGCATCGGTGACCATGCCGCCTGTGAGCAGGCCGATAGCCAGAGATATGCCCGAGACCGACCCATAGGCCGCTGCAGCTTCCCGCACGCTCAGCTCATGCGTGCGAGCCAGGAACACCGCCAGAAATTGCGAAATGGAAGTCATTCCGAAGCCGGCGAGGCTACCGCCGGCTATCACCCATTTCAGCGTGGGATTGCCCCATACCGCGCGCAGGAAATCGCGGATCGGCGGGGCCTGCCTGCGCGTTACTTCCCCATCCGCGAGCCCCCGAGGTGGCTCCTTCAGCAGAAAGGGCAGGGCCAGCGCCACGATCACGCCCGGTATGCCAAAGGCGAGAAACGCCGCGCGCCAGCCGAAACTGTCCGAGAGATAACCCGCCAGCGGTGCGCCGACCAGATAACCAGTGGGCGTGCCGATCAGGATCAGCGACATGGTGGAGGCGCGGCGATTGCGGCGGGTTACATCCCCGACCATGGAAGCGGTCGTGGGCATGAAGCCAGCTTCCCCCATACCCACCAGCAGTCGAGCAGCCGCCAGTTGGACGAAGCTTCCGGCCATTCCGGTCGCCACCGTCGCGGCAGACCAGACGGCAGTCGCGACGGCCAGGATATGCGTGCGTTTCAGTCGCTCGGCCAGCAAGCCGATGGGCAGGCCAACCGCTGCGTAAAGAACGGCAAATACAATGCCCTGCAGCAGGCCAAGCTGGAGATCGCTCAGCTGTAGGTCGACCTTGATTGTCTGGGCGAGGGCGGAAAAAACGGCCCGGTCCGCAAAGTTGAACGCGCAGACCACAAACAGCACGCTGACAAGCCTGATCCGATAAGGACTTTCCAGAAAGCGGGCATTGTTATCCTCGGCCCCGCTCATGCCTGTTCTCCGGCCCGGATGATCTGGCGTGACAGGGATTTGGCTTCGATCCGGGCGATGCGTGCGCCTTCCAGCTCATACAGCGCCATGCTGTCGAGCAGGACGGCGTCTCCCTTCTCCAGCACCTCCCCGGCAAAAGGTTCGCTGGCAGAGAGTATCTCGAAACGAGAATGGAGCGCGGCGCAGAGCGAGTGTTCGCCGGGGATGACAGCACGCACCTCCATGCGCCGCGCGATGCGCCCCTTAAGCGCTTCATAATAGGCAATTACGGCATCGGGGCCCTGAAGCTGCGCGCCCGCGCCGTTGCGGAATGCAATCGACGGAGCATAGAACGAGCCGTAAGTTTCGCTGTCCCCCGCGTTGAATGCCGATATGTAACGCATGAACTCATGTTCGCTGAGCATTGCGGTTTCTCTCCCCCTTGCCATGCGGAACCATCATCGAAGCTATCGATTGATCGATCAACATTATTCGGGAGCTGGGGATTGAACATTGTGCCGAGCGGGGCCGCAGGGCGCCTCGCCTATCTGTTGAAGCTTATCGCGGACGGGCCGCAGGCGTTTTCGTTGGGGCAGCTTTCCGAACGGTCGAAACTCCCCACCAGCACCGTTCATCGCCTGCTTCAGGAGCTGGTCCGCTCCGGGCTGGTGGAGCGGGGTGCGGCGCAATCCTATCGACCGGGCCGGGATCTTTATCTGCTGGCTTCCCGATTGATTTCCCAGTTCGATCTGGTGCGCTGTGCCCGGCCATTCCTTGAGGAACTGGTGGAGCAGTGGCAGGAAACCGTGGTGCTTTGCGCCTATAGCCCCGCTGCCGGGAGTGCAGTGATCGCGGATGCGGTGCATACCCCCAATCCCTTCCGATATGCGGTTGCCATAGGCGGAGTGATTGAGCTGCCGTGGGGTTCGCTTGGCAAGGCAATTCTGGCGAACCTGCCGGAAGATCGGCGCAAGGTTGTTTTCGGCCTTGGCACGGTGGGGCCGATCAGCGGCCGTTCCCCACCGTCACCTGAAGTTCTCGAATCGGAACTCGCCTTGATCCGCAAGCAGGGCCATTCGCGCTATCACGATCCGGAGAACGATCTTTCCGGTATCGCCAGCCCGATCTTCGGGCGGGAAGGGGAGGTCCTGGGCTGTATCGGCGTGACCATGCCTGCCAAGCGTTATGGCCTGCATCTCGAAGACGATCTCTCCAGCGCCGTAAGGGAAACTGCGTCTCGCATCAGTGAGCGCGCGCGTATCGCCCAGACTTGAGGTGCTTTTCCCCGACTTTTGAAACCTGCCACCCAAGATTCCGTATTTCGGGAAAATAATTCCGAAGTGTGGAATCAACTTGACAGTTGAGCGATCAACAAGTCCATGGGGCCATCCGCCATTGCATAAGGTGGACTCACAGGGAGGTGGTAAATGACATTCGGAAAAACTCGGATGCGTGGGACAGTCAGCGCACTGGCGATGGTGGGGGCATTCGCCCTGGCCGCGCCGGCCTTTGCCCAGTCAGCCGATAATGAGAGCGATGCTGGTTCTTCCAAGCAGGACGAAATTGTCGTTACCGCACAGTTCAGAGATCAGCGCCTTCAGGACGTGCCCGTGGCGATCACGGCAGTCACTGGGGAAATGCTCGAACAGCGCGGCCAGACTAATCTTGCGGACCTTGGATCTTCGGCACCGAACGTGACGCTGCGCCAGGCTTCGGCCACGTATGGCCCGGCGGTCGCGGCTTATATTCGCGGCGTTGGCCAGCGCGATACGACCTTCGCGCTTGAACCGGGCGTCGGCATCTATGTCGATGACGTGTATCTACCCACGCTGCATGGTTCCATGCTCGGTCTGGTCGACCTTGAACGTGTGGAAATCCTGCGCGGCCCGCAGGGCACGCTCGCAGGCCAGAACTCCATCGGCGGTGCGATCAAGCTCTATTCCAAGAAGCCGAGTGCGGATACGGACGGCTATCTTTCGGCGACCTATGGCAGTTATAACCGCATGGAACTGCGCGGGGCGACGAACTTCACGCTGGCCGAAGACCACCTCTACGCTCGCCTTTCCGGCGCGGCGGTCAAGAAGGATGGCTACATCACGCGATATGACTATCGCTGCACCCATCCGACCAGCACGATCCCCAGCACCGTCACCGGAACGGACTGCAAGATCGGCACCGATGGCGGCAAGGAATATGTCGCAGGCCGCCTGGCCCTGCGTTGGGAGCCGAATTCAGATATCACCGTTGACCTCGTAGGCGATATCACCCGCGACGGTAGTGAAACCGGCCCCACGACGCTGCTTTACGTCGGTCGCCAAGCCAATCCGGGCTCAGCCCTCACGGGTGTCGCAACTCCGGCCTCCTCGGCCTATGTCCTCAACGGCAATGTGTATGGCACCTCCACCGGATCGCCCTACATTTCCTATTCGCCGTTCGGGAACTATGCGCAGGATACGTTCAGCAACAGCCCCTACATCAGCTATGAGAACTACCTCGAAACCAATCCGCGCGATGGTTCGGGTGCATGGCAGGCTCCTCAGGACGGGCTGATCAATACCTGGGGCGTTTCGGGTACGGTTACTGCCAACCTTTCGGACAATGTGGTCCTCACCTCGATCACCGCATATCGCAAGTTCGACGGCAGTTATTCCTCGGGCGACGGTTCGCCGTTCAACGCCACGATGATCGCGAACAAGGTGTACAATCACCAGTTCAGCCAGGAACTGCGCGTTACCGCAAACATCAACGATGTCGCGAATTTGACGGTCGGCGGGTTCTACTTCGACAAGGAAAGCCGCAACGTCTCGCGCGTTACGCTTCCCACGCTGAACTTCATTGAGGACAACTCCGTCCCGGCGACCACCAAGGCTGTTTTCGCCAATCTCGAAATCACGCCCGTTGAGGCTCTGACCATTCTGGGCGGCATCCGCTATACCGACCAGACCAAGACCTTCATCTATGGCCGTGCCGGTATTCCGGGTTCGTCTTCGGGTGGCGCGGTTCCGCCGTCACTGGCATCGCTTGACGGGCTTGAAGGCAAATATGCGGGCGATCGCGTCGATTATCGCCTCGGTCTGCAATATCGCCTCACTGACGATGTGATGGCCTATGGTCAGGTATCGACCGGCTTCAAGGGCGGCGGCATCAATCCGCGCCCCTTCTTCCCCGGCCAGGCACTTCCGCATGGCCCCGAGACGCTTACGGCTTATGAAGTCGGCTTGAAGAGCGAGTTCCTCGACCGTGCGGTCAGGCTGAATCTTGCCGGGTTCATCAACAAGTACCACGATATCCTCGTTTCGGTATCGACTTGCCCGCAGACCGGCAATGCCACGCCCTGCGCGCTGCCGCTCAATGCCGGTGAGGCGGATGTGAAGGGCTTCGAAGCCGAACTGGCTCTGCGTCCGGTTGCAGGCCTGTCGATCGATGCATCGCTTGCCTATCTCGATTTCAAATATACCTCGATCAGTACATCGGCAGTAAGTTCCGGCATCGGGACAGAAGATGATGGCCAGTTCATCATTCCATGGTCCTGGAGCATCGGCGCCCAGTATGAAATCGATCTGGGCATGGCGGGCACGCTGACGCCGCGTGTCGATGTGTCGCATGACGATTCCTACAGCCGCAATGCGAATAACGTCGATGCGGCCAGCGGCGGCGTGGACATCTTCGGTCGTATTCCGGGCCGAACCCTCGCCAATGCTCGCCTGAGCTACCGCACGATGGACGAGGATTGGGAAGTGGCGTTCGAGGTCAGGAACCTGACCAACAAGCTCTACTACACCGATTTCTTCGACAATCGTGGTTCGACCAATTCGATCCAGGGTTCGCCGGGCGAACCGCGCACCTGGGCGGTTTCGGTCAAGCGCAAGTTCTGATGGGGGGCGGCCGGGTGACCTGACTCTGTCGGGTCCCGGCCGTATCTCTCTTCAAGACTGGCGAGAAACAGAACAGGCCGGCCGGATTGGGGCGCTTTCCGGTCGGCCAACCTTTTTACGCGCCCGTTGGGAAATGTCTGTGAAGGTTGGCTCGGCTATCGCCGAAATCCTGCGGCGTGAGGGCGTCGACATTATTTTCGGTTATCCCCGCAATGCAGTGCTGGAACAGGCCGCGGCCGCAGGTATCCGCCCCATCATCGTCCGGCAGGAACGCACCGGCCTTCACATGGCGGATGCCTATTCCCGCCTCACTCGCGGCGCAAAGATGGGCGTGTTCGCGATGCAGCATGGCCCAGGCACGGAAAATGCCTATGGTGGCGTTGCCCAGGCCTATTCGGAAAGCGTGCCAGTGCTGGTCCTGCCGCAGGGCTATGCGCGCCGGCTGGCCCATGTGCCCGACAATTACAACGCCTGCATTTCCATGCGGGACATCACCAAGACCGCCGAGCCCATCCTGCGCTCGGAAGACACTCCCGCCATCATGCGCCGGGCATTCACCGCGCTGCGCAACGGGCGTCTGCGTCCCGCTCTGGTCGAAATGCCTTGGGATGTGCTGGCCGAGGATGTGCCCGAACCGATCGATTACCAGCCGGTAGTGTCTACCCGTTTCGGCCCCGATCCCGCTCAGGTTGAGGAAGTGGCCAAGCGGCTGGTCGATGCGAAGCGCCTGGTGATTCATGCCGGACAGGGCGTTCATTGGGCCAATGCCTATGCGGAATTGCGCGAACTGGCCGAATTGCTGGGTGCGCCGGTTTCCACCAGCCTAGAAGGCAAGAGCTGCTTCGACGAGACGCATCCGCTGGCAATCGGTTCTGGCGGGGCAGCCATTCCCGGCCAGCTTCGACATTTCCTCAATAATGCCGATCTGATCTTCGGCATTGGCTGCAGTTTCTCCGAAACGGCATTCGGCGTTTCGATGCCGGGCCATGTGCCGATCATCCATTCGACGCTCGATCCGGCTGATTTCAACAAGGGTGTGCGCTGCGAAATGGCGCTGGCCGGGGATGCCCAGTTGACGTTGGCCATGCTGGTCGCCGCCTGCCGCCCCTTGCTGGACGGCGCGCGCGATCCTTCAGCTGTGATCCGCGAGATCGCGGAGGTGGAGCAGGCGTGGATGCAGGAATGGCTTCCCCTGCTGGAATGCGAGGATGCCCCGCTCTCTCCTTATCGCGTGTTATGGGAATTGCAGCGCACGGTGGATGTAGCCAATACGATCATCACCCACGACGCGGGTAGCCCGCGTGACCAGCTGACACCTTTCTGGAAATCCCGCTCGCCGCTGTCCTATATTGGCTGGGGCAAGTCCACGCAGCTCGGCTATGGGCTGGGGCTGGCGATGGGGGCAAAGCTGGCCTGCCCGGATAAATTGTGCATCAATGTGTGGGGCGATGCCGCCATCGGCTTTACCGGCATGGATTTCGAAACCGCCGTGCGGGAGCGCACACCGATCCTGTCGATCCTGCTCAACAATTCGGCAATGGCCATCGAATTGCCGGTGATGCCGGTCGCCACTGAAAAATATCGCTCAACCGATATTTCGGGCGATTATGCGGCCTTCGCGCGCGCGCTGGGCGGCTATGGGGAGCGGATCGAGCGGCCGGATGACATCGCAGCGGCGATCCGGCGCGGTATCGAGGCGACGGAACGCGGCCAGCCCGCGCTGCTGGAATTCATCACCACGCAGGAAA
Organism: Sphingomonadales bacterium 63-6; assembly: GCA_001898545.1. GTDB lineage: Bacteria > Pseudomonadota > Alphaproteobacteria > Sphingomonadales > Sphingomonadaceae > Andeanibacterium. The sequence goes on along the minus strand of MKUB01000200.1, from coordinate 44,649 downwards.
CGCGGGCTTCGCGCCTCTAGGCGTAAATTCCATTATGGCCCGGGGACAGGGCGCCGGCCATCGATCAGAGCCTGATCCACCCCAGGCGGGAGGCAAGGACGACGGCATGGGTTCTGTCCCGGGCGCCGAGCTTCTGGAATAGGGTTTTCAACAGGCCCTTGATGGTATTCTCGGACAGATCGAGCGACCAGGCGATCTGCTTGTTCTGATTGCCCTCGGCGATCAGGTTGAGCAGCTGAATCTCCCGCTCGGTCAATCGCTCCTCGAAAAGCTGGGCGGCGACTTCCTTGGCGATTTCTGCACAGACGAACCTTTTGCCGCGGGCCACTGTCCTGATGCCTTCCAGCAATTCCCGGCGGATGCTCGTTTTCAGGACATAACCGCTCGCCCCGGCTTCGAATGCGCGGATGGCCTGCCCGCTATTATGGAATGTGGATAGTACCAGGATTTTGGTGGAGGGGACTTCCGGCGCGATCTGGCGGGCGACTTCCAGCCCATCCATGCAAGGCATCTGTAGGTCCAGCACAACCACACGTGGCTTGCACCTGCGAACAAGTTCAAGCGCGCCTTGTCCGTCATCCAATTCACCGACCACTGTGATGTCGGGCTGATCCTCAATCAATCTGCGCAGGCCATCGCGCAGCAACTCGTGGTCATCCACAAGCAACGTCGTTATGGGTCCGCCTGTTCGCGGACTTTCCGGGTAAACCATGGCCACCCTCTCCCTGTTTTTTTGGGAGTTTGACCATTTTTACTTAGGTATGCAACGGTTGACGAAAATCGAACGGTGATCCGAACCCCTTTTGCGGGTTCCGAATTGATCTGCAACGTGCCTCCCAGCGCCTCAATCCGCTCCCGCATACCCAGAATACCGAAATGTCCAGCCGCAGCCGCATCCGCGATTGCCTTAGGGCTAAATCCGACGCCGTTATCAGCGATTTCCATCTCCAGATACGACGGGCCATAGCGCAGATCGATCTGCACTCGATCCGCCTTTGCATGGCGCAGGATATTGAACAGGCATTCATTGGCTACATCGATCAGACTATTGAAAACCGGTGTTTCAATAGGCCTGATAACTCCGCTCGTGCGGATGTGTGTCTGAAAGCGGTCCGTTGGAAGCTGACGCTCTACAACTGCCTCGATCACTTCCTCAAGGCTGGTCCGGGGCTGGCGTGAGCGCAGATCGAGCACCCGTTTGCGCCCTTCGGACAGGACTTCATCCGCCTGGTCCAGCGTGGTGGCAAGTTCGGCGCGCGAAGGGTGTTCCTTCGGCAGATGATCCACCAGCAGTTGGAACCGCAGGATCAGCCCCTGCACAGATTGCAGCAGTGTATCGTGGAGTTCGCGGGCAATGCGCTCCCTCTCCGCCGAGCGGACCGACATGGCGTTCCGCACGCGTGTGGTGAGGATATATGTTCGCCAGTGATAGGCCAGCGCGATGGCGGTGAGCAGCAACAGCGCCGCCACGAATTTCACAATCGGTGACTGCAGAAAGGTTGGCGCAATCGTGAATTCGATGGAGGCGGGCTCGGTGTTCCATACGCCGTCCTCATTCGCGCCCATCACTTCGAAACGATAATCTCCCGGGCCGAGATTATCGAATGTCACTTCATGGCGATTGCCTGCATAGGTCCACTCGTCATTGGCGCCGATCAGGCGGTATTTGAAGCGGACACGCTCCGGCATGGAATAGCTGAGCGCGCCGTAGGAAATTCTGACGGAACGGGTTCCGCTGCTGAGATACTGCCTGCCTTCCTTTTCGCTGGCGGGATGCCCGTCGCCCCAAACAGCCTCTATGGCCAGCGGGGGCGGGATCGTGTTGCGAATGACGTTCCTCGTGTCGATGAGGTAAGGCCCGCTTCTGGTCAGAACCCATATCCGCCCGTCGCTTCCGGCAGCGATTTGGCGGCCGCGAAAGCCGATGTCCTGCTTGCCGACCGGGAGGCCCTCGGCCCAGTCGAAGGTCATGCTGGCGGTGGGACGCCGTTCGGTGTCCCATGTCTGGTTCAGCCTTGCCAGGGGAAATTGCTTCACGCCTGACAGGCCGAATACCCAGAGATACTTGTGGTCCACGTCAAAATCCCGCGCTTTCGCGAGGGCACGTGTGGTTATGGAAGCCCCGCTGCGCTGGCCGGAGGTGCCGCTACGCCACAATCCGTTGGAATGGCTCACCAGCAGACCCAGCGGGGTGTTGTGCATGGAGGAAATGCTGCCGTCCCATCCCGTCCTCACGGGGGTGGCCACCGTCTCGTCGATCCTGATGAGCCGGTTCGTCCCGAGGCTGACGATCAGGGCGCCGGATGCTTCCGTTGCCACATCCCATATGTCGGCTTCATCGAAACCGGGAAAGCCATAGTGCCAGCTTCCTTCCCGAAACCAGCTTACGGCGTTTCTGGACAGGGACCAAAGGCGTCCGAAACCATCCTCTTCGCACAGGACCGGAGGTTCGCTGGCAGGCAGGGCGGCCGGCAGGGCATGGCGCTGCCCGCCATCGAACAGCATCGCCTTGCGCCTGTCGATATACCAGACCCCGCCGGATCTGGCCGTGCAGATCACCGCATTCGCATCGAGATTTGAAACGACCAGTGCCGGCTCCGCATTCGGTTCGATGCGGTAAAGGCTGCCCAGGCTGAAGAGATAGATGCTGCCATCTGTGGCTACCGCCAGCCTTTGCGGGGATCTGGGGTGACTCTGGATCGAGGAAACAGGCACGGCGTTGGCCGGGTGAAAACGATGCAGGGACTCGCTGCTCGATATCCAGACATTGCCCTCACGATCCGGGAACACATCGAGCGTAGGCAGCGTGCCGATGCGATCGTCATAGCTGAGGGCCAGCGGTTTCTTCCCTGAGTTTTCAGCCTTACCCGCGCCAGAAATGAGGAATATCCCGCCGGAGAGGGAACTCCCCCAGATATTGCCCCGACTGTCGAACTTGATTTTTGGAAAGCCGATATTTGCCACGGGCGGATAAGCGATCTGCGCAAGTGGGCGGGCGCCGCTGGAGTCTCGCACCATGCGCGTGCCGAAATTGTCCGATACCCAAAGGCCGCCATTCGGGTCCAGTGTCATACGGCCAAGTCCGACACGGTCTGCAGCTGTCTCGAAGCGGGCACTGCCCTGTCTCAGAAAGGCAAGCTGGCCGCCGGAAGCGCTTGCCAGCAATATCCAGATGGTGCCGCGCCGATCCACTTCCATATCGGCGATAGCCCCGGCGGGAAGGGCGAGCGGCAGGTCCATTCGCTGCCACTTGCCGGCCATATGGCGAAACAGGCGGTCCTTTCTTCCGCTGGAAGCTGCCCAGATGGAACCGTCTTTCCCTTCCACCAAATGCGTGATCTGTGGAGGCGGGGTAGTCATTCCGGTCTGTTGCAGCCTTCCGTTCCGCAGCACCAGAACGCCGGCATTCTGCCCCGCACCGAGCCACATCTCCCCCCGCCGCGTAACGATGGCTTCAATGATCGCAGCATCTGTGAAGGCGCCGTGGCGCAGCACCGGAATGCGCTCAAAAGTCTGACCGTTATATCGGAACAGCCCATCCGGCGTTCCGAACCACAAATAGCCATCGGGTGTCTGGACAATCGAGTTTGCCTGCGCGGGCAGCCCGTTTTTTGCCTCCAGTTCCGTATGGACGAAATGCCCGAAGCCCAGATCGCGTTGCGCGGCCGATGCGGTGTGCGTCAGGGCGACGGGCAGGATGATTGCGAGGAACAGACGAGCCATTCGCCGCAGGGTTTCGAGGCCGCTTTTCTGCATTCTCCCGCCTTGCCTGCCCACAATCGTCCTCATCCTGTCGCTTCCCTTTCCGCCACCCTCTCAGACATTTGGGGGAAGTCGGTTTTCCGTCCTGCCGGACGGAGGAATGGCAGCGCAAGCGCTGGCGGTTTGAATTCCAACCGGGCGGGGCTGGCGGCAACACCCATTTGTGTGGTGGCGGGCCGCCGGATCGGGTCTGCCGGACTCCTTGCTTCCTCCTTACCCATACCGGGCGAGCCGGCTGTTCGGGCGGGCTCATGGGCATCGAAGCCTGCGCTCGCATCGAACGGGCCGGCAAGAATGCCAGGGGATGAGGAGGGGACTTGGTCTCATGAAGGGAATCTATCTCAAGCAGTTTCGCGCAACTGCACTTTGCACCGCTATCGGCATTTCCACCTGCATGGCCGCCGTGCCCGCCTATGCGCAGGAAGCTCCTGCCGCTCAGGAAAAGGAAGAGGCTGAGCCGATCATCGTCACCGGATCGCGTATCATCCGCAAGGATTTCATCGCGACGAGCCCGACCGTGACTGTCGGGGCGGAGCTGCTGGAAGAGAGCAGCGCGATCAATATCGAAGCCAATCTCAACAAGCTGCCGCAATTCGCGCCTGCGCTGACCCAGTTCGACACGCAGGGGCTGCAGGCCAATGCCAATGTCACTATCGGTGTGGCGACGGTCAGCCTGCGCCAGCTCGGCTCGAACCGGAACCTCGTTCTCATCGACGGTCGGCGCCCCACGCCGATTAACGGCTCAGGCGTCGTCGATCTCAACACGATCCCGTCCGCTGCAGTGGAGCGGGTCGAGGTGATTTCCGGGGGCGCCTCCTCCACCTATGGCGCAGATGCCGTGGGCGGTGTGGTCAATTTCATCCTCAAGAAGAATTTCACGGGCATCAGTCTGGATGGCCAATATTCGCTGACCGAGCGGGGCGACGGGGCGCAATATCGCGTGGCAGCCCTGATGGGTGCCAATCTCGATGGCGGGCGCGGCAACGTCATGCTGGGCATGGAATATTACGACCGTGAATCGGTTCGCACCATGGATCGCCCTTGGAACGTCGAACTGGCGCGCAACCCCGACGTGGCCGGCACCGAGTATTTCCTGGAGCAGAATTATATCTCCTTCCCGGCGTCGGGCCGGCCGACGGCGGAAGCCGTCAACGCACTGTTCCACGGCAAGGGTGTTCCGGGAAGCATCTCTGTCCCGAACACCTCCTCCTTCTATCTGAATGGCAACAATTCATTCTTCCTGAACGGTTCGACCTCGCCGGGCGGCGTCTATACGCCGCTATTCTATGGCTATGATCCGGCTTCGTCCGGAGCGGTGGATGGGTTGAACCGCAAGCTGCTGAGCACCGGCGTGCTGGCTGACAATATCGACGATCTGCTGCTCTCATCGCCGCAGACGCGATATTCGTTCTTCGCTAGCGGCCATTATGACATTTCGGACAATATCACTGCTTTCGGGCAGGCGTCTTATGCTTCGACGGAGACCGTGTCGCTCTCACTCAATACGGTGGCCCTTGGTTCTCTCGGTACGGCGATCCCGCATGACAATAATATCTACACCGGCAATTCGGTGCTGGGGACGCCATCTTCTTTGGGTGCCACGATCGGCGGCGTCACCTACACCAATCTGGATTTCCTGGCGCAGGGTGTAAGCTCCCCGGCGGGCTTGGGAACCGGCAAGTTCGGTTTGGACTGCCCTGTCGTAGGCGGCTGTACCAACAGCCAGGTGTTCCCGGTCCCCGATGAACTGGCCCTGCTGCTCAACAGCCGGACCGGCGCAGCCGCGACCCAGCCTTTCTATGTCAATCTGATCCCCGGCGACATTGCGCGCCGCACCACCGTGAACCACAACCAGACCTATCAGATGCTGCTTGGGCTGGAAGGGAAGGTGCCCGGCACGGACTGGACCTGGGAAGTCTTTGCCTCCCACGGTGAAACCACCGCGCGCACGGAGCTTTACGGCTATCTTTCGGTGGAGCGGCTGGCGGCCGTCCTCAATGCGCCGAACTATGGCTACAATTCCACCTTCACCGGGAATGGGACGCCGATTGCCGTCAATCGCAATGGTGCAAATGCCAGCTGCAAGAGCGGCCTGAGCCCCTTCATCTCTTCGTCCAGCTATACCGAGGATTGCGGCTTGGCCGTGGCGGTGGACGCGCAGCTTGAAAACCGGCTCACTCAGGAGAATGTGCAGGCCAACCTGCAAGGTGGCCTGTTCGATCTTCCCTATGGCCAGCTGCGTTTTGCGTTGGGCGCGGAATATCGGGTGAACAAGATGAAATTCCACGCCGATTCCGCGATGATGGACGGCTCCGCCTTCTATGAAACCGTGAATGGCGGCTTCCCGCAGGCGAGTACGGCTGGAACTACCTCGGTGAAGGAAATCTATGGCGAACTGCTGGTCCCGGTATTGGCCGACCTGCCATTCGCCAAGGCCCTGACGCTGGAACTTGGCTATCGCCTGTCCGATTATCGTTCGGTCGGCACTGTCGGCACGTACAAGATCAACGGCGAATATGCGCCGTTCGAATGGCTGCGCTTCCGTGGCGGCTATCAGAAGGCCAGTCGTGCCCCCAATCTGGGCGAATTGTTCACTGCCCGTACTCAGACCCAGACACAGGTCACCGATGGCGATCCCTGTTCGCGTGGGAACATCACCAATCCCGTCTTCTTCGGCAATTATTCCGCCAATCCGATTGGGGCGGACAGCAATCTCAATCCGGATTCCGGCGATACGGTGGGCAACCCCAATGCGGCCAAGGTAGAGGCCCTGTGCCGGAACATCATGGGGGCGAATGCCGCCACGCAATTCTATGAAGCCGACCGGCTATATCCCACGAATACGGCGGACTTCTTCCGCGCGGTTTCCGCAGGCGCTCTGGCACTGAAGGAAGAGGATGCCACGACCTATACGATCGGCGCGGTCATCAGCTCGCCTTTCGAAAGCGAATGGCTGCGCAGCCTGAGGCTGGCAATCGACTATTACAATGTGACCCTTTCCGGCGGTATCTCGCAGGAGAATATCAACGCCGTCTTCCGCAAGTGCTTCACCCCGGTCTTCAACCCGGATTACAGCGTCAACGATGCCTGTTCGCGCATCGTACGGGATTCCCAGACGGGCGAAGTCGTCAACGTCCTGGTGAATTACGGCAATGCGGGGCGCGTGGAAACGGCCGGCGTGGACGTGCAGCTTGATTGGGGGCTCCGCTTCAAGGATGCCGGTATAGGCCTTCCGGGCCGCTTCTCCACTAATGTGCAGTTCACTTATCTCGACAAGTTCGCGACGACTGCGGACGAAGTCGCGGTGCCGTTGATCGACTATGCAGGCACCACGGGCGGCGGCGAAGTTGGTACTCAGGCAGGCTCCTATCGCTGGAAGCTGTTCACCCGGTTCAACTACTCGGTCGGTCCGGCAACCGTCAGCCTGCAATGGCAGCACAAGCCCGCCATCGCCCATGTCACTGCGGTTACTCGTCAGGGCGGCACGCCGATTACCGGGGCCCCGGCCTATGATCTCTTCAGCCTTTCCGGCTCCTATCAGATTAACAAGGCCGCAACTGTCCGCTTCGGCATCGACAATCTGTTCGACCGCGCGCCCCCGCTGATGGGTGTCGATACCTCGGCCGACCCTGCTCAGGGGCGCCTGCCGGGTGGCCGCTATGACGCGGGCAATTACGATGTGCTGGGACGTCGCTTCTTTATTGGGGCCAATGTGTCCTTCTGAACTCCCACCGTGCTTTTTCCCAGGATGAAGCACGCCATTGATGGCGGGCGGGGGCACTCACTCCCCGCCCGCCTTTTTCCGGAAGAACAGCCTGCGAGGCTCACCCGGAACAGAAAAGGGTTTGCCATTATGCGAATTTCCAAGGCGCTGGTCCTGAGCGGCATTGCTCTACTGCCCATTTTTTCCGCTGTTCAGGCGCAGGACGAAACGCCTCCGGCGGCGGCCGATTGGCCCCGTTACGCACGCGATCTGGGTGGCACGCGCTATTCCCCGCTGGACCAGATCAACACGGCCAATGTGAAACAACTGGCACAGGCTTGGAGCTTCCGCCTGCGTCCGGAAGGGGGAGCAGGGTTACTGGGCGGGACGGTGCCCATCGTGATCCGCAATGTGATGTATTTGCCGCTGGGCAATGCCGTGGTCGCGCTGGAGGCTGACAGTGGCAAGGAAATCTGGCGTCATCCGGTGCAAGGCATGGTTCGGCGCGGCGTGTCCTATTGGCCGGGCGAGGGCAAGCTGAAGCCGCGCATCTTCTATTCGGTCGGCAATGCGATTGTCGCGCTGGATGCGGCGACGGGCAAGCTGGATACGGCTTTCGGCAAGGGGGGCAGTGCCGCGATTGAAGGCTCACCCTATTCCTATCCGCCTTCAGTCTACAAGAATGTCCTCGTGGTCGGGGCAAACACTGCCGAAATGCCACGCGGGCCTAGTGGCAAAAGCCGCGCCTTCGATGCGCGGACCGGTAAGAAGCTGTGGGAGTTCAACACAGTTCCCCAGCCGGGTGAAGTGGGCCACGAAACATGGCTGGACGATGGTTGGAAGGATCGCTCCGGCACGAATATGTGGGTATGGTACACCACCGCCGATCCCAAGACCGATACGATCTACATGACCATCGGCAGCCCATCGCCCAATTATTACGGGGGAGACAGGCCGGGCAACAATCTGTTCGGAAACTCCATTGTCGCGGTCGATGCACAGACCGGCAAGTATAAATGGCACTTCCAGACCATCCACCACGATCTGTGGGATTGGGACCTGCCCGCCCCGCCGGTGCTGTTCGACGTGACGGTGGATGGCAAGACCATCCCCGCGCTGGCGGAAACCGGCAAGCCGGGCCTGATGTACATCCTCAACCGCGAGACCGGGGAGCCGATCCACGGCGTCAACGAACAACTCGTGGCGGCGGCCGATGTGCCGGGGGAATGGTATTCCAAGACCCAGCCTATCCCGGTGAAGCCCGAACCGCTTTCCCGCATGCGCTGGGACCCGTCGGATATCGTTACGCTCGAGGATACCACGCCGGAACATGTGGCGGCCTGCAAGGCGCTGCTGGACAGCTATGGCGGCACATTCTTCAATAGCGGGCCCTTCACGCCCTTCTTCCTGCATAAGGAGGGGGATCCCCCGCGCGCATCGATCAACCTTCCGCATAATGGCGGCTCCAACTGGGGAGGCAGCGCCGCCGACCCGACGCGAGGCGTGGTATTCGTCAACACCAGTGAGAGCGGCAGTATCGGCTGGATCGAGGACCGCGATCCGAAGGGTAATTACGGGAACGGCACCAATGCTTCGACCCAGATCTACGACCGTGGCAGTCTGGTGGGGCCAGGTGCCTATTCCAGCTTCTCGGCCAGTTTCGAGACGAAGGATGGTAAACGCATGAACCTGCCCTGCATCCGCCCACCATGGGGCAGGTTGATCGCGGTGGACGGTAATAGCGGTGACGTTTTGTGGGCCAGCAAGCTGGGCATTACCGAAGGCCTGCCGGGGGGCAAGCAGGATACCGGGAGCAACAACACGCTCGGCGGGCCAATCGCCACGGCCGGCGGGCTTGTCTTCATCGGTGCCACATCGGACCGGCGCCTCAGGGCCTTCGATGCAAAAACCGGAGCCATTCTGTGGGAGCATGAACTGCAATATGCCCCGTTGACGGTGCCGATTACTTATCAGGGCAAGGATGGTCGGCAATATGTCGCGGTGGTGGCTGCAGGTGCCCGTATGGGCGCCGCTGCGGCGCGCGGGCCGGACGGGAAACCGCTCAACAATGAATCGTTGATGGTTTTTGCATTGCCGCGGAAGGGCAAGTGATCAGCCGGGTCGGATAGTCCTGCCTTTGCGGTGGCATGTGCCTCTGCTGCCTTGGGCCGATGGGTGCGCACTGGCCATGGGTTACTGCCCATGTAGCCTCAGGGGATGCAACTCGTTCCGATGATCCCCGGCTGGTTACAGCCGCTCGCCCTTAGTGCCCTCGCGGTCCTGCTTGCTTTGGCGTTGCATTTCGTCATCTTTCTGGTGCTGGGCAGGATTCTGCGCCGGGTGGATGGGCTTTCCTCTGCAGAAGCGCTTCGCAAGCTGCGCGGACCCACGCGCTGGCTTCTGCTCGCCCTCGCGCTCTCTGCCGTCCAGCCTGCGCTGGGTCTCGATTCCCGTGCTGCCCTCGCCTGGAGCCAGATCGCGCGGTTGGTGACGCCGGCGCTCTTCGGCTGGCTGGTGATCGCACTGGTCGGCTGGGGTTTCGCGGTCATCCAGGCACGCACGGATATTTCGGCGCCGGATAATCTGTCTGCCCGGCGCAGGCGGACCCGCGCCAATATTTTGCATCGGGTGGCGGTATTCGTGATCTCGCTGGCGACATTGTGCCTTATCCTGATGGGCATCCCCGCCGTGCGGAACATTGGGGTCACGTTGATCGCATCGGCTGGTCTTGTCGGGTTGGCAGTGGGCGCGGCTGCGCAGCCCGCGCTCAAGAATCTGGTGGCCGGTATCCAGATGGCCTTCACCGAGCCCATTCGGATCGACGATGTAGTGATCATGGATGGCGAATGGGGCCGGATCGAGGAAATCCGCCTGACCTATGTGATCGTCAACATCTGGGACGAGCGCCGTCTGGTAGTGCCGATTTCCCGTTTCCTTGAGGACAGCTTCCAGAACTGGACGCGCACCACCAGCCAGATATTGGGCACGGCCTTCTTCCATGTGGACCCGGCGGTGGATGTTCCCCGACTGCGGGCCAGGCTGGAAGAAGTGGTGGCGGCCAATGATAAATGGGATGGCCGTGTGGTGGGGCTGCAGGTGACTGACACTGCGCCGGATCACCTTGAACTGCGCGCATTGGTCAGCGCGGCCGATGCGGGCAAAGCCTTCGACCTTAGATGCGACGTGCGAGAGGCGATGATGGCATTCATTCGCGACGAGATGCCCTGGGCCATCACGCGCAGGCGTGGAGAAGTAACCCTCCGCCGCCAGACCGATGGGCTGTCGGCCGCCTGACCCGTATCGCGATCCGAACCGGTCAGGTGGCTGGCCCGTCCTCGGGTGCATGGGAGGGTTCATCATCCTTGCGGATGAAGCTTATCTTGCCCTCGGTTTCCAGAATTGCCCATGCGACATCGGATAGATAGGCGATCCCCGCGAGCCGCATTTCCGCTTCCAGTTCAGACTGGGTGATGCGGTGGCGACTGAGGTTACGGGCCAGGATATTGCCACTGCGCACGAGTACCGCCGGTTCTCCCTCCAGCAGTTTTTCTGCGCGACGTGAGCGAAAGCTGAACCAGGCTAGCAGGGCACCCCAGAAACCGAATGTGGCAATCGCTAGTGTCGCGCCGGTGATGCTGAAATCGTTATGCGTAACGCCCTGCTGAACCAGATCGCCCATGACGATCAGCATGACCAGTTCGAAGGGTGTCAGTTGGGCGAGTTCGCGTTTCCCCAGCAGTCGCAGCAGGAGATAGACGATTGCGAACATCGCTGTGGCGCGCAGCACGATATCCATCAGGGCAAAATCTCCAGCTCGAGAGGAACGCGGACGAGGCGCATGTCGCCCTCGCGCAGTTCCATCCAGCCATCATGCCCCCCGGCAAGGGTGGGGTTGACTTGGCCATCCAGCTTGACGCGTAACAAATCGCCGGGTTCGAGGCGGCCATAAGTGAGGGTAAAGGCCCCTCCGGAATATGCCTCTTCCTCTGCCCCCGGCATTACGGTGTTGACCGTAAGATTGCGCAGATATGGGGCAGAGATGGCCAGGGTGGGTTTCTCGATCGTCCGATCGGCTCGGATATCGATCCAGATTTCGAAGAACTCGCCGGCCCGTAGAATCTGCGGCGCTTCCACTGCCAGCGATGCACCATTCCGCAAGGCCGATTTGCGCTCATTGGGCCAGCCACCGAACAGTCCGGCCAGGGCGGCGATCATCAACGCGCCCAGGATCAGCAACGGCAACCAGTGTGAGAGGGCATGGACAGGTCGGGCCTGTTCCAGATGCCTCGGGGAGATTCCGTCCGGGAGATTAGCCGCCATGGGGAGGGAAACCCCTGAAAGCCTGAACTCGTCCCACGTTCATCGTCGCACCTTCGCGGATCATTATCCGTTCCTTGTTTGGCAGCAGTCAGAACGGTTTTTGCCAGAGGGGCGTTCCCCTTGCGAGGGTGCGGTGCCCCGGTAGCGGCACGGCTCGTCGCTTTGCCGCCCTGTCTCGGTATCTGGCATGGTACTGCCCTGGCATCGCGCGGCGTTCCTGCCGCAACTATTTGAAAATGCCTTTGATCCCGCCTTTGGCTCGGTCCGCCGCTATCGGCGTCCGGCGCGGGAACGGCACTTCTGGCAGAACGATCTAATTCCATCGGATCGTTCGATCGCCATACATCCGGAGATGAAAACATGGACCACTCAAGGCTGCGATCCTGCATGTCGCTCGCCGCCTCGACGCGGGAAGAATGTATGTTTCCCGGTGCGGTCGGCGCGCTGGAAATGAAAGCCGCCGTCCACCTTCTCCCACAGGGTGGCGGGGCATCTCCTCCCCCCGCGCTGGCGAAGGGAGAGGTTACGCTGCTGCTCGATTTCGATGGCACGCTGGTGGAAATCGCGGATACGCCGGAGGCTGTTGAGGTTCCCCGCCACGTTGCCGACTTGCTGGATACCCTCTCATCGCTGATCGAAGGGCGGCTGGCCGTGGTTAGTGGGCGGGATGTGGACTGGCTCGCGAGCCGGCTGGGTCTCGTCGGGAAGCTCGGGCAGGGCGGGCCGGTGCTGGTGGGTAATCATGGCGCCGAGTTGAATGAGGAGGCGATGCCTCGCCCGGCCAGTCTCGATATAGTGGCCGCCGCGCTGGAGGATTTCGCGGCCAAACATCCAGGAGTTCTGGTGGAGCGCAAGCGCTTCGGCGTGGCGCTCCATTTCCGGCTGGCTCCGGAGGCGGAGGAAGCCAGCATAGCTCTGTCAGCGGCGCTGGCGCAGGAACATGGCCTCTCGCTGCAGAAGGGCAAGGCCGTGGCCGAGTTGCGCGTCCCTGGTCGGGACAAGGGCTTCGCAGTGCGCACAGTGATGGAGCGGGCCGCGAGCGCCGGTACCATGCCTATCTTCGTGGGTGATGATCTGACCGATGAGGCAGGTTTTTCCGCTGCCGAAGAGCTGGGCGGCTTTGGCGTCGTCGTCGGCAACAGAAACCCCACCGCCGCGCGCTATCGCCTCGGCACTGTCGCGGAGGTGCACGCTTGGCTGGAGCAGCTATGCAACCGGACCTGAATCTCTGGCCGATTGGCAATTGCCAGGTCTCCGCATTGATCGACAGTTCCGGCCGCTATGTCTGGGCCTGTGTGCCCCGGGTGGACGGGGAACCCTTGTTCTCGGCCCTGCTTGACGGGGATGATCCGCAGAAGGGTTTCTGGGACATCTCGCTGGAAGGCGTGGTGAAAACCGAAACTGCCTATCTTCGCAACACGCCGGTGTTGATCACGCGGCACGAGGACGAGGCGGGTAATGCCATAGAAGTCATCGACTTCTGCCCCGATTATCGCCAGCGGGTGGGGCCATATCGGCCGGTAGCCTTCGCGCGGATTGTCCGGCCCCTGCATGGTTCGCCGCGCATTCGCGTGCGGGTCCGCCCGGTGACGGGCTGGAGCGAGCCCGTGCGGGCAAAGCGTGGGGTAGGAAATTACCTGCGCTTCCGCACTGGCGACGTCTCGCTCAGGCTCACCATGTCGGCGCCTGTGGGCATCGTGCAGGAAGAGCGTGCCTTCAGGCTGGAAAGCCCAGCATATTTCTTCCTCGGCCCCGATGAGCCGTTCCTGCGGGAGATCGGCAATGCCATGGAAGGCATGCTGGAAAGCACCGTTCTCCACTGGCAGAGCTGGGTGCGCGGGCTGGCCATTCCGCTTGAATGGCAAAGCGCAGTGATCCGGGCGGCCATCACGCTGAAGCTGTGCCAGCATGCGGAAACCGGCGCTATCGTGGCGGCGCTGACCACCTCCATTCCCGAACATCACGGATCTCAGCGGAACTGGGACTATCGCTTCTGCTGGATACGCGATGCCTATTACACGGTGCAGGCGCTCAACCGGCTGGGCGCGCTGGATGTTCTGGAATCCTATCTGGCATTCCTGCGGAACATCGTCGATGCGGCGCGGGGCGGGCATATCCAGCCACTCTATGGCGTGCTTGGGGAGCCCGATCTGGAAGAGCGGATCGTACCCGATCTTGCCGGCTATCGCGGCTTCGGCCCGGTGCGCGAAGGCAATCAGGCCGCGCGGCAGATCCAGCATGACGCCTATGGCCAGATCGTGCTGTCCAGCGCGCAGGCCTTCTTCGACGAACGCTTGTTTCGACCTGCGGGCGAGGAGGATTTCCTGGCGCTGGAGCGAGTGGGACAGCGGGCCTGGGAGAATTACGATCAGCCCGATGCCGGCCTCTGGGAACTGCGCAACAGCAAGTGGGTCCACACCTATTCCTCGGTCATGTGCTGGGCCGCCTGCGACCGGCTGGCCAATGCCGCTGCAGCCCTGGGCAAGGGCGATCGGGCGCGGTTCTGGCAGAAGCGGGCTAATCACATCCGCGCCCATATCGAGCGGGCGGCATGGCGGCCCGACAGCCAGTGTTTTTCCGCCACATTCGAGGGTGAGCAATTCGATGCGAGCATGCTGCAGATGCTCGACCTGCGTTTCATCCGGCCCGACGACAGCCGGTTCCTGACGACGCTGGCTGCCCTTGAAAAGCAACTCAGAAGAGGATCGCACATGCTGCGCTATGCATCGGAGGACGATTTCGGACTGCCGCAGACGGCGTTCAACGTCTGCACTTTCTGGCTGATCGAGGCGCTTCACCTCACCGGGCGCACGGAAGAAGCGCGCGGGCTGTTCGAGGGCATATTGGCCCAACGCACGCCCTCGGGCCTGCTGTCCGAGGACATCGATCCCAAAACTGGAGAATTGTGGGGGAATTTCCCGCAGACCTATTCGCTGGTGGGCATCATCAATTGCGCCACTTTGCTGAGCCGACCCTGGAGTACCATCCGATGAGCCGCCTGATTGCAATTTCGAATCGCGTGAGCGCGGGTGGCGGCTCTCAGGGCGGGCTTGCCGTGGCACTGACCGCCGCGCTCAATGCCTATGGCGGAATCTGGTTCGGCTGGTCCGGCGAAGTGATCGAGAAGTTCACAGGACAGGTCAATCTCAGCCGGGTGAACGGGCTCACCACGGCCACGGTGGACCTCGAAGAGCAGGACATCGAGGAATATTACAACGGCTACGCCAACCGAACCCTGTGGCCCCTGCTCCATTACCGGGTCGATCTTGCGGAATATGAGCGCAGCTTTGCCCATGGCTATCACAGGGTGAATGAGCGCCTGGCGCAGACCGTCCTTCCGCTGATCGAGCCCGACGACCTGGTGTGGGTGCAGGATTTCCACCTCATTCCGCTGGGCAAGGAATTGCGCGGGGCGGGGGTAAAGAACCGCTTGGGCTTCTATCTCCACACCCCCTGGCCGCCGCGCCGCCTGTTGACGACCTTGCCCGAGGCGATGGTGCTGGTGGAAAATCTGTTCGAATATGATGTGATCGGGTTCCAGACGAACGAATGGCTGGAGGCTTTCTGCGAATATGCGGTTTCCCAGATGGGGGCGCAGATAGAGGGGGATGTCCTTCGCCGTGGAGGCCGTTCCGTACGCCTGCTGGCCTGTCCGGTGGGAATCGACGCCGATGGCTTTGCAGAGATCGCCCGGAGCGAGGCCGCACAGGAATCGCTGGGCCGCATTCGCAGGAGTCTGGTGGGCAGGGCGCTGATCGTCGGGGTGGACCGGCTGGATTATTCAAAGGGGCTGGAGGAGCGCTTCCTGGGATATGAACGCCTGCTGGTGGATCACCCGGAGATGCGCAATCGCGTGGTGTTCCTCCAGATCGCTCCTCCTTCGCGCGCGAGCATCGACAGCTACCAGCGTATCCGCGCCAGCCTGGAACAGCTGACGGGCCGGATAAACGGCGCCTATGCCGCGCTGGACTGGGTGCCGGTCCGCTATGTGAACCAGGGCTATCCCCATGACACGCTGGCCGGCGTCTATCGTGCGAGCCGGGTGGGTCTCGTCACCCCGCTGAGAGACGGGATGAACCTGGTGGCCAAGGAATATGTCGCCGCGCAAGACCCGGACGATCCCGGCGTGTTGATCCTTTCGCGCTTCGCCGGGGCGGCCGAGCAGATGAAGGACGCGCTCCTGGTCAATCCCTACAGCGCGGAAGAGATCGGCGATGCCTTGAAACAGGCGCTGGAAATGCCCCTGGCTGAACGACAGGAGCGCTGGCAGTCGATGATGGCGCAGATTCGCGAACAGAACGTTTTCTGGTGGCTCGATACATTCCACGAAGCGCTGGCTGCAGCATGATTTCGGGTGAGGATGGAACGGTCTATGCTGCCGTTACGGCATGGCTGGCGCCGATAGTACCACAAGCCTGTATCGCAGCCGCATCGCCTCGGCTATGGCCACAACCCTTGGATTCCTGCGCCGAGAGGTATATATACCGGTCGTTATGAAAATTTCCACGGCTTGCATCACGCGCGGTCGTCCACGCGAATTCGATACCGAACAGGCTCTGGCGGCGGCGCTCTCCGTCTTCTGGGCCAAGGGGTATGAAGGTGCGTCGATGGCGGACCTTACGGAGGCCATGGGCATCACCAAGCCTAGCCTCTATGCCGCCTTCGGGAATAAAGAGGCGTTGTTTACCAAGGCGTTGGACCTCTATCAGCGCGAAAAGCTGGCCTATGTGAGCGAGGCGTTGAAGGCGTCTACAGCGCGCGGCGTTGCGGAACATTTCCTGCACGGGGCGCTGGAAATCTATAGTGGCGAAAAATGCCGCGGTTGCCTGACGGTAATCGGGGCGAGCGCCTGCGGTGACGAGGCCGAGGGGATTCGCGAACAGGTGGTGGCTCGCGGTGCGGCGGCCAAGCAGGCGCTGCTTGAGCGTTTCGAGCGTGCCAAGCAGGACGGTGACTTGCCCGCCAACGTCGATCCTCAAGGGCTGGCGGCTTATCTGACCGCGGTTCTCCAGGGGATGTCAGTGCAGGCAGGCGCAGGTGCAAGCCGCGCGGAGCTGGAACAGCTGGTGGAAATCTGCCTGGCAACCTGGCCCAGCGCCTGACTTTCCAGACGGCTCTCGACTTTCTTTACTGACTGGTATAAATATCGCTTGACGCTCGGCGGCTCGATTTATATACCAACTGGTATGAAATCTGTAGTGCCGCGATTCCCCGTCCTTCGGATGGGCCAGCGTCTCCACAGACCATAGACCAGAACAGCGAGACCTCGGCGAACGTCCGGCCACGACGTTTCGCCGAGGTAGCGCGGGTGTGAGGCGTCGCCGGGTTGCCCGCGCGGCGTCCGCCTGCCGAGGCGGGGACTCAATCAGTCTGTCCGCGATCACAGGGTGAGGACGTTTGCGGCCGGAAAGCCTGCTTTCCGGAGCGACTTCGTGCGGCCTTTGCAAGGCATGCGCGCGGTGCCGCACGTCCAGGGAACAGGGTTTGAAGATGAACGAACTGACTTCCATCGAACTTCAGGATGGCCGCAGCATGCCGCTGATCGGAACCTCCCGCAAGGGACGCAAGCGGGCGCTGGGTATCGTCGGGATTGTCGCGGCTTTGGCCGGGGCATGGTATCTGCTTGGGGCATCGGGCGATGCTCCGCCGCCGCCTCCACCGGCGGCTGTTACCGTTTCCGCGCCCTTGCAGCGCCAGATTACGGAATGGGACGAATTTGTCGGCCGTTTCGAGGCGAGCCGCGCGGTGGAAGTGCGTCCGCGTGTTTCAGGTGCGGTCACCGCCGTCCATTTCAAGGATGGACAGATCGTGCGCAAGGGCCAGCCGCTCTTCACGATCGATCCGCGCCCCTTTACCGCCGCATTGCGGGAGGCGCAGGCCGATGTCTCTGCCGCCAGCAGCGATCTGGCCCTGGCCCGCAGCGATCTGGAGCGGGCGAGCCGGCTGGTCGAATTTGACGGCGTTTCCAAAAGCGAGATCGACCGGCTGCGCGCCCGCGAACGTGCTGCCGCGGCCACGCTGGCCGCAGCACAGGCCCGCGTTAACTCACGCGCGCTGGATGTCGAATTCAGCACCGTGCGCGCGCCGATGACGGGCCGCGTTTCGGACCGCAGAGTCGATCCGGGAAACCTGGTATCCGCCGGTGACGGCGGTTCTGGCACCCTGCTCACCACTCTCATGGCGGTCGATCCGATCTATTTCTCCTTCGAGGGATCGGAAGCCCTGTTCCTCAAGGCCCGGCGCAATGGCGCGGGCGAGGGCCTGCCCGTGGCAGTGCGGCTTCAGGATGAAAGCGATTATGTCCATCAGGGCCGCCTCGACTTCACCGATAACAGCCTCGATCCGCGTTCCGGCACGATCCGCGCCCGCGCCGTGTTCGACAATCCGGATCTGTTCCTGACGCCGGGCATGTTCGGCAATATGCACCTCGCCACAGGCGGCAAGGTCAATGCCTTGCTGGTGCCGGATACTGCGGTGCAGACCGATCAGGCGCGCAAGCTGCTGCTGGTCGTCAAGCAGGACGGCACGGTTGCCGCCAAGCCGGTCCAGCTCGGGCCGGTGATCGACGGGCTGCGCGTGATCCGCTCTGGCCTTCAGCCGAGCGACCGCGTCGTGATCGTGGGGACCCAATTCGCCGCCCCCGGCAGCAAGGTCGAAATCCGCAAGGGCACCATTGCCCCCCTCAAGGCAGAGCCGAAGCCCGCGATAGCCGCGCCGCTTTCCGGCAAGGCCACCTTCGTAAACTGATCCGGACTGGGGCCAGAAGTCATGCGACTATCCCGCTTTTTCATCGATCGCCCCATCTTCGCCGCCGTGATCGCAGTGCTGATCACGGTGGTGGGGGCGATCTCCTATTTCTTCCTGCCCGTGTCCCAATATCCGGACATCGTGCCGCCCACGGTCACCGTGTCGGCGGCCTATCCCGGTGCTTCGGCTGAGACCGTTGCCGAAACGGTGGCGAACCCCATCGAGCAGGAAATCAACGGTGTCGAAGGGATGCTTTATCAAACATCCCAGTCGACCGGGGATGGCCGCGTGGTCATTACCGTCACTTTCGAGCAGGGCACCGATCTGGATGAGGCCCAGGTGCTGGTGCAGAACCGCGTCGCCATCGCGATGCCGCGCCTGCCCACGGAAGTTCAGCGCCTAGGCGTGGTCACCAAGAAGACTTCGCCGGACTTCCTGCTGGTGGTGAACCTGATCTCGCCCGACGGTTCGCTGGACCGCGAATATCTCTCCAACTATGCGCAGACCCGCATCAAGGACCGTCTGGCCCGGCTGGACGGCGTGGGCGATGTGCAGCTGTTCGGTTCGCGCGATCTGTCCATGCGCGTATGGATCGATCCGACCCGTGCGGCGGCCTATGGCCTGACGGCGGGCGATATCGTGAATGCTCTGCGTGCGCAGAACGTCCAGGTCGCGGCGGGTACGCTGGGGCAGCCTCCTTCGGGTGGCAGCGCCTTCCAGCTCAATGTCGAGACGCAGGGCCGCTTTACCGAGCCTGAGCAGTTTGCCGACGTAGTCATCCGCACGGACGCCGAAGGGCGCCAGGTTCGCGTATCCGACGTTGCCCGGGTGGAACTCGGCGCCGAGGATTACGGCACCTCCGCTTATCTCGGCGATCAGGATTCGGTGATCATTCCCACCTTCCAGCGCCCCGGCTCCAACGCACTTGCCGCTGCGGAAGGGATCAAGGCGGAGATGGACGAACTGGCCAAGGAATTCCCGGCCGGGATGGAATATCGCATCGTCTACAATCCCACCGAATTCATCGCCAAGTCGATCGATGCCGTGGTGCATACCCTGTTCGAGGCCATCGTGCTGGTGGTGCTGGTCATCATCGTGTTCCTGCAGAAATGGCGGGCGGCGGTGATCCCGGTTCTGGCCATTCCCGTTTCGCTGGTCGGCACTTTCGCGGTGCTGGCGGCCCTGGGCTATTCGCTCAACAACCTCTCCTTGTTCGGGCTCGTCCTGGCGATCGGCATCGTGGTCGATGACGCGATCGTGGTGGTCGAGAATGTGGAGCGTAACATCGAGGAAGGCATGTCCCCGCTCCAGGCGGCGCGTGTCTCCATGGATGAAGTGGCCGCCGCGCTGGTCGCCATCGTACTGGTGTTGTGCGCCGTGTTTGTGCCGACCTTGTTCATCGGTGGCCTGTCGGGTGCGTTCTACCAGCAATTCGCCGTGACCATCTCAGCCGCGACGATCATCTCGTTGGTCCTGTCGCTCACTCTGTCCCCGGCCTTTGCCGCGCTGCTTCTGCGGCCGGCCCGGCGTGCGCCGGAAGGTGCGCGTTGGCACAGGATGGTCGAGGCCGCAGGGGATCGCTTCAACCGCGCCTTCGAGCGTTTCAGCACCTCTTATGCTCGTTTGACCGCACGCCTGGTGCGCATGCCCAAGCGGATGATGGCGGCCTATGGCGGCCTGATCGCCCTCACCATCGGTTCGCTGTGGTGGACGCCCACGGGGTTCATTCCTGCGCAGGATCAGGGCTATTTCTTCACGATTATCCAACTGCCGCCCGGCTCCGCCACGGCGCGCACCGATGAGGTGATGAAGAAGGTTGCCGAACGCATGCTGCCGATCCCCGGCATCAACAATTCGGTGATGCTCTCCGGTTTTGACGGCGCTTCGGAAACCCGCAACGCCAGCTCCGCCGCCGCCTATTGGGTGCTCGACGATTTCGAGGAGCGCGCAAAGCATGGCCAGACCATCGACAAGCTGATGGAGGAAGCTCGTAAAGCGACGGCGGATATCTCCGAAGCACGGCTGATGATCGTCAAGCCGCCGCTCATTCGCGGCATCGGCTCCGCAGGCGGCTTCCGCCTGATGGTCGAGGATCGCGATGGTCAGGGATACAAGGCGCTGGAGCAGGTTTCCAATGCCCTGATTGCCAAGGCCAACCAGACACCGGGCTTCTCGGGCGTCTACACCTTCTTCGATACGGCTACGCCCCGCGTCTATGCCGATATCGACCGCAAGAAGGCGGAGATGCTGGGCGTGCCGGCAGAGCGGGTATTTGAAACGCTGCAGGTCTATCTCGGCTCGGCTTTCGTGAATGATTTCAACCTTCTGGGGCGGACCTATCGCGTCACGGCCCAGGCGGATGAAGCCTTCCGCCAGAGCACGGCCGATATTGCCAACCTGCAGACACGGTCCGACAACGGGGCGATGGTGCCGCTCGGCGCGGTCGCGACCTTCGAGGACAAGGCCGGGCCCTATCGCGTCACGCGCTATAATCTGGCGCCTGCCGTGGCAATCGATGGCGATACTGCGCCGGGCTATGCCTCGGGTCATTCGCTCGACACGATGGAAGCGCTGGCCCAGGCCGAGCTTCCGCGCGGCTTCTCCCACGAATGGACGGGCATTGCCTATCAGCAGAAGTTTGCGGGCAATACAGCGGGTCTGGTCTTCGCCATGGCGGTGCTGTTCGTCTTCCTGGTGCTGGCCGCGCAGTATGAAAGCCTGGTCATGCCGCTGGCGATCATCCTGATCGTGCCGATGTGTCTGCTGGCGGCCATGCTGGGCATCAATGCCATGGGAATGGACAATAACGTCCTTACCCAGATCGGGCTTGTGGTGTTGATTGCGCTGGCGGCGAAGAACGCGATCCTGATCGTGGAATTCGCTCGGCAGGGTGAGGAGCATCACGGATATAGCCCGGCGGAAGCAGCGGTTCATGCCGCCGAGCAGCGCCTGCGTCCGATCCTGATGACCAGTTTCGCCTTCATCCTCGGCACATTGCCGCTGGTGATCGCGACGGGCGCCGGGGCCGAATTGCGCCAGGCGCTGGGCACTGCCGTGTTCTTCGGCATGGCCGGCGTCACCGGCTTCGGCCTGCTGTTCACTCCAACCTTCTATGTGGTCTGCCGCAATCTGGGAGACCGGCTGGCGCGCCTGCGCCGCCGCCCGGACGCCGATGACGGCGCGCCCGACCACGCACTGCAACCTGCAGAATAGGATCAGCCCATGCCATCCACTCGTGCTCTCATGGCTTCGCTATCCGCGCTTGCGCTCAGCGCATGCGCGGTCGGGCCGGACTTCGTCGCACCCGTCCCACCCCAGACGACGTCCGGCCCGTTACTTTCCGCTGCCAATCCGGCTTTCAGTGCCGAAGAGGCGGCGAAGGACTGGTGGAAGCTCTATGACGATCCTGTGCTTGACGGGCTCGTTTCCGATGCGCTCGCATCCAATACCGATATTCGCGTTGCCCTCGCCAACATCGAGAAGGCGCGGGCGGGCCTGCGCGGATCGCGTGCCGGGCGGTTGCCGCAGGGCACTATCGGAGCCGGTGCAACCTATGGTCGCCTGCCGGAATCGCAGCGGGCCGCAGACGCTGACCGGGAAAGCTGGACGATAGATGCCGGGCTGGAGGTCGGATATGAACTCGACTTGTTCGGCCGGGTAGGGCGCGATATCGAAGCCGCTCGCGGCGATGTGCAGGCGGCGCAGGCCGATGCCGATGCCGTGCGAGTGATCGTGGTGGCGGACACGACCCGTGCCTATGCCGATGCCGCTTCGGGCGGCGCCCGGCTGGCTGTTGCGCGGCGGATCGTTGGCTTGTTGGATCGTTCGCTGGAACTGACCAGCAAGCGCTACGAAGCAGGCCTCGCCACGGGGCTCGACGTGGCTCAGATTTCCGCCCTGCGCGATCAGCGTGCGGCGGAGATCCCGCTGATCGAGGCTGAGAGGCAGGCCGCGCTGTTCCGCCTTGCTACGCTCACGGGCAGGCCTCCTGCAGAACTGCCGGAGATTGCCTCGGCCCGGGCCGTCAGCCTTGAGATCAATCGGCCGATACCAGTGGGTGACGGTGCAGCGCTGCTGGCCCGCCGCCCGGACATTCGCGCGGCAGAGAACCGCCTTGCAGCCTCTACCGCGCGCATTGGTGTCGCCACGGCGGACCTTTATCCGCGCATCACTCTGGGTGGTTCGATCGGATCGACCGGTTCCGATATTGGCGACATCTTCAGCGGTGGGCCGCTGCGTTGGCTGCTGGGGCCTCTGCTGAGCTGGACCTTCCCCAATCAGGAGCCCATCCGGGCGCGGATCGCTGCTGCCGAGGCGGATTCGCACGCTCGGCTGGCGGAGTTCGACGGGGCTGTTCTGGGCGCGCTGGAGGAAACGGAAACGGCGCTTTCCGGCTATGCTCATTCGCTTGAGCGCCGCCGCTCGCTCCAATCCGCGCGGGATCAGGCGAAACGCGCCGCGGACATAACCGATGCGCAATTGCGCGAAGGAACCGTGGACTCGCTGCGCGTTCTGGATGTCCAGCGCACCTATGCCGAAACGGAAGCCGCTCTGGCCGATCAGGATGCGCAGGTCTCGCGCCGCCAGATCGATTTGTTCCGCGCCCTTGGCGGTGGGTGGAGCTCTTAAACGGCAAGTCATGGCCCCGACTGCCCGATGAGGCGCGTCGGGGCCATTTACTCACACGGATCAATGTCCCGCGTGAGCGTCTTCCATCGGGCCGGTAGAGCCGATGGGCTGAATTGTGAACTTCACGTCGACCTTCCCGGCGCGCTGGAACTTCAGCGTGACCGGCACCTGCTGGCCCTTGCGCAGCGGCTGCTTCAGGCCAATGAACATGATGTGATAGGAACCGGGCTTGAGTTCCAGCCTGCCCTTGGCCGGGATGACGATCCCCCCTTCCACGCGCCGCATGCGCATTACGCCGCCTTCCACGCTGGACGAATGCAGCTGTACTTCAGCCGCGAGGGGGCTCGTCGCCGACATCAGTTTGTCTGGCTGTGTGCCGTTGTTGAGCACCATCATGAAGCCGCCGCCGGAAGTCTGGCCGGGGGCGGTCTCGCGGGACCAGGGGTGCTCTATCGAGAGATCGCCGGCCTTGTAGCCATGGGCCAGTGCGGCGCTGGCAATAAGGCCAATGGCCATGCCGCCGAGCAGCGTCTTGGGATTGGCGATAATCATAGCAGGGGTTCCTTTGAAATCGGGCAGCTTGGCGAAGCCGGTTCGGCGGCCGGCTGGCTGTGTTCGATGAGGTTGAGCCCGAAGGCGGCATCGGCCGCGCGGGCGAGCAGGCAGGCCGCGATCAGCAGCCAGGTGCGACGGCGCAGGCGACGAAATTGTGTCGCCCTATGGTCGCTCAGGGTGAGAATGCCCATTGCCTAGCACCTGCGCAGTTGGGCAACGGCCGCAATTGCCCGCGGCTCAGTCTCGCGACACTTGAGTACTTCATACATGGATGGATGCTCCGGCTTGGCCGGTGCGCGTTCAGACCGGCCGGTCCGTGAATTCGGTGCGGATCGTCAGCCGGGAGCAGGTGGGCCGCGTAAGGGCGGCTGGGCGTGATGAAATCGCCGGACAGGCGAAGCGGGCAGGGTGGTGAAGCCCAAGGCAAGGATAAAGGCCAGCGCAAGCGCCAGCAGCGCCGGATTGGCTCCGGTAAGGGACGCCATACCCAGCGAGGAGAAAGAACATTCGCCCTTGCCCTTTTCGCCTTCATGGCCGCCCTTCATCGGGATCACGAGTTGGGCTGTTACAGGATGGCCAAGGCTGTCGCTGCAGATCTCGATCGTAAGTACCCGGGAATTCTGGCCGAGCATGAAGCCTGCAGGAACCAGTGCCTTCATGCACAGCGCGGCCAGGACCATGACAATGGCCAAGGTGCGATGCCCCGCAAGAAAGGCGCGAAGTCCGCTCATGCAGAGTGAGTGGGCACAGGCAGATCGATGCGCATGGTCATTTCCATCTCATGTATGCCCATGCCAGCAGTCTCCATGACCTGAGTCAAGTTTCCGGCTGGCCGGGCAAAAGCCGCATCAGCGGTTCTTGCCCAGCTCACTGTTGAGCCACAGTGCAACCAGCGTGGCGAGCGCGCCTGACAATAGATAGGCGCCCGATGCGAGCAGCCCCAGATTGGCGGAGAGCCACAGGGCGACGAGGGGAGCGAAGCCGGCGCCGAACAGCCAGGCAAGGTCGCTTGTCATCGCCGAGGCGGTGTAACGGTGGCGATTGGCGAAATTCGCCGAGACCGCGCCCGAAGACTGGCCGAATGCCAGGCCCAGAATGATGAAGCCGGTCAGCATGAAGGCGATTTCGCCGCCTTCGCCTAAGTCCAGAAGTTGGGGCGCAAAGCCGCTGAAGATCGCGATGGCCAGCGCCGAATAGCCCAGCACACGGCGGCGACCGATCCGGTCGGCCAGCAGGCCGGAGATGATGATGGCCGCCACACCGAATGCCGCAGCCGCGCTTTCGATTAACAGGAAGCGGGTGGGCGTTTCCTCCGTGAACAGGAATACCCATGACAGCGGGAAAACGGTGACCATGTGAAACAGCGCAAAGCTGGCCAGCGGGGCGAAAGCGCCTATCACGATGGTCTTCCATTCGGTCCGCAAAGTGGCGAGCGGGCTTTCCGGCTGCAAGTCGCGCGTTTCGAATAGGCGGCGGAATTCCGGCGTCACCACGATGCGCAGACGCGCGAACAGGGCCACCACGTTGATTGCGAAAGCGACGAAGAAGGGGAAGCGCCAGCCCCATTCAAGGAAATCCTCGGCCGGAAGAGTGGCAGTGAAGAAGGCGAAAAGCAGGCTGGCCACGATCAGACCCAGCGGAGCGCCAAGCTGCGGAATCATCGCATACCATCCGCGCCTTTCCTCCGGT
>MKUB01000200.1:0-19143 GCA_001898545.1 Sphingomonadales bacterium 63-6 | reverse complement strand
GCCGTGCCACGAAGGCGAGGGCGAAGATCGCGAAGGACCACAGCGTGCCGGTCAGCGGATCGGCAAAGGGGAAGAAGAAGTGCGGGAAGACCAACACGGAGGCGATCGCATAGACGAAGAAGTCGAAGAACTCCGATGTCCTGCCGATGATCACGCCGATGGCGATCTCTCCGGGCGATACCGGATGGCTTGCGTGATCCTTGTCAGGATACTCGATGGCGGCTGCCGACATCTTGCGGTTCTACTCCAATCTGGGCGTGCGTCGACCTGGGCTGTGCGCCCGGCCTTCGGGAGCGCTATTGTCATTGATGCAGATCAAAGGGATTGGACAAAATGTCCTATCGTCTGGCCCGCCCGGCGCTTCTAGGCGCGCGCCATGCCCTCCCTATCCCCAGTTTCTGCGCGTCTCCTGCGCTTTTCCATGCTCCTGCCGCTGGCGGCCATGCTTAGCGGCTGCGACTGGGTAGTGCTCAACCCCGCGGGCGATGTGGCGCGCCAGCAGGCCGATCTGGTGGTGATCTCCACCGTGCTGATGCTGCTGATCATCGTGCCGGTTATGGCCCTGACGGTGTGGTTTGCCTGGCATTACCGCGCCAGCAACAAGGCGGCCCGGTACGAGCCTGAATGGAATCACTCGACCCAGCTGGAACTGGTGATCTGGTCCGCTCCCCTGCTGATCATCATCGCTCTGGGCGCACTGACCTGGGTGGGGACCCATCTGCTCGATCCCTATCGCTCGCTCGCGCGGATCGACAAGGAGCGTCCGCTGCATCCCGAGGCGGAGCCGATGGAAGTGAATGTGGTCGCGCTCGATTGGAAATGGCTGTTCATCTATCCCGAACAGGGGATCGCGACGGTCAATGAACTGGTCCTGCCGGTAGACCGGCCGGTGCGCTTCCGCATCACGGCCTCCTCGGTGATGAACTCCTTCTATGCACCGGCTCTGGCCGGACAGATTTACGCCATGCCCGGCATGGAAACGAAGCTGCATGCCGTGCTCAACAAGCCGGGCAATTTCACGGGCTTTTCCGCCAATTACAGCGGCGCGGGCTTTTCCGGCATGCGCTTTGCCCTGCGCGGGGTGGAAGCGGGCAAGTTCGATGAATGGGCGCGCAACGTCCGCGCGGGCAGCCAGGACCTGGACCGCGAAACCTATCTCAAACTTGAACAGCCGAGCGAGAACGAGGCTGTCCGGCACTTCGCCAAGGTCGCGCCCGATCTGTTCGACGCGGTCGTCAATCTTTGCGTGCGGCCCGGCAAGATGTGCATGAGCCAGATGATGGCGCTCGACGAACAGGGTGGCACGGGCAAGGCCGGGATGCTGAACCTCGCCGCCCTCACTTACGACAAGAACGGACGCGAGCAGATTTCGGCGATCCTGCCGGGGGACCAGATCGCGGCGAGCCAGGCCTTCATCAAGGCGCTGTGCGCTGACAATTCCCCGCTTCGCGCCCGGTCGGCGGAAGTCGGCGCGCCGGAAAGCCTCTCTCTGCTGCGCGGCGCGAACCTTCCTTCACCGGTGCGATCCGGCACGGCCGAAACCGGCAAGCTCAGCCTTGCCGCCCCCGTTCCCGCCAAGTCGCCCGTGTCCTGATTTTCGGAAAAATGAACGCCATGACTTCTCAAGATCAGCACTGGTCGATGTTGTTCGGCCGCCTCTCGCTTGAATCGCTGCCTCTGCACGAGCCGATCATCGTGGCCACTTTCGCCGCAGTGGTGCTTGGCGGTGCCGCGCTGGTGGGCGCGCTCACCTGGTTCCGCCTGTGGGGCTATCTCTGGCGCGAATGGTTCACCAGCGTGGACCACAAGAAGATCGGCATCATGTATATGGTGCTGGGGCTGGTGATGTTCCTGCGCGGTTTTGCCGACGCGGTCATGATGCGTATCCAGCAGGCAATCGCCTTCAATGGATCGGAAGGCTATCTCAATTCCCATCACTACGATCAGGTCTTCACCGCCCATGGCGTGATCATGATCTTCTTCGTGGCAATGCCTTTCGTCACGGGGCTGATGAACTATGTCGTGCCGCTGCAGATCGGCGCGCGTGACGTGTCCTTCCCCTTCCTCAACAATTTCAGCTTCTGGATGACCACGGCCGGGGCCGTGCTGGTGATGGCCTCGCTCTTCGTGGGCGAATTCGCGCAGACCGGCTGGCTGGCCTATCCGCCGCTTTCGGGCATCGCCTACAGCCCCGGCGTGGGCGTCGATTATTATATCTGGGCGCTGCAGATCGCGGGCGTGGGTACGACCTTATCAGGCATCAACCTGATCGCCACGATCGTGAAAATGCGTGCGCCGGGCATGACCATGATGCGCATGCCGGTGTTCACCTGGACCAGCCTGTGCACCAACGTGCTGATCGTGGCATCCTTCCCGGTGCTGACGGCCGTGCTCGCGCTGCTGAGCCTCGACCGCTATGTGGGCACCAACTTCTTCACCAATGATTTCGGCGGATCGCCGATGATGTATGTGAACCTCATCTGGATCTGGGGCCACCCGGAGGTTTACATCCTGATCCTGCCGATCTTCGGCGTGTTCTCCGAAGTGACGGCCACTTTCTGCGGCAAGCGCCTGTTCGGCTATTCCTCCATGGTTTACGCCACGGTGGTCATCACCATCCTGTCCTATCTGGTGTGGCTGCACCACTTCTTCACCATGGGATCTGGCGCCAGCGTCAACAGCTTCTTCGGCATCACCACCATGGTGATTTCCATCCCCACCGGGGCCAAGCTCTTCAACTGGCTGTTCACGATGTACCGTGCCCGCATCCGCTTCGACCTGCCGATGATGTGGACGGTGGCCTTCATGCTCACCTTCGTGATCGGCGGGATGACCGGCGTGCTGCTGGCGGTGCCACCGGCGGACTTCGTGCTGCACAACTCGCTGTTCCTGATCGCCCACTTCCACAATGTGATCATCGGCGGCGTGGTGTTCGGCGTGTTCGCCGCCATCAATTACTGGTGGCCCAAGGCCTTCGGTTTCCGCCTCGATCCCTTCTGGGGCAAGATCAGCTTCTGGTGCTGGGTCGTGGGCTTCTGGCTGGCCTTCACGCCGCTCTACGTCATGGGCCTGATGGGCGTGACCCGGCGCCTGCGGGTGTTTGACGATCCCTCGCTGCAAATCTGGTTCGTCATCGCCGCCATCGGCGCAGGGCTGATTGCCTGCGGCATCGCCGCCATGTTGATCCAATATGCCGTCTCGATCATCCGCCGCGACCAGCTGCGCGATGAAAGCGGCGATCCCTGGAACGGGCGCACGCTGGAATGGGCCACCAGCTCGCCGCCGCCAGCCTATAATTTCGCCTTCACTCCCGTGGTCCACGATCTCGATGCGTGGGATGAAATGAAGCGTGCAGGCGCGCCGCGCCCGGCGGGCAACTTCCGCCCGATCCACATGCCGAAGAATACCGGCGCGGGGATCATCCTTGCGGGCATCAGCACCGTCTGCGGTTTCGCACTGATCTGGCATATCTGGTGGCTTGCCGGCGTCAGCCTGGCGGCACTGCTGATCACGGCGATTGCCCATACGTTCAACTATGCGCGCGATTTCCATATCCCGGCCGAGACCGTGGCCGAGACCGAAGCGGAACGCGCGCGCCAGCTTGCCGCACTGAAGGGAGCCGCCGCATGAGCACTGCCCCCGCCAAAACCGCCGTGGCCGATGCGGATCTGACTGCCCGCTATTACGACCTCGACGAGCATGACCATCCCGAAGGCGGCAGCACTATGCTGGGCTTCTGGATCTATCTGATGAGTGACTGCCTCATCTTCGCGATGCTGTTCGCCACCTTCGGGGTGCTGGGCGCGAATTATGCGGCTGGTCCGGGCCCTCGGGACCTGTTCGACCTCCCTCTCGTCGCGCTCAACACTTCTATGCTGCTGTTCTCCTCCATCACTTACGGCTTCGCCATGCTGGCGATGCAGAAGGGGCTGGTGCGGCAGACGCAGCTTTGGCTGGTGATCACAGGTCTGTTCGGTGCGGCTTTCCTGGGAATCGAACTCTATGAATTTGCCCATCTCATTCATGAAGGCGCGACGCCGCAGCGTAGCGCCTTCCTCTCCGCCTTCTTCACGCTGGTTGGCACTCACGGTCTCCACGTCACCTTCGGCCTCATCTGGCTGGGCGTCCTGCTGGTGCAAGTGGAACAGCGCGGGTTGATTGCCGCAAACCGGCGGCGGCTGATGTGCCTCAGCCTGTTCTGGCACTTCCTGGACGTCATCTGGATCGGCGTCTTCACATTCGTCTATCTGATGGGGATGCTGCGATGAGCGCCGCACATGAACATGGGGCCGGTCACGATCACGGTAATGGCTACGGTCATGGCCACGATCATGGCGGGGAAGCGCATGGAACGATGCGGGATTACGTGTGGGGTTTCGCCCTCTCCGTCATCCTGACGGCGATCCCCTTCTGGCTGGTGATGGCCGGGCCGATTGCAGACAAGTCCGTCACTGCGCTGATCATCACGGCGTTTGCCGCGATCCAGATCGTGGTCCACATGATCTTCTTCCTGCATATGAATGCCAGGGCTGAAGGGGGCTGGAACATGCTGGCGCTGATCTTCACGATAGTGATCGTGGTCATTGTGCTGACCGGATCGCTGTGGGTGATGTATCACCTCAACGCCAATATGATGCCCCAGTCCCACCAGATGGACTCGCTGCCTTGAACGAAGCGGCGGCAGCGAAGGCCCGACCCTATGCCTTCATTGCCGCCCTGGCAGTTGTGGCGCTGGTCTGTCTGCCGCTGGGAATATGGCAGGTGCAGCGCCTTGCCTGGAAGGAGGCCCTGATCGCACGCACCGAAGCGGCGATGAAGGCTGCCCCGGCGGATGTGCGCGAAGTGCCGCGCGGCGATGTGTCCCGCTTCGAATATCGGCGGATTCGCCTGGAGGGGCAGTACGATCCCCGGGGCGCGGTACTGGTGACGGGGACATCCTCGCTCGGCAGCGGTTACTGGATGCTCGTGCCGCTGCGCGATGGGTCCGGGGCTGCCATCTACGTCAATCGCGGCTTCCTGCCGATGCGCTCTACGCTCGAAGCCGCTCGCGCCACCTTGCCTGCCCAGAAGGTAAATGTAACCGGCCTGTTGCGGCTGACGGAGCCGGGCGGCACCTGGCTGCGTGGGAACAAACCCGATCAGGGCCGTTGGTATTCGCGCGACATCGCTGCCATTTCCGCCCTTTCAGGGACGAGCGCAGAAACACGCTTCTTCATCGATGCGCAGGTGGAAAGCCCGGCCACGGAAGGCGCGCCGGTGCCGGGGCTGACGGTAATCTCCTTCCCCAACAACCATCTCGGCTATGCGCTGACGTGGTTTGCCCTGGCCTTGCTGTCATCGGGCGCAGCAATCATGCTATGGCGTCGCTCGTCATGAATGCCGCCCCTGCCTTTCCCCCCGCAAGCGCCCGCAACATGGCGCTGCTGGTGCAATTGCGCTGGATGGCGGTGTTCGGCCAGCTTGTGACCATCTGGGTGGCGCGGCACCTTTTCGGCATTTCCCTGCCTCTGGTCCAGCTCGTCGCGGTGCCGGTCCTGCTGGCGATGATCAACCTATCCACCATGGTCATCGGGCGAGAGCGGGAGGGATATACTTATCTCGAACTGCTTGGCGCGCTGATGCTGGATGTGCTGGCGCTTGCCTGGCAGCTCTATTTCACGGGGGGGACGAACAACCCCTTCGCCTTCCTGTTCCTGCTGCAGATCGTGATCGGCGCCATCCTGCTCCCGCCTAGCTGGAGCTGGATCGTGGCGGCGGCGGCCAGCCTGGCCTTCATCGTGCTGACTGCAGGGGCGCGGCCCTTAGCCCTGCCTGCGCGGCATGCCGGGCACCCCATGCAGATCTATGTCTTCGGCAGTGTGGTGTGCTTCCTGCTGATTGCTGCGCTGCTGGTGTTCTTCGTGATCCGGATCGACCGCAACCGGCGGCAGAGCGACGCCGCCCTTGCCCCCCTGCGCCAGCAGGCGGCGGAGGAACATCATATCGTGCGGATGGGCCTGCTGGCTTCCGGGGCCGCGCATGAACTCGGCACGCCCATGGCCACGATGTCCGTGCTGGTGGGGGACTGGCAGAAACATCCCGCCATTCGCGCGAACCCCGAATTGCAGGAAGAACTAGCGGAAATGAATGCGGAGCTGCTGCGCTGCAAAAGGATCGTCAGCGGCATTCTGATGTCTGCGGGCGAGGCGCGCGGCGAAAATCCCGCGGCCATGCCCCTGTCCGGCTTCCTCTCGGCTATCGCGTCCGAATGGGCGGAGCGCACGAGTGGGGCGGTCAGGTGGATCGATGAACTGGAGGAGGACTTCCAGATCATCTCCGATCCTGCCCTGCGCCAGGTAATCGGCAATGTGATCGACAATGCAGTGGAGGTTTCACCTGCCTTCGTGGAAATCCGGTCCCGCCTTGCGGGTGACGCGCTGGAACTCGACATAGTCGATCGCGGGCCGGGCTTTTCGCAGGAGATGATGGACGCGTTCGGGCGGCCCTATTCGTCCACCAAGGGGCGGGACGGGGGCGGACTGGGGCTGTTCCTCGTCGTCAATGTGGTGCGCAAGCTGGGGGGCAAGGTCGAAGTGTGCAATCCCCAGGAAGGCGGCGCACTGGTGCGGTTGAACATCCCGCTGGCGGCGCTTGCCAGTGGCGGGAGGGGGCCGAAATGACCGATGCAGTTCCTCGCCTCGTGATCGTGGAAGACGATCCCGCCTTTGCCCGCACCTTGTGTCGTTCCTTCGAGCGCAGGGGCTATGCGGTCCGCCATGCGGCCAGCCCGGAGGCGCTGGAGAAGCTGCTTGAGAGCGAGACCTTCGATTATGCGGTGGTCGATCTGAAGCTTGGCACTGCATCGGGGCTGGGCTGCGTGCAGATGCTGCACCAGCTTGATCCGGAGATGCGGATCGTCGTCCTCACCGGTTTTGCGAGCATTGCCACGGCGGTGGAGGCGATCAAGCTGGGGGCATCCCATTACCTCGCCAAGCCCGCGAACACAGATGATATCGAAGAGGCTTTCGGCCGCGAGGGGGGCGATCCCAGCGTGCCGGTGGATACACGCAAAAGCTCGATAAAGACGGTCGAATGGGAATATATCCATTCCACCCTCGTGGAATGCGATTTCAACATTTCCGAGGCAGCGCGCAGGCTTGGAATGCACCGCCGCACCTTGGCGAGGAAGCTGGAGAAGCGCCAGCTACGCTGAACCGGGGCCCGGCTATGCCAGGCCCCGATATTGGATCAGGCAGCATCGACCAGGACGATTTCGCTATCCTCCAGCGCGGTAACCCGCAGAACATCGAGATCGCTGATCGCCACGCCGTCACGGGCATTCACCCGCACATCGTCGATCTGCACGGCCCCGCTTGCCGGAACGAGATAGGCCTTACGCTCCTTGCCCAGCGGATATTCCGCCGTTTCGCCCGCCCGCAGGGTGGCGCCCAGCACGCGGGCATCGGTACGGATGGGCAGGGCGTCATCGTCATTCTCGAAGCCGGAAGCCAGAGTTACGAAATGGCCTGCGCGGTCGCCCTTGGGGAAGGGTTTGGCACCCCAGCTCGGCGGTTCGCCTTCGCGGGTGGGGATGATCCAGATCTGGAAGATCCGGGTGGTCACATCCTCAAGGTTGTATTCCGAATGGCGGATGCCGGTGCCCGCGCTCATCACCTGAACGTCGCCTGCTTCAGTGCGGCCCTTGTTGCCTAGGCTGTCCTGATGAGTGATCGCGCCTTCGCGAACATAGGTGATGATTTCCATGTCGCGATGCGGATGCGGGGGGAAGCCGGTCTGGGGTGCAATCGTATCGTCGTTCCAGACGCGCAGATTGCCCCAGTGGACGCGGGCTGGATCATGGTAGCCTGCGAAGGAGAAATGGTGATGGGCGTCGAGCCAGCCATGGTTGGCGGCACCGAGGCTATCAAAGGGGCGAAGTTCGATCATTGTCTGTCTCCTCGGGCGGCGCGGTGGCGCCGCTGTTGAACCCCATTTAGGCCTTGCCAGCTTTCCCGTTCAGAGGGATAAAATCGGGCATAATGTTCGAGGAAATAGAAAAGTGAGCAATCCCGGCACGCCGACTTTCGATCAGCTGAGAATATTCCTGGCGATCGTCGATACGGGCAGTTTCGCGGCAGCTGGGCGCAAGCTCAACCGGGCGGTTTCCGTCATCAGCTATGGTATCTCCAATCTGGAGGCGCAGCTCGGGCTTACGCTGTTCGAGCGGGAAGGGACACGCAAGCCGCAGCTGACCGTGGCGGGGCGCGCATTGCTGGCAGAAGTGCGGACGATTTCCGACGGGATCGATGGGCTCCGCGCCAAGGTAAAGGGCCTGCTTGACGGCTTGGAGGCGGAAGTCGATCTGGCCGTGGATGTGATGCTCCCCACCGACAGGCTGGCGCGGGTGCTGCGCGCCTTCGCGAAGGAATTCCCCACCGTGCAGTTGCGGCTCCATGCGGAAACGCTGGGCGCGATTACGGCCATGGTCCTGGATCGCAAGGCCATCATCGGCATATCCGGCCCGCTTTCCACGGGTGTGGAGGGCATCGAGAGTGTTTCGGCGGGGTCTATCGCCATGGTCCCGGTGGCGGCGCCTGATCATCCGCTTGGGAGGATGGACCCGATCCCGTCTGGCGCCGGGAGGGAATATACTCAGATCGTGCTGACTGACCGTTCGCGCTTTACCGAAGGGCAGGATTTTTCCGTGCTCAGCCCCAAGACCTGGCGCCTGGCCGATCTGGGCGCCAAGCATGCCTTGCTGCGCGAAGGGATCGGGTGGGGGAACATGCCGTTGCCGATGATCGAGGACGATCTGGTGGTGGGCACCTTGGTGCGCCTTGTCATGCCCGATCATCCGGGCGGCACCTATCGCTTCTCTGGCATCTGGCGGCGCGATGCGCCTCCGGGTCCGGCAGCGTCCTGGCTGCTCGATCAGTTCGTGGCGCTGGGGCAGGATGATCGGGAATTGCCGGGCATGGGCGACGTTTGACGATAGATCGAAAAAGAATGCCGGGCAGGTCTGCACCCGCCCGGCATGCTTGCTGAAGTCGATTGTCAACCCTGGATGAAGGCCAGCAGATCGGGATTGATGATGTCGGCATTCACCGTCAGCATTCCGTGCGGGAAACCTTCGTAGATTTTCAGCGTGGGATTGGGCAGGATTTCCGCCTGGAGCACGGCGGCGTTCTTGTAAGGGACGACCTGATCGTCATCGCCATGCAGTACCAGCGTGGGGACGGTCATGGCTTTCAGATCATCCGTCTGGTCGGTTTCGGAAAAGGCCTTGATGCCGTCATAATGGGCTTTGGCGCTGCCCATCATGCCTTGGCGCCACCAATTGTCGATCACTGCGGGCAGAACCTTCGCGCCATCCCGGTTGAAGCCATAGAAGGGGCCGGCCGCGACATCGCGGAAGAACTGGGCGCGGTTTGCAGCGAGTGCGCTGCGGAAATCATTGAACACTTCGATCGGCAGGCCGCCGGGATAGCGCTCGGTCTTCACCATGATCGGCGGGATCGCCGAGACGAGTACGGCCTTCGCCACGCGGCCCTGCGGAATGCCATGGCGGGCGACATAGGCTGCCACTTCGCCGCCGCCGGTCGAATGGCCGATATGGACGGCATTACGCAGGTCCAGATGCTCGGCAACTGCTGCGGCATCGGCGGCGTAGTGGGCGATGTCATGCCCTTCACTCACCTGGGAGGAGCGGCCATGGCCCCGGCGGTCATGCGCCACAACGCGGTAGCCGTGCTGGAGGAAGAACAGCATCTGCGCATCCCAGTCATCGGAAGACAGGGGCCAGCCATGGTGGAATACGATGGGCTGGGCATCCTTCGGGCCCCAGTCCTTGAAGAAGATTTCGACGCCGTCCTTGGTGGTTACGTAGCTCATGGGACAATCCTTTCGCTTCTCTGATGCCATCTCGTTCGTGGCTTGCCTTTCGGACGATGGAGGCGGGAATGACGGAGAAAGGCTGTCCGCCGGCCCGATATTGAATAATCCGGTTCGCTGTCGAAGAAGTTTGCCGATGCTGTCGGGCTTCGGTCACAACCCCTTGTCCAAACTCTG
Source organism: Sphingomonadales bacterium 63-6 (assembly GCA_001898545.1). Taxonomy (GTDB): domain Bacteria; phylum Pseudomonadota; class Alphaproteobacteria; order Sphingomonadales; family Sphingomonadaceae; genus Andeanibacterium. The sequence continues at coordinate 9,096 of MKUB01000200.1, read as the reverse complement.
CTTCCCCGATCCCCTCGGGGTGAGTGCAGGTTTAGGCGGGGTTTTGTTTTCCGGTCAGAGGGATAAAATCGCTCCAACCGTTCTAATAATTAGAAAAGATTGCACTGGCTGCTTGGGGGCAGCTTGCGTGCAGTCTGCCCGTTCGGCTTCAGCCAATCCAGCGTATATCCGGCCGATTGCGCGCAACGGGCGGCACGCCGTGGAGTGGGCGTCCCAGGATGATCGGGGCGATTGGCACATGCGATGGCGGTAGCGAGAGGAACGCCTTGCCTTCGGGTGTATTCAGCCAGCCCTGAGCAAAGCCGATCCAGCACGACCCCAGGCCTTCTGCGGCGGCGGCGAGCATCAGGTTTTCGGCTGCAAGCGCGCAGTCCAGATGGCTCCAATTATCGTCCTGCGTGGCCGATATCAGGACCAGTGCGGGTGCGTGATAGAAGATGTGGAACTCGCTGCTGCCCAGCATCAGGTTGAAATTCTCCGACCCGGCCACGGGCGGCACGGATTGCAGCATATGCGCCTTGGCCTTGTCCGAGACATGCTGGAGAATTGCCGGATCGCGCACCACGCAGAACGCCCATGGTTGCCGATTCATGGCGCTGGGCGCCTCTATCGCGAGATCGATCAGGGCCTGAATCTGCCTCTCAGGCAAAGGGTCGGGCAGATATTCGCGGACTGCGCGCCGGGTGAGGATTGCCTGCTTAAGGTCCATCGGGCTTCTCCAAATGCTGCCCTGAGCGATTACAGCGCGATCAGGGGCGAATCCGGTCCTCCATTGTCGCGGGAACATAGGGCCTGCCGGACCTGCGCGCTTGAGCGGGATCAAGTGCCAGCGGCATTTACGTAGGTTTCCTGATTATGGTGGCTGGCCTGAACCTTAAGCTGGCAGGTATTCAGCAGAACGGGGAATATGCCATGTACCGCCCAGCCAGCGCGCCGATTGAAATGCCGGTTACCGAGCGCATTGCCCATGCGGGGGAGACGCTATTCCTCGAAGGCGATCCCTGCGATTATGTCTATGAACTGCGGGAAGGCATCGCGCGCGGCGTGAATTTCATGGCCAGCGGCGAAAGGCAGATCAGCGCCTTCTTCTTCTCGGGCGATCAGATCGGCCTGCCTTTGGGGGATCGCTATCGCTACACGGCCGAAGCCGTGACCGAGCTGCGCTATGTCCTCCATTCGCGTTCCGGCTGGAATGAGGCATTCCTCAGGAATTGCCGGGACGGTGGGCAGTTCCTGCAATCCATCGGGGCCGAGCAGGACCCGATTTTCCGCCGGGGTATCGTGATCGGCCGCCATGGCCTGCTGGTGCGGATTTGCGCCTTCCTGATGGTGATGATCGACCGGTTGCCGAGCGATGGCGAGAATTTCGTCTTCCCGCTGACCCAGTCCGATATTGCGGCCTATCTCGCTACCACGCCGGAAAGCGTGTGCCGGGGCTTCCGGCAATTGCGTGAGATGGGCGCGCTGGCAACGCCCAAGCGGGATCGCCTGCGCATTCTGGATCGGGAAATCATTGAATCCATTGCCAGCGGCGCGGATCACTGGGGGATTTGACGGGCCTCAGCCCGTGACTTGAGTGCCCGCGCGACCTTCCATCACAGCCTGAAGATCCGCCAGCGCGCCAATGGCGGCGGGACTCCCGGTAGAACCGGCGAACAAGGCAGCGGCCTGAACCTTGGGCAGCATCGACCCTTCGGCAAAATCATGCCCGGTAATTTCAGCGGCGCTTAATTCCCGCAGAGCGCGCTGTTCGGGCGTGCCCCAGCCGGTGTAGACCGCATCGACATCGGTCAGAATGATCAGGCGATCCGCCTTCAATTGCCGGGCGAGCAAAGCGGCGGCCAGATCCTTGTCGATCACAGCCTCAATCCCATGCAACTGGCCTGCCTCATCGCGCAGAACAGGAATCCCGCCTCCGCCGCAACAGATGGTGACCACGCCGCTGTCGAACAGATGGGCGATCTCCGCCATTTCGACGATCTCGACGGGGTGAGGGGAGGGCACGACCCGGCGGAAGCCCTTGCCGTCGGCGGCGAAGCTCCAGTCGCGCCCGATGCCCGCACGCCCTTCGTCGATTGAGCCATAGACCGGGCCTATGGGCTTAGTGGGGCGCGCAAAGGCCGGATCGTTGCCGTCCACTATCGTCTGCGTCAGGATGCTGGCGACGAGGCGGGAAGGGGCCGCGTTGCGCAATTCCTGGGCGATGACATAGCCGACCATGCCCTGCGATTCCGCGCCCAGCACATCCAGCGGATAAGGCGGCACTGCGTCATAGGCGGCAGCCTCGAGCGCCAGCAGACCGACTTGCGGGCCATTGCCGTGAACGATGGCCACCTGATGCCCCTCGCATGCGCTCGCCAGCGCGGCTGCCGCGGCCTGCATGTTGCGCCGCTGGTTTTCCTCGGTCAGGGCTTCCCCCCGCTTGAGCAGCGCATTGCCGCCCAGCGCGATGACCAGGCGCATGTCAGCCTCCCTTGGTGGAGATCACGCGTCGGCCGAGCGGCTCCTGCTGGGTGATGCAGTGGATATTGCCGCCGCCGAGCAGAATCTCTCGCCCCGGCACGGCGATGATGCGGCGCCCGGGGAACAATTCGGCAAGGCTCTGCTGCGCGGCAGCGTCGCGCGGATCATCGAAGCTGGGCGCCACGATCACATCATTGGCGATGTAGAAATTGACATAGGATGCGGCCAGCCGGTCCCCCGGCTGGCGGGGCAAAGTGCCGGGCACATGATCGATATCCGCCGCTTCTTCCGCCGTGATCAGCACCGGACTGGGCTGATGGAGCTTGTGAACCCTTAGCGGCCGCCCCTTTGCATCGCGCATCGTGGCGAGGCGATCGAGCGCTTCGGCGGAAATCTCATATTGCGGATCGGCCTTGTCGTCGGTCCAGGTCAGGATCACTTCGCCCGGAGCAACGAAACGGCAGAAATTGTCCACATGGCCGTCCGTCTCATCCAGATAGACGCCCTTGGGCAGCCACAGCACCTTCTGGACGCCGAGATAATCGCAGAGCATCTGCTCGATCTGTTCGCGGCTCAGGTCCGGGTTACGATTCTCGTTCAGCAGGCATTCTTCCGTGGTGATGACGGTGCCTTCGCCATCGACGTCAATCGAGCCGCCTTCGAGGATGAAGTCCGGGGCGTAGCGATCGTCGCGCTCCAGTTCGAGCACCTTTTCGCCCACCAGATCGTCCTGATCCCAGGGGAAATAGAGCCCGCCCAGCAATCCGCCCCAGGCGTTGAACTTCCAGTCCACCCCGCGAACCACGCCCTCGTCATTGACCAGGAAGGTCGGGCCGCAATCGCGAATCCAGCTGTCATTGCTGGTCATCTCCACCACGCGGATCGCCGGATCGAGCAATTCGCGCGCGATGACATATTGGCCGGGCGAGACGCAGACCGTAACCGGCTCTCCCTGGGCAATCGCCGCCGCCACCGCGGCAAAGGCGTGCTGGGCGGGCTTTGCGCCGCGACGCCAATTGTCCGAGCGTTCGGGCCAGAGCATCCAGCAGCCGATATGCGGTTCCCACTCCGCCGGCATGCGGAAGCCATCGGCGCGGGGAGTGGTGGTGAGCAGCTTAGACATTGCCATCCTCCTTGGGCGCGACGCCCTTGCCGATCATGAACTCGCCCACGATCACCGTCAGCAGCGTCCCGCCGCCGACAGCCAGCGCATAGGTGAGGTCGAACTCGCCGGGGTGATAGATGAAGAAGACGATGGCCTGCGCGATGAACAGCATGCAGATTCCGCTCAACACCACAGCCGTCCCATATCCGCCCGGAACGCGATAGGGGCGCGGCGCATCCGGATCGCTGCGGCGCAGCTTGAGGAAGGACAGGAACAGCAGGAAATAGGGCAGCAGGAACACAACGGAGGAGAAGGCGAAGACCGTCCAGAACAGATCTTCCGCGTTCTTGGCCAGTGCGCCGTAAATGACGAGGACTGCCGATGCCGTGATCCCGGTCAGGATCGCGGCGCTTGCCGGGGTCTGATATTTCGAATGCATCCGGGCAAACATCGGCGGCAAATCCCCGCGCAGGGCAGCCTCTGCAGCGGAGCGATTGGCCCCGATTGTCCAGGTCACCATATTCGCCAGGAAAGTATAGAGCGCCATCACGGTGAGGATCGCCACGATGATCGAACCCGTGGCATCCGTGCCGAACAGGCGGCGGAATGTGTCGGTCAGCCCTTCGATCAGGCCGATTTCCTTTACCGGCAGCGCCAGCAGGATGCCCATGGTGGCAAGGATATAGAAGAAGGCGATCAGCGAGCCGGAAGTGACGATGGCCAGCGGCACATCGCGCCCCGGATTTTCCATTTCCTCGCCTGCGCCGGACATCAGCTCGAAACCGAGGAAATTATAGACGATCACCGGAAGGAAGGCGAGGCTGGCCCCCCAACTGGGGCTGAGCGTGGTGAGGCTGAATTCATTGGCCACGCCATTGCGCCAGGCATAGACGATCCCGCCCAGTCCGATGGCCAGCATGATCAGCGTTTTGAAAGCGGCGCCGATATTGGGCACCCATTTGCCGACATTAAGGGTGACGATATTGATGCCCACCGTGATCCAGGTCAGCGCCAGGGTAATGGCGATCTTGGCGGCCATACTCATGTCCGGGGCGATGAGTTCGGCCAGCACCCCGGCGAAGAGGATGTAGACCGAAGGCATCCAGAAGGCGACGTTCACCCACCACAGCCAAGCCGTTCGCCCGGCCCAGCGCGCGCCGAAGGCACGGCGCACCCAGGCATAGATGCCGCCTTCCTCGGGATAGGCGCTGCCCAGTTCAGATGTGATCAGGCCATAGGGGATGAAGAACAGCACCAGCGTCAGCACCCACCAGAAGATCGACTGTACGCCGATGGAGGCGGAGGCCGCCAGCTGATCGATGATGAGGATCGCGCAGACCGTGAACAGGGTCATGTCCAGCCGATGCATAACCCTGCGGAAGCGGGGCTTGGCTGCGGGCGCTGTCGGGGCAGTGGCCACGGCGGCCTCCTCTCTTCTCAACAGGGGTTCAGGAAGCTTTCGATCCGGCCCCGATGGAAGGCCGCGAGATCGGCGGATGGGGCCTTGAGGCGGGGATAGACGAAATAGACCAGCAGGCCCTTTTCGGCATGCAGGCGGTTTTCGGCCTGATCGAAGATGATCGATTGCGGCCCGTCCATCACCGCATCGGTCACTTCCACTCCGCGCGAGGCGGGCAGGCAGTGCATGAATTTGGCGTGGGCCGGGGCCTTGGCCAGCAGAGCTTCGTTGACCTGATAGCGCGGCATGAAGGCGGCCTCGCGGTCCGGAATCTCAGCTTCCTGGCCGATCCACCACCAAAGGTCGGTATAGATGAAATCCGCGTCGCTCACGGCGGCTTCGACATCGTCGGTAATGGTCAGCGAACCGCTGCTGGCGGCGGCATTGGCGCGGGCGATTTCCTGCCATGCGGCGGGCGCCTGATAGCGCGCGGGCGCGGCATGGGTGAAGTGCATTCCCATCTGGGTGCAGATCATCATCAGCGATGAGCAGACATTGGTGGCGTCGCCCACGAATGTCACTTTGATGTCGCCCAGCGATTTGCCTGCCGGGGCATGTTCCATCATCGTGAAGACATCGCACACCACCTGAGTGGGGTGGTTATAGTCGGTCAGGCCGTTGATCAGCGGCACGGTGGCATTGGCCGCCAGATCGAGCACCATCTGGTGCTTCAGCGTCCGCGCCTCGATCACATCGACCATGCGGCTGATAACCTGTGCGGTATCGCGCACACTCTCGCGCTGGCCGAGGTGGATTTCGCCGGGTTTGAGATAAAGTGCGTGGCCGCCCAGCTTGGTCATCGCCACTTCGAACGACACGCGGGTGCGGGTAGATGGCTCCTCGAAGATCATGCCCAGCGATGCCCCTGCGAGCAGCTTGGGGCAGGCGCCATCCTTGTCCGCTTCCTTGAGCAGCCGGATCAGCTCCAGAATCCGCAGCAATTCCTCGCGGGAGAAATCCTGCGTGTCGATGAAGTGCCTCAGTTCCGGCAGGCTCATTGTCGGTCCCCCAATCACGTTTGTATCGCGAAGGTCGGAGATTTCCCGGCGGCGAAACATCAGGATATATCCCTAAGCCGCCAGGGTTCCGTCCGCCCTCAGTGGCAGAGGAACAGTGGAACCGGCGTGTCGGCCAGCAAGCCGCGGGTCATGCCGCCAAAGATGATTTCCCGCAGCCGGGAGCGGCCATAGGCGCCCATCACGACATAGCCGGCCTTGCGCGCCTCAAGGGTCTGCCGCAGCGTATCCGTGGTTGAACCGCCTTGCGTGGGGATCTGGACCAGGTCGCAGGCAATGCCGTGCCGGGCCAGATATTCCGCGCCATCGGTGGAGGGCAGATCATATTCCCTCGCCTCGCGGGCTTCTTCCACCGATACAAGCTCGACGGAGGATGCCCGCTTCAGCAGGGGCACCGCCGCGCGCAGGGCGTGGGAGGATTCGGGCGACCCGTTCCACGCCACGATGGCAGGAGTTGCAGGATCGAAACCGTCGCAGCCGGGGGGAACGGCCAGAACGGGCGTTCTGGCGTGGAGCGCGAGCTGGCCTGCCAATGTCGAAACTCCAGTGCCGCCCAGCGGATCGCGGGTTCCCACCACCAACAGGTCGCTCAGCGCGGCATAGGCGAGCAGCATGTTGCCCGCTGCATCCATGTCCTGCACCCAGGTCCATGCCACGCCTCCATTGGCCAGCCGTTCTTCTATGCGGCGCTGCTGTTCGCGCGCATTGTCCAGCAACACGGGCATGAGTTCGGCCGAAGTCATGCCGTAAAGATCGCCCGGCGCGGCCCAGAATTGCACGATGGGTTGGATGCAGGTCAGCTTGCCGCCGCAGGCGCGGGCAAGGTCGAGCGCGACCTGAAAGCGCGCCTCGAAGGATTCGTCGGTGCCGATATGCAGGATGATCGAACGCATTGCCCATTCCCTTTCATCATATGCAGAATCCGGCCGTTTTTGCCGTCCTGCACGGGATGAGGGATCACGCCTGCGGCCTATATCCGTAAGTCTCCCTATATTGTCGCGCGCCGCCGGAGGTCAGGGAATGGTTCCATTATCTGGAGTGATGCGCCTTGTCGCAATGGCACGTTATCAAACTGGAACTGGCACCGATCGAGGAGTTCCCCAATGGGTCGCCAGGGAGGGCATTCCTGCTGCGCCTTCCGCTGGGGCGCGACGGGACGATCGATGGCGCGCGTCTGGCCGATGCGCCGCGCAGCGCCTTCGTGCGGCGTTTCTGGCCGAACGAGCCGGATCGGTCCGGCATGATCTTCCCCTGCACATCCGGCTGGACTCTGGCCTTCGCGGGGGAGGAAACGGGGCAATATTGCGTGCTGGAAGATGGGCCGGCCACGCCCGGCAATGTCCTGACAGTGCGCAACGCGGCGGGCGTGCGGCTGCCCTTTCGCGTGCTGTCCGTGAAGGAGGATTGAAGCCCGCCTGCCCGGCGACGGTTACTGGCCATTCTCCCCGATGCCTGCGGCAAAGGCGATGCGCAGCAGGTCCGAGATATTGTTCACTTCCAGCTTCTTCATCAGATTGGCGCGGTGGATTTCCACCGTGCGGGCGCTGATCCCCAGATCATAGCCGATGGTCTTGTTGGGATAGCCGACCGTCAGCCCCTGCAGCACATCCAGCTCGCGCGGGGTGAGCACGTTCAGCAGGTCGCGTGCCTGCCGGGCGCGTGCGGTCTCTTTCCCTGCCTTGGATAGCCGCGCGAAGGCCTCTTCAAGCGAGGCGACGATCACGGCCTTGTCGAATGGCTTCTCCACGAAGTCCACCGCGCCGCCCTTCATGGCCTTCACCGCCACTTCCACATCGCCATGGCCGGTCATGACGATCACCGGGAACAGGATGCCGCGCGCGGCGAGTTCCGCCTGCACTTCCAGCCCGTCCATCCCCGGCATGCGGATGTCGAGCAGCACGGCGCCGGGGTCCAGCTGGCGCGCTTCCTTCAGGAATTCCTCCCCGCCCGCGAAACTGCGCACCGCCAGGCCCGATGTCTTGAGCATGAAGCCCACGGACCGCCGCACGGAATCGTCGTCATCCACGACATAGACGGGAAAAGCGCTCATCCTTGCCTCTCGATATCGCCGGATGTCAGGGTGAAGTGGAAAGTGGTGCCGCCCGTTTCCGAAGCATCGGCCCAGATCTTGCCGCCCAGCGAGGTCACGATGGTGTGGCAGATCGAAAGACCCAGCCCCATGCCGTTATCCTTGGTGCTGATGAAGGGCTGGAACAGCTTTGCCGCAACTTCTGGCGCGATGCCGGGGCCGCAATCGGAAACGCTTACCCGCACCAGCCCATCGGCATCCACCGCGCTGGCCACCGCCAGTTGCCGCACCGGCATGTCCGCCATGGCTTCCAGCGCATTGCGCATGATGTTGAGCAATACCTGCTGCACCTGCACCGGATCGACCAGCACCGCATCCGCCGCCGGATCGAGCCGCGTGACGAATTCCGTATTGCGCACGCTGACATCCAGCAGCACCAGCGCGGTGGTTTCCTTCACCAGCCGTTGCAGGCTCACCACTTCCCGCGTGGTATCCCCCCGCGCCACGAAATCGCGCAGCCGGTGGACGATCTGGCCCGCGCGCAGGGCTTCCTTCGCAGTCTCGTCCATGGCCTCGCGGGCGAGGGCGAGATTGTCCGGCGTCGGATCGGCCAGCAAATCCCGCGCGGCCTGCATGTAATTGGTCACCGCAGTCAGCGGCTGGTTCAGCTCATGCGCGATGGAGGTGGCCAGCGTCCCCATCGAAGTGATGCGCGACGTATGCGCCAGCTCGTTTTGCAGATTGTGCAGCAGTCGCTCCGTCTCGCGCGTTTCGGTCAGGTCGCGGATGAAGCCTGCGAAAACCGGCCCGTCGGGCAGTTCCACTTCGCCCACGGCCAGATCGATGGGAAAGGTGGTGCCATCGCGCCTGCGCGCCGTCGTCACCCGGCCAATGCCGATGATCCGCTTTTCCCCCGTGGCGAGGTAATGGCCGAGATAGGAATCATGCTGCTCCCGGTCGGGCGAGGGCATCAGCACGCTGACATTTTCGCCTAGCAGCTCGTCCTCATTATAGCCGAACATAC
>MKUB01000199.1 GCA_001898545.1 Sphingomonadales bacterium 63-6 | reverse complement strand
TGGATGCTGCAGTTCGCGGTGTCGCTCAAAACGCGATCACGCAAGGCATCGCTGTGGCGACACGCCTGCAAAGCAACTTCGATTGGGCCGGTGTCGCCTCCGCCGGAGTTGGTGCTGGAGTTGGCCATTGGGTAGGCGGGGGCCTACCGTCCTTCCGGAGCAACGCCTCTATCGACAATATCGGGCGCCAATTGGGAACGGGTGCAGCAGCCCAACTGGCAAGCGCGGCTACACGCTCGGCGATTAATGGAGAGACTTTTGACGATAATTTTGCAGCGGCGCTGCCTGATGTGATTGGCAATGCCATCGGCAGCCTCGTGGCAGATCGCATCAGCAAAGGCGGCGTCTCCACCAATGGCAGTGACGATCCGGCGAAATCAGGTGATGCGGCCAACGCCAAGGGCAGCCCCGCTACCATTGGCGCAGGTGACGGCGCGGCAGCGCAGCCAACCGCTGGTGCTGGTGGTGACCAGATCGGCGGTGGTACTTCAAACGTCAACGCGGGTGACAGTGGCCGCTTGGCGGGCCCCGATTACCTGAACCCCCCGGAAAGGATTCCGACGAGCCTTGCACAGCTCGACAGCGACGAGGCCGCCTTGGAAGCAGCTAACAACGCATATCGGAGCTCTCATAACGGGCAGGACTATCAGGACTACCAGAAATACAAGGACAACATTGCTGGTTGGCGTCAGACGCTTGGGCAAGACCAGAGTCAGCCTGTTGTCACAATCAGGCCCGCACAAAGTGATGAAGGCGGATGGTATGCCAACTTTGGCTTGGGCCTTGGGGGTGGGTTTAACCTGCATTTCGACAGAAACGGCGTTACCGGTAGCGTGGGCGCAGGCCTGTTTGGTCGAGCAAATGTGGGTTATGCATTCACCCAGCGTGCCTTGGATGAAGTGCGTGTCGAAAATAAGTATTTTGGGGAATTTAAGCTGGGCAGCTCGGGCCTAGGAGCTGGATTTGAAGCTGCCGAAAATTTCGATTCTGCATCCGGATCGGTTGGCCCTCTCGCGCTTAAGTACGACTCTCACTCGGGCTTGAATTTGAACACATCTTTTGATGTAGATCGCAGAATGGAAGGCGGGCCAAAGGTGAATGCCGAGGGGCTCTTATCACCTGATAAGGCCGTTTCATTTGGACTTGATGCGGGACTAGGCTGGCTCCACACTGGAAGGACATTGTCGGGACACTAGGGGGGCTCATGTCAAAAATCACAATGAACAAAATGATGTATTTATTGGCGATATATGTGGCATTGACAATTTTCCTATTCGGCATAAAATACAGTAATTATTATATATTGTTAATAGTTTCTTCTATATTTTTTTGTGTATCAACTATGATGAGGTCGCGCACCATTGATATGGTAAATGTTGGAAGGGTTTCGGCGTTATTTTATATTTATGGAGTTTGTTCATTTGGTATTGGTGTTGAAAATTTAGGATTTGTCGGGAAAACGATGTTTGTTAAGTTTTTGATATTTTCTGGAGTTCTGGCGTTGGGTGTTTGTCTTTTTACGATCGCAGCACTTTTCAATGGCGGATGGTACGTAAAAAAGTGACGGTGAGTCTTGCGCTGTGCCGCCCCGTGAGGTGCTTCCGACGCTGTCGCGCCCGGTGAGCGGCTGAGAGGGATCAGGGAGCGGGCTCTCCTGTCCGGTCTTTGGGCAATACTGGGCGAGTACGGTATCAAGCATGTTGCTTAAGAAGTTTTGCGGGTCTTGGGCAGTTTGGAGCTGCACAGCCTCAAGCGATCTCGGGGCGATTCAGTAGGGGGAATCATTGTATTCATTTAGTTACACCGGCGAAGAGAGGGATCGCCGGAAGGTAGTCTTGCTTATTGCTACAACAGCGTTCCAATTGAGGAACAAAATGAGCAACATGCAATGCGGATAATCACTCCCCCGACAAAAATGCCCCCTGCTTCCGCAGCAACCCGCGCAATTCACTGATGTCGACCTGCCGCGGGGCAATGCCACGGTTTGTCGCGATAGCGGCGGCCGCTCCGGCGGCGTGGCCGGTCAGCCAGCATTGCGGGATTTCGCGCATGAAGCCGTGGCTGTTGGCATCGCAGGAGATAGGCCGTCCGGCAGCAAGTAAGCCGTCCAGCTGGCGCGGGACAAGGCAGCCATAGGGAACGGAAACCACTGATATTTCGGGCTGACCGAGGGGCTTATGCCAATCTCGTCCTGGGCAGGTGCGCCCGTGCCCCAGTTTCGGGGTTCAATTCTGCTAATGCCCGCAACTCGGCGGGTGTGGCGCACGCCGAGTTGCGGGGCGCTTTGCAGCGTATAGGGGTTTTCGAAGCCCGGAGTAGGGCGCCGAGAAAGACACAGGCGCCCCTTGCGCATCGCCTACGGAACCGATCTACCGGCTGACGTCGAGGCGGGCGCCTGCCGCGAAAGCTCCGCCAGGGCCGGGGCCTACGGTGCTGACACCGGCGCCGGGCGTGCCGACAGTTATTGTCTTACCGGCAGCGTTGTCGACGACCAGCTTGGCCCACAACGTGCCGTTCTCGCTGAAATAGGACGTTTCACCAGCCTCTCGCAGCGCCGCCAAACTGGGTTTCTGAGCTCCCCCGGCCGCATTGGTGAATCCGGGAAGTTCAAAAATGACCCACGAGCCATCATCCATTTCCGCAAGGGACAGGGAGAGGTCATTCTTGCCGGTTTCCACTCGGACCTCGGCTCCGCTGCGGATCGTGGTCTGGCCGGTATATTCCCACCGCCTGCCGTTACGGCTGAGCATGACCGGTTCGGCAATCGGGCCGCTGCCGAAGCCGAAATTGCCGCCTACGCTGAAATGACCGAAATCGCCCCGGCACACAGCGGCGCCCCAGGCGGGCTTGATCTGGCAGGCTTCCTCGTCCGACGCGATCCCATTATCGAGGACGATATAGGAATTGGGGATACCGCCCACCGAGCCGTCCTTGTCATGGATCGCCGCGCCTCTCCAGGCATTGGCGCGTCCAAAATCGGAGGACCATTTGCGTACGACCGGCGGGAAATCGACTGGTCTGGAATTGATGAACTTCGCACCCTCGATGGCGTTTTCCGAGCTCATCCCGAAGCTGGTATACATCAGGTAGGAAAGAGCGCCCGCGCTGCGGGTATCGTTGGGTTCAAAGTTGACGAAGGTGGTGTTCTCCACATCGTGGCGGAGATCGTAATATTCATAGCCGCGGATTGGATAGTCCGGCATGTCGTTCGGCATGCTGCGGCCATAGGCGATTTCCTGGGGCGTGCGCGGGTTGCCGATATTGTCGGTTTCGCCCACGAACAGCGAGTCCACGACCTTTGACGTGTAAGGGGCGCGGCCAACCGCGGAAGCGGCATGTGTGAAGCCGATTGCATTGTCGGCCACCTTCAGATTCTTGAACTGGTGCAGCTCGCCGCGGCCCCATACGGCGCCATGACGGTTCTTGTAGCCTGTGAAATTCTCGAAAACCGAGCCTTTGGGCGGGCTGTTCGGGTCGTTCGGATCGGTAAAGGCAAAATGATAGTTGCTGCCGCCCACGCTGAACGTGCCGTCCGGCTTCGGGCCGCGATCGAACATGAAGCCGTCGAAATTCGAATGGGCCGTATTGCCTGAAAATTCCCGCATGGCCGTTCGGCGAGGCCAGATCTTTTCAGTGCCCTCCTTGCCTTCATGCGCGCCTGTCGGGTGTTCCGGCAAAGCGAACCAGAAGCCCGTCTGCTCTGACCCGGCAGCTACGTTATCGCGGTAGATATTGTCAGGATTGGTGATCCAGAAAGTGGAGGCTGTATTGTCCGAAGGGATCAACACATCCTTGGAACGCTGGCCTGCCGTTCCCGAGCTTGTTCCGCCTGGGCCCAGATTGGTGGGAATACAGGGCTGGGTCGGATGACACTTGGTCATGATCCCCAGATTGTGAACGAACTGATTGCCGGTCTCCACTGCGTCTTCCAGGAAGAAGCAATGGCCCACCGTGTTGAAGGTGACGTTGTTTTCAATCTGCAGATTGTTGGTGCCATGCACCGTCACGCAGCGACTGTAAGTGTCGTGAATGGCGGAATTGCGGATATATTGGCCCTGCCCTTCGCCAATGATGTGCCAGTGGATGGGATAGCGGGCGAGGTGCAGGTGCTGCCCCATGCGATTGAGCTCGACGCCTGAAACGTACATTTTCGATCCGGCCATCGCCATGATGTGCCCACCGAAATAGGATTTCTCCGCATCGTCGGAAGCCTGAATGCGGATGTTGCGCGTCAGCAGGCCGACCTCGCCACGCTCGTCCACACCGAAAGTGATTTCCCCGAAATGCATATATTCGAGCGGCCTATCGAGCGTGATCGCATTTCCCTTGATGGCAGTGACGGTTCGCCGTTCCGCCTGTCTGGGATCGAAATCAGTTGAGGCGAGCACGATCTCGTCGCCTTTGCGCCAGCCCTTGGCATCCAGCACTTCAATCGTGGCGCTGCCGGCCTTTGCCGTCTTTGCCAGCTTGGTCCAGGTATGTGTGCGGTCCCCATGCAGGTTGAGGGTGCCGGCCATCATCATGATGCCCCGGTCCCCCATGGTGTTGATGTCTTCATTGGGGACGTTATCGGTCAGGGTAATCGTGGCTTTGCGCGTGAAGGGCTTTGCTTCCGTCCCGACTTCGAGCTCACCGCCAGCCAGCAGGATCCACTCGCTCTTCAGTTCGAGGTCACGATCATTCGCGAAGCTCAGCTTGCCGTCGATCGTCAGGCTGCGCAGGGCGGGCGGGCTGACATCGAGGATGACCTCCCGATCCCGGCCGATCCGCACGGCATCGCCTTCGCTCGGCACCTTCCCATCGGGCCACGACGCGGGATCGGACCAACGTGACTGTCTGAGTGCAGAGGCCGGCGCCTGAGCGGGCATATCCATATGCGCATGCGCTTCCTGAGCGCTGGCTTGCGCCCCCATGCCAAGCAAAAAGTAAGCAGGAAGAAACAAGGCGGGAAGAAGCAGGCGAAGCCGCAGGTGCATGATGGTCGTCCCCTCAATCGGGACTATGAGTCCCGCTTTTGTATTTGGTATGATTTTGCAAAGGATAGACGGCTTTGCCAAGCGGACATACGAGGCAGGGGAGGATTCATTTGTAATTTATTGTAACAGGACGCACGTTTTTGGGCGTGGTGTTTGAGTGGGCGATCCGAAAATGCCCGTAATGTTGTCGCCCGAACGCATGGGTGGAAACACGGGCGCCGCCTATCGTAGCGCTACTGCAATCAGCGCCGTCGAAGGTATCGGCAGGATTGCACGTTCCCCTGCCATCTCTCTCACCTCGGCAACGACGGAGTCTTTCTCGGCTTGATCGAGGCTCGTCCAGTCGGGAGACATGCCGAATAGCGTGTCCGGTTCTGCCAGTGCGGCAACGTCGAGCAGGTAGTCAAAAGTGACCCGTTCAATCCGGGGCTCTCGATATCCGGCGGCAATAAGTTCCCGGACCAGATCCTCGGGTTCACTCATCGCTCTCACCGCTTCCGGCATCGTCATACCCTCGCGTTCGGGGAACAGCTTGCGGCGGATTTGGCCGAGCAACAGGAAAGTCGCGGCCCCTTGGTCGCGCCAGGTTGCGATCACGCCATGCCCGCCCGGGCGAGTCACTCGTGCCATTTCTGCAAGACCTTTGCGCCATTCGGGGAACATGATGACACCGAAAATCGAGAATACCGCGTCGAAGCTGCCATCCTCCAGCTCGAGCGCCTGGCCATCCATGACCCTGGCTTCGATATTCGGCACATTCCGTGCCGCAATGCGGGCGATCATGCCGGATGAAAAATCCGTTGCCAGCACTTGCGCTCCGGTTTGCGCTGCCAGCAAGGCTAGCGCCCCGGTCCCTGCTGCGACATCCAGCACGCGGCTGCCGGAGTTAAGCTCCACAAGTGCGAGGGCGGCCTCGGCATAAAGGGCGGTGAAGGGATGGGCGGTCTTCTCGTAATGCTGCGCGGTGATGTCCCAGTGGTCGGGATTTTCAAATGCGGCCATTCTCTTTGCTCCTGGAATCATGTAACATCATAAGTATCGTGAATCTGGGCGCTTGCCAATCCCGGCAAGCCTGCGAAAGATCCTGCCATGCGCAATGATAGTCGCCTGTCACGAATGCTCCATGTGCTGCTCCATATGGCGCGCCATGATGGCCCGATGACCTCTGAAGAGATTGCGCGGATGCTCGACACAAATCCTGTAGTCGTGCGCCGGACAATGGCCGGCCTGCGGGACGCGGGATATGTGCGATCGGAGAAAGGACACGGCGGGGGATGGGTCATTGCGGCTGACCTTCAAGCGGTGACCTTGCTGGACGTTCATCGCGCCGTTGGCGGACCCCGTCTCTTCACGATCGGTAATGAGCATCCGAACGCCAGTTGCGCGGTTGAGAGGGTCGTCAATGAGGCTCTGGAGAGTGCCCTCAATGAAGCGGAGGCGTTGCTGATCGCACGGCTGGGCAGGGTCAGTCTTGCGGAACTCGCCCGGCGCTTCGATGAGCGCTGCAGCATAACCTCCAGGGAAGCTGCCGTGGCTGATCGTCCCGGGTAATTGTTACTCCTTGGCTTCCCTGATCAACCAATTGCGGAATCTGGCAAGGGCATTGCTATGCCATCGGTCCGTCCGTGCAGTGAAGCGATAGGAGCCGATGGAGGCGGGCTTGAAGGGAGTTTCGGTTGGCTGAAGCGCAACCAGCTGGCCGCTGAGCCGTTCATTGCGAGCCAGGAAATCATTGGCCAGAGCGATACCCTGCCCGCTCATTGCCGCATCGAGAAGAACGTGCGCGTGCCACAGGCGCGGGCCTGCCATGGTCGAATCCGGAAGCCTCACCCCCTGGGTTTCAAACCATAGGCGCCATTCCAGATCGCTCTCTTCGTGCAACAGGCGCATCGACTGGAGATCCTGCGCATCCCGCAGCTTGCCCGCAATGCTCTCGGCAAAAGCGGGGCTGGCAACGGGATAGATCGGCGGCGCGGCAAGCTCGATCCAACGGCAATCCTTGGGGGGTACCGTGTCGGCATTATGGCGCACATATCGAATGTCCGCGTCCGCCTCGTTGATCGACATATCCGGGGCGTAATCCATCGGCCGCAATTCGAAGGCAATGTCGGGATGGGCCAAGGAGAAATCCACAAGGCGCGGACTTAGCCAATGATAGGCGAGGCCAGGGCTGCACCAGATCAGCAATTGCTGGTCATGGCGTTTGCGGAGCATCAGCGTGGCATTGGAAATATCCTGGAAGGCGGCCGAAATTCGTCGATGATATTCCACCCCGTCCGGGGTGAGGGAGCGGGTTCCATTGCTCCGGTCGATCAGTCCGGTCCCCACGAAAGCTTCCAGTGCCGAAAGGTGGCGGCTGACCACTGCGTGATCGACCTTGAGGAGTTGCGCTGCCTTCCGGATGCCACCGGCACGCCCAAAGGCTTCGAACGCCCGCAACATGGCGAGAGACGGAACCGAGCGCGACGCTTTCATTGGACTCCCTTCGTTGCCGATGAACCGCGCCCACGCAAATTGGTCAGCCCGGTTACACAAAGATGCCGCGATTTCTACAATTCGCAAGCATCAATTGCTGCGCTGCACAACAATGGTGACTCTTGGTCACCAGTAGCTGTCTCAAAAGCACCTATCGCCTCCGCCCTCAGGAAATACGATCTCCCCACAAACGATAACCGGGTCCGAAGTAAAACATGAGGACCACCCTATCCGACTGAAAAAGGGGGTAAAAACATGAGGCATCTAGACGTATTGAACGGGACAGTCGCCAAGCTGGCGATTTGCCTGATGATTGGCGCTGCCGCGTCGCCCGCCTTCGCACAGGCGGAAGAAAAGGATAATCTGGACGTCGGCGAGATCGTTATTACCGCAACGCGGAAAAGCGAAGCGCTCTCCAAGGTTCCGATCAGCGTCAGCGCTCTTACGCCCAGCGACGTGGTGAAGCAGGGCCTGCGCAATGTGGACGATATTGCCCGCCTGACCCCCGGTGTTTCGATCCGCAAGAGCGGCACGGCGGTGAGCAATGTCTCCATTCGCGGCATTTCTTCCGCTGCGGGCGCCTCGACCATTGGTGTCTATATTGACGATACGCCGATCCAGGTGCGTGCCTTGGGCGTCGCTTCGTCCATCATGTATCCTGCCTTGTTCGACCTTGAGCGGGTCGAAGTGCTGCGCGGCCCTCAGGGAACGCTGTTCGGCGCCGGGTCCGAAGGCGGCACCATCCGTTTCCTGCAGCCCGCGGCGAGCGTCACGGAATGGAGCGGCATGGCACGCGCCGATCTGGCGTCCACGGTCAACGGATCGGAAAGTTATGAAGCGGCCTTTGCGATTGGCGGACCGCTGATTGAGGACAAGATCGGCATTCGGGCCAGCGCCTATTTCCGCCACGAGGGTGGTTTCATCGATAAGGTTACGGGCACGCCGCTGGTCCAGGACACCAAGGGTGCACTGGGCGGCGCATCGCTGATCTTCGCGGATCAGGCCATGTATAAGGAGGATGTGAACTCCGGCGACACTTTCGCTGCGCGCCTGGCGATGACGCTGAAGCCCACCGAAACGATCACGATCACGCCGTCGGTCAATTACCAGAGCTTCTATACGCCGGACGCCGTTCCTAGCGCCTGGGTTGCGCTCTCCGATTTCGACTCCGCCGATTACGCCGCACCGCGCTGGAACCCGACGGTGGATGCGACCCATCTCGCGCTCGATCACAAGGGCGGTGAACCGCAGAAGGACAAGTTCCTGATGCCGTCGCTCAAGATCGAGGCGGAACTCGGCTTCGCGGACCTGATCTCCACCACGTCTTACTTCAAGCGCGATGCGAGCCAGACGCTCGATTACACGAACATCTATCAGGTGTCCTACGCCGGGCGTCAGGTTCCCAAGCCGGGCGATTCAGCAATCTCCACCGTCGATAATACGCAGCGCAACTTCACGCAGGAAATTCGCCTGCAGTCGGCCGATGCTGGGCCGCTCAGCTGGGTGGTCGGGGGCTTCTATTCCCATAACAAGCAGCGCGCGGTGCAGCTTTCGGAAACCAATTTCCTACCCTTCCTCGATCCGCTGTTCGGCGTGAGCAGCGGGGGGGCGCCGTTCGGTCCCGGCTATAGCGCCTTCGTGAACTATTATGGGGTGGAGCAGCTCAACGGTACTGCCAGCTATTTCTCGGACTTCCAGGCGATCGATACCCAGCTGGCCGGTTTTGCCGATGCGACCTATGAGTTGCTTGCTGGCCTGAAGCTGACCGCTGGCATCCGTGTTTCGCGAAACAAGATCGATTATGAGGCGGTCTATGATGGCCCTGCCAACAACCTCAACGCCCCGCGCGGCAAGGCCTGTATCCCCGGCACCGGGGTGGGTACCATTCCCTGCGAGGCTGTCGCCATCGGAGAATATAAGCCGGGTGAGGGGCCTTTTGCCCCTGTCTATCTGAACAGCGCGGCTTCGGGATCGGATACGGCGGTCACCCCCAAATTCGGCATCAGCTATCAGGCAACACCGGATGCCATGGTCTATGCCACGGTCAGCAAAGGCTTCCGCCCGAGCGGCGCGCAGATCGCGCTTCCCGGCAATTGCAATGCGGAACTGGTCGCGCTCGGTTATGTGGATGGCGATGGGCGCGCCTCTTCGCCGCAGACCTATGGTTCGGACTCGGTCTGGTCCTATGAAGCGGGGGCCAAGGCCCGCCTGTTCGATGGCCTGCTCGCCCTCAATGGCAGCGTGTTCCACATCGACTGGTCCAACATCCAGTCCACCGTGTCCGTCAGCAGCTGCCTCCAGTCGCTGACCGACAATCTTGGGGCTGCCAAGAGCGAGGGTTTCGACCTTCAGGCGGTGTTGAAGCCGGTCGAAGGCCTCACTCTCGGGGCGCAGGTCGGTTACACCAGCGCGACCTTCAAGGATGACATCATCATCAATGGTCGCACGCTCTATACGGGCGGATCGGTGCTTCCCAATTCGGGTTCGCCCTGGACCGTCACCCTTTCCGGCGATTTCCGTTATCCGGTGGGCGAACGGACCGCCTATATTCGCGGCGATTACACTTACAAGAGCAAGGAAGGCCGCACCGGCGCCACCGATCCCGGTTCCTTCAACTATGACGTCAATGCCCCGGTCACCGAGGCCTATGAGATCGTGAACCTGCGCGCTGGCGTGGAATTCGGCGATATCGACGTCTCGCTCTATGTGAACAACGCCTTCAACGCGGCCCCGCAGCTGGGCCTCGGCCATACCCGCAACCAGCCGGTGTTTACGACCTTTGTGGTCCGTCCCCGTACTGTCGGCCTGACGGCGGCTCTCTCGTTTTAACAGCCACCCACTGGGGCGGATTTCGGAGGTACCCCTCTCGAATCCGCCCTTCTTTTCTGAATTTCTAGGAAAGACCTGAAACTCGATGTCGAATGATAGTCTCCTCGTCCGGCGCCAGAATGCCGTTCCGCGCGGTGTCGCCACCGCCACGCCGGTTTTTGCGGATCGTGCTGCCAATGCGGAAATCTGGGATGTCGAGGGCAATCGCTATGTCGATTTCGCGGGTGGCATCGCTGTCCTCAATGTCGGACACCTCAATCCCCGCGTGATCGAAGCGGTCACTTACCAGCTTACTCGCTTCTCCCACACGTCGTTTCAGGTCATGGGGTATGAAAGCTATATCGAGCTGGCCGAGCGGCTTAACGAGCTTGCTCCGTTCGAAGATACCGCCCGCACCATTCTGTTCACAACCGGGGCGGAGGCGACCGAGAATGCGGTGAAGATCGCACGCGCTGCCACTGGCCGCAGTGCGGTGATCTCATTCACTGGGGGCTTCCATGGACGCAGTGCGCTTGCCAGCGCTCTGACCGGCAAGGTCAATCCCTATAAGTGGCAGTTCGGGCCATCTCTGCCCGATGTTTTCCATGTTCCTTTTCCGAACCTCTCGCAGGGCGTGTCGACCGAAGACAGCCTGCGGGCGCTTGAATTCCTGTTCATGGCGGATGTTCACCCCGGCGGGGTTGCTGCCATCATTATCGAGCCGATCCAGGGCGAAGGCGGCTTCAACGTTGCGCCTCCCGAATTCCTGCAAGCACTGCGCATGATATGCGACAAACACGGAATCGTGCTGATCGCGGATGAGGTCCAGACCGGTTTCGCCCGCACCGGCAAGATGTTCGCCATCGAGCATAGCGGTATCGAGCCCGATCTGGTGGCGGTGGCCAAATCCCTTGCCGGCGGCTTTCCGCTTTCGGGCGTCATTGGCAGGGCATCCTTGATGGACAGGGTGGAGCCGGGCGGCCTTGGCGGAACCTACGGCGGCTCGCCTATCGGCTGCGCGGCCGCCTTGGCGGTGCTCGATATTATCGAGGAGGAAAAGCTTCTTGCGCGCTCCTATGCGATCGGCGCGCGGGTTTGCGCGCGGATCGAAGGATGGCGCGGCCGCAACGACCTGATCGGCATTTCGGAGCCGCGAGGGCTGGGCGGCATGGTCGGCTTCGACGTGATTGACGCTTCCGACAAGAAGCCGCTCGCCAATGGCGGAAAGCTCGTCTCTTCCAAGGCGCTCGACGCTGGCGTGGTGGTCCTCAGTTGCGGGGCCATTGGTGAGACAGTGCGCATTCTCGTGCCGCTGACTGCTTCTGACGAGATTGTCGACGAAGGGCTGGATGCCATCGAAACCGCGCTTTCGGCAGTTTCGTGAGCGAGGTGGGAGAGGTCTGCGCGATGAAGGCGATCCCATTGTCTCGCCCTGATCTGTTGCGCCGCCAGGCCTTTATCGGTGGCCGCTGGATCAGCGCCCAGGGCAATATCGAGGTGACCAACCCGGCCACCGATGAAGTGATCGGTACTGTTCCAGACCTTTCGGCGGCCTATGCCGAGGCGGCAGTGAGTGCGGCGCGGACGGCACAGGCTGACTGGCGCGCTCTGGCCGCCGGGCAGCGCGCGGCGATTCTGCGGCGCTGGGGCGAACTCGTTCTCGCTCACCGGGACGATCTGGCTCGCATCATGACGATGGAGCAGGGCAAACCGCTTGCCGAAGCTGGCGGGGAAGTGGCCTATGCGGCTTCCTTCCTGACCTGGTTCGGTGAGGAGGCCCGGCGCGCCTATGGTGACATCATTCCGGGCCATGCTGCCGACAAGCGGCTGAAGGTCCTGCGCGAACCCGTGGGCGTCGTGGCCGCGATCACGCCGTGGAATTTTCCGCTGGCGATGATCACCCGCAAGGCCGGGCCGGCGCTTGCGGCAGGCTGCACGATGGTTCTCAAGCCTTCCGAGCTCACGCCTTTCTCGGCTCTGGCGCTGGCCGTGCTGGCCGAGGAAGCTGGCGTTCCGGCTGGCGTCTTCAACATTGTGACCGGGGCGCCGAAGGGGATCGGCGATGTACTGGTTTCCCATCCGGCGATTGCCAAGCTGAGCTTCACAGGCTCCACGGCTGTCGGCAAGATGCTGGCGGCGCGCTGCATGGAAACCGTGAAGCGCCTGTCCCTGGAACTGGGCGGTAATGCTCCTTTCCTGGTGTTTGACGATGCCGATGTGGAAGCTGCCGTGAAAGGCGCTATCGCATCCAAGTTCCGCAACGCGGGGCAGACCTGCGTCTGCGCCAATCGTTTCCTCGTGCAAGGCGGTATTTACGATCGCTTTGTCGCTCGGCTGGCCGATCGGGTTGCAGCCTTGCGGATGGGCAATGGGCTGGAAGCCGGGGTCGAGGTTGGCCCGTTGATAAATGCGGCGGCGGTCGAGAAGGTTCAGGCTCATGTGGCGGATGCCCTTGCCAAAGGCGGAAAGCTGCTTGTCGGAGGTGAAAAGGGCCGGGCCGGGCATATCTTCCAGCCCACTCTGATCGCCGATGTGCCCGCCTCCGCCCGGCTGTGCAGCGAAGAGACATTCGGTCCCGTCGCAGGTATCGTGCGCTTTGAAACAGAGGCGGAGGCCATTGCTCTGGCCAATGACACGCGGGCCGGGCTTGCTGCCTATCTGTACACCAACGACCTTTCCCGCAGCCATCGCGTCAGCGAGGCGCTGGAATATGGCATGGTCGGCCTGAATACCGGCCTGATCTCTACCGAAGTTGCGCCCTTTGGCGGCGTGAAGGAGTCCGGTTTCGGGCGCGAAGGGTCAAGCTATGGCCTGGATGAATATCTAAACATGAAACTGGTCTGCACGGCGGTGATGCCGGGGTGAGGCTCGCCTATCCAGAACAAACAGGGATGACGAATGCACACTACGGTTGAACAAGAGCAAGCCCGCCTCAGCCACTCCTTGAAGGCCCGTCACGTATCCATGATCGCGATTGGCGGGATCATCGGGGCGGGGCTGTTCGTAGGGAGCAGCACAGCCATCTCGCAAGTGGGGCCGGCGGTGGTGGTGAGCTACGGCGTGGCTGGTATCGTCATCCTGATGATCATGCGCATGTTGAGCGAAATGGCCAGCTTGATGCCCGGCGCCGGATCGTTCACGGAGCTTGTGCGGGCCGGGCTGGGGGACCGTTTCGGGTTCATTTGCGGCTGGCTCTACTGGTATTTCTGGGTGGTTGTGGTGGCCATCGAGGCGATAGCGGGGGCGGTGATCCTGGCCCAATGGATCGACCTGCCTGTCTGGCTGATCGGCGTGATGCTGCAGGCCGGTCTTACCGGGGTAAACTTGCTCTCGGCGCGATCCTATGGCGAGTTCGAATACTGGTTTTCGCTGATGAAGGTGCTGGCAATCGTCGCCTTCATCGGGGTCGCCGGCTTGTGGGCCTTCGGGGCGACATCGCCCAACGGGCCAACCTTTGCCACGCTCGTCAATTTCGGCGGCTTCGCCCCTAATGGCTGGGGTGCGGTACTGGCTGGCGTAACCACCGTGATCTTTGCCCTGTGCGGCGCTGAAATCGCCACCATTGCTGCGGCGGAATCTCAGGAACCGGCCAAGACCATTGCCCGGATCACGGGCAGCGTGGCGCTGCGAATTCTGCTGTTCTATCTCGTGTCGATCTTCCTGATCGTTTCAATTATCCCCTGGACCGACATTGTCCCGGGCCAGTCCCCCTTCGCGGCGG
This sequence comes from Sphingomonadales bacterium 63-6, assembly GCA_001898545.1. Classification (GTDB taxonomy): domain Bacteria; phylum Pseudomonadota; class Alphaproteobacteria; order Sphingomonadales; family Sphingomonadaceae; genus Andeanibacterium. Next base: position 21,250 of record MKUB01000199.1, on the reverse strand, counting down.
CGCTGGCGGTGATGAGCATCCCCTATGCGGCGGACATCATGAATGGGGTGGTGTTGATCGCCGTGCTTTCCTGCCTCAATTCGGGCCTTTACGTCACCTCGCGCGTGCTGTTCGTCCTTTCGGAAAAGAGCGATGCGCCCAAGGCGCTCGTGGCGCTGAACAAGCGCAAGGTGCCGGTGCGCTCCACCCTGATCGGCAGCCTGTTTGCCTATGCGGCGCTGGCCGCTTCCGTCTTTTCGCCGCAGGTAGTGTTCAGCTTCCTGGTGAATGCTTCCGGGGCAATCATGCTGTTCATCTACCTGCTGGTCTGTTTCGCGCAGATCCGGATGCGTAACCGGGTTGAGGCAGAAGCCCCGGAGCGCCTTGTCATCCGCATGTGGTTCCACCCCTATGCCAGCTATGCAACGGCGGCGGGGATCGGGATCGTACTTCTCGCCATGCTGGCAAAGCCGGGCTCCAGGGTGGAACTGTTAAGCAGTCTGTTCATGCTCGCGCTGGCGATCGGTCTCTCCTTCCTCAAGAAACGCGATCCAAAAGCAGCCTCAGGGCACCTTGCCTGACGCAACCGGCATGGCCCTTTCCCCTCACAAGGAGTCCGTCATTTGATACGCAAGCCTCTCGCCGTCTGCGCCTTGCTCGCCTGCGTCGCTTTCCCCTTCGCGACTTCGGCTGCGGAGCCTGCCGACATGCTGTTCGTCAACGGTTCGGTCGTTACCATGGACCCCGATCATCCTTCCGCCACTGCGGTGGCGGTGAAGGATGGCAAGATCCTCGCGGTGGGCGGCGCAGAACTGGCAGATGCCTATCAGGCAGACCAAACGGTCGATCTGGCCGGGCGCATGCTGATGCCGGGCTTCATCGATACGCATATCCACATCATCGGGAAATCGCGCCGTGCGGTCTCGCTGGAAAATGCGCGGTCGATCACCGAAGTGCAGGAACTGGTCCGCGCCAAGGCGAAGGAGCTTGGCAAGGGCGAATGGATTGTCGGCTATGGCTGGGATGAGGCTCTGTTCGCGGAGAAGCGCAATCTCGTCAGCACCGATCTCGATGCGGCAGCCCCGGATAATCCTGTGGCGCTCACCCGCGCGGGTCATCACAGCATCGTGGGGAATTCCCGGGCGATCAAGATTGCGGGCATTACGAAGGACACGCCCGATCCGGAACGCGGCGTTATCGAGCATTATGCGGATGGGCAGCCCAATGGCATCATCAGGGAAAGGAGCGATCTTTACCTGAGCTTCGTGCCGCCGCCGACGCCCGAGGAAATGAAGCCGAGCTTCGTCTCCGCGCTCAAGGCTGTTCTCCCCTTTGGCATTACCAGCATCATGGAAGCTCTCAGCACCATCGATGATGAACCGGTCGGCAAGGGTGGCTTGGCCGGAGCGCAGCCGCGCACCAATCCGACCTACAAGCAGTTCCGGGAAATCTACGCGGAACAGGGCGCGGATCTTCCCCGTGCGGCGCTTTACATCGCCTATCCGGGTGCGGAGCGGCTTAAGGCCTTCCCCTACAAGACCGGCTATGGCGATGATCGGCTCAAGCTGGGGCCCATCGGGGAGGCGCCGGGCATGGATGGCGGTTTTACCGGCCCGACTGCCTGGACCATCGACGAATATAAGGGGATGCCCGGCTTCCATGGCCATGCCGCGATGGAACTGGCTCAGGCGGACGAACTGGTCCGCACCTCGCGCGATCTGGGATGGCAAATTGGCATTCACGCCATTGGCGATGCCGCGATTGCGGCGCTGATCAACAGCTATGCCACAGCTCTCGATGAAAAGCCGGTGAAGGATCATCGCTGGTTTTCTTCCCATCTGACGATGCTTCCGCCGCTATCGACGCTCTCGACTATGGCAGAGCATGGCATCTGGGGCGCCGCCCAGCCCAATTTCCTCTATAATCTGGAAGGCCGTTACAACCAGACTCTGGAAGGTGAACGCCTCCAGCACATCAATCCGCTGGGAACGCCGCTGCGGTGGGGCGTCCGCATGGCTCTGGGGTCCGACAATCTGCCGATTGGGCCCCTTCACGGGTTTTACGTTGCCGTCACCCGCAAGGGGGAAAGCGGCACGGTCTATGGTATGGACGAGGCTGTATCGCGCATCGCGGCATTGCGTGCCTATACTCAGGACGCAGCCTATCTCACCTGGGACGAAAGCAAGAAGGGCAGCCTCACGCCCGGCAAGCTGGCGGACATGATCGTGCTGGATCGCAACCTGCTCACCATCCCGGATGATGAGATACTCCAGACGAAAGTCGATATGACCGTCATCGGGGGCAAGGTCGTCTACAAGCGTTGAGGACAATTCGGCTCTATTGGATGGGTGGCTGTCGGAGTGACGGCCGCCCATTCGCATTTCAGGGAGAGGGGTGGTGTCGGTTTGGCACCGTCTCCTCATCGGAAGGCACCTCCTCTTCAGGCGATCTTCCGGCATTCTCTCTGCATTCAGGCAGTGCGTGGGGGATGAGATGAAGCATTCGTGGTGTCGGCAACTCGTGCTGGGCAGCCTGCTGGCGGCAAGCGCGCTGCCTCTGGTGGCTAACGCCAAGACCCCGGTCGATGTGATCCTGCACAATGGTAAGGTGCTGACGGCGGATGCGGATTTTACCGCGGCCGAGGCGATAGCGATCAAGGGTGATCGTATCGTCGCTGTCGGGCCGGAAGAACTGACGGAGAATTATTCGGCCCCCCTGGTCATCGATCTCAAGGGCCGGGTTGCGATGCCCGGTTTCATGGATACGCACCTCCACCCCCAATCCCTTTCGCCCCGCAGTGTCGATGCCTCCCGCGCGCGTTCCATCGCCGAGCTTCAGGACATGGTGCGCAAGAAGGCGGCGGAGCTGGGTCCGGGCGAATGGGTGACCGGCTATGGCTGGGCGGAAGCCAATCTGGCGGAGAATCGCAATGTGCTGCGGTCCGATCTCGACGCCGCCGCGCCTGACAATCCGGTCGCCCTGCTGCGCGCGGGTGGACACAGCATCGTCGGCAACAGCATGGCGCTGAACAAGGCCGGGATCGACCGGATCACTCCCGATCCGGAGCGCGGTGTCATAGAGCATGACGCGCAAGGCGAGCCGAACGGCATCATCCGGGAGCGGACCAATCTGTTTATGGCGCTGGTCCCGCCCGATACGCAGGAGCAACTGACTCAGGGCTATGTCGATTCCCTTCAGGGCCTGACGCAATTGGGTATTACGAGCCTGATCGTCGCCGCCGCGTCCCTTGGGGATGAAGTGGAAGAGAAGCGCCGCCCCGAAGTCCCCGAACTGCCGCTCACTTACAAACAGCTTCGTGGCATCTATGCCGCGCATGGGGAGACGCTTCCCCGCGCTTCCGTGGAGATAGCCTATCCGGGTGCTGCAGCGCTCAAGGCCTATCCTTACAAGACCGGCCATGGCGATCTGCGCCTCAAGCTCGGAGCCATAGGGGAAATGCCAGCAGTCGATGGCGGTTTTACCGGCCCGACTGCGTGGACCAGCGAGGATTATGTCGGACAGCCCGGTTTCAGGGGGCAGCCCTTCTTCAAGGACGAGGCCGATCTGCGCTCCGTGAGCGATGACGTCGCCGCAAATGGCTGGCAGCTGGGGCTTCATGCCATCGGGGATGCGGCGATCGACATGGCCGCCAGGGTCTATGGCGAAACCTTGGCGAAATACGGGATGAAGAATGCCCGCTGGTATCTCGCCCATTTCACCATGTTGCCCAGCGATGAGGCGATGGACACCATGGTCGAGCATGGGATCCTTGCCGCCGCGCAGCCCAATTTCCTCTACACGCTGGAAAACCGTTATGTCGAAACGCTGGATGGCCAGCGGCTGGAGCATAACAACCCGCTGGCGGTGCCGCAGGCGCGCGGCGTCTTCCTGGCGCTGGGCTCGGACAATCTCCCCATCGATCCGCGTGTGGGGCTCTACGCCGCAGTAACGCGCAAGGGCATGTCCGGCCGCATATTTGGCCCTGAGGAGGCTGTGAGCGTGCAGGAGGCGATCCGGGGCTACACCGCGCTCGGGCCTTATCTCACCTTCGAGGAAGCGGAGAAGGGCACGCTGGAGCCCGGCAAGCTGGCCGATCTCATTATCCTCGACAAAGACCCTACCGCCATCCCTCCGGAAGACCTGCTTACCATGGAGGTGGACCTCACCATGATCGGCGGAAAAGTCGTCTTCGACCGGCTGAGCGGCCGTAGCCCGAATTGACCGAAAGGAATCTCGATATGTCAGTTTACAAGAGAAGCGCCCGCTTGCTCGCCATGGGCTTGTTGCTGGGGGCAAGCGCATTGCCCGCGATGGCCAAGGAGAAGGTCGACCTTCTCCTGCATGGGGGCAAGGTCCTCACCGTGGATGCCGATTTCTCGGTGAAGTCCGTGGTTGTCGTCGAGGGCGAGAAAATTCTCGCAGTCGGTGGGGAGGAACTGCGCGAGAAATATGAAGGCGAGCGCGAGATCGATCTTGGCGGTCGCACGCTCATGCCGGGCTTCACGGATACGCACCTGCATCCGATGCCAATCGCACCAAGCGACATCGATGCGGGCGGCGCGCGCAGCATTGCCGAGCTTCAGGACATGCTGCGGAAGAAAGCCGCTGAACTCGGCCCCGGCAAATGGATCACCGGATTCGGCTGGCAGGAATCCAATCTGGCGGAAAACCGCAACATCCTGCGCTCCGATCTCGATGCCGTGACGCCCGACAATCCGGTGCTGCTGGTGCGCAATGGCGGCCATTCCTCGGTCAGCAATTCGCTGGCGCTCAAGATCGCCGGGATCGACCGCAATACCCCCGATCCCAAGAGCGGCCTGATCGAACATGACGCGAATGGCGAACTGAATGGCATCATCCGCGAGCGGACCGATCTGGTCCGCAATTTCATCCCCAAGCCGAGCTGGGAAGAAATGCGTCCGGCCTTCGTGACATGGCTGAAGAGCATCCGTTCGCTGGGTATTACCACCTTCTTCAACGCGAGCGGCTCTATCGATGACGAACCCGTCGGCAAGGGCGGTATCGAGAACCCGCCGCCGACCCTGACCTTTAACCGCGCCCGCGAAATCTATGGCGAGATGGGCGACACCCTGCCGCGTATGACCATGTATATCTCTTATCCGGGCGCCGAGCGGCTGGCCGCCTTCGGCAAGACAACCGGATATGGCGATACTCATGTGCGGCTGGGCGCCATCGGCGAGACGGCCGTGGATGGCGGTTTTACCGGGCCAACCGCGTGGCTTCTGGCAGATTACAAAGGACAGCCCGGCTTCCGTGGGAAGGGGCGTTTCTCTGACGCGGAACTGCAGGACATCGTCGACACCTCCGCGAAATATGGCTGGCAGATGGGGCTCCACGCGATTGGCGATGCTGCGATTGTCCAGACGGTCGACGCCTATGCCAAGTCGCTGGCCACTGTTGCGGGAGTGAAGAAGGATCACCGCTGGTTCCTCGATCACTTCACCATCATGCCGCCCGATGCGACCATGACGCAGATGAAGCAGGACAACATCCTGATCGCCCAGCAGCCCAACTTCCTCTATAATCTGGAGGATCGCTATGAGCAGACGCTGGATGACTGGCGCCTCACTCACAACAACCCGGTCGCCACCCCGGCGCACAAGTTCGGTCTGTTCGTTGCGCTGGGCAGCGACAACCTGCCCATCAATCCGATGGTGGGGCTTTATGCCGCCACCACGCGCAAGGGCCCCAGCGGACGCGCCCATGGCCTGAAGGAAGAGGGCATATCGCGTGAGGAGGCTATACGCATGTACACGGCCAACGGGCCGTTCCTTTCCTGGGAGGAAGGCATCAAGGGGACGCTGGAGCCGGGCAAGCTGGCTGACATGGTTGTGTTGCCCTTCGATCCCCTGACGGCCGATGAAGACGTGCTCCTGAACGGCAAGGTGGACATGACATTCATCGGAGGGAAGCTGGTCTTCGCGCGTGACGGTAGCGGTGATTGAGAAACTCGCCGCCCGGCAAGGACTTCTGGAAACGGGAGACGTAATGTGAAGTGTCGCCGGGTGTGTGCCCGGCGACACTCAAGCCCTGTCAGGGGCGTAACAAGCTGCTGCGGAGTTTCCGTGAGCTTACTCGGCTAGATGAGCCGAGAAAAATCTCACCATCCCATCATAGGCCTCGCGCGCCTCCGGAAGCTCGGAATTGTAGACGAAGCCATGGAACATGCCGTCCCACCCATGGAATTGGCTTTCCACTCCCGCCGCGGCCAGCTTGTTGTGCGAAGCCAGTGCGCTGGCGAATTCAAAGGAGCGGGTCCCTGAAATGAACAGGGTGGGAGGGAACTTCCTAAGCATTTCCGGAGAGCTTTCCGGATAAGCCAGCGGGTCGTCGGCAGCGGCTTCGCCAAGATAGGTTGGCCCTGCGGGCGGACGTGGCGAGAGCTTCTCTGTGCCGGGCAGCGGAGGCAGGTTGCCCAGCAACGCTCCGGCGAGGGCCGTGGAATCGCCGCCGAAATAGCCATTGAGCCCGGCGCAGAACACTCCCACCGCAGCAGGGTTGGGAAGGCCGCGGGATTGGAACCAGGCGACGGATTGGGACGTCAGCACGCCGCCAGCGGAACATCCGTACAGGCCGATATGCTCTGCGCCATAAGTTTGAAGCAAGGCACTATAGACTTTCTCGACATCTTGGCTGGCAGCAGGAAACTGGAATTCCGGGGCCATCCGATAATCGACCGAGATGACCTTGATCTTCATAAGGGCCGCAAGCGGTACGGACTCGACGAGCGAAGCGCTGCGCGCGCCTGTTGTGAACCCGCCCCCATGGACATTGATGAGGACCCTGTTCCTGTTTTCCGGCGCGATTCCTTCAGATGGCGTGACGACGTCGGTCAATATGCCGCCAATCCGCTCCTCCGTGACGTCCACTTTGTAGCGTTCTCTCATGGGGCGCAGGAACTCACCCATGATCCCATCCTGCCGAGTGCGTTCCTCCCGGATATCAGGGACGGCGGCACCAAATGGCTTGTCGACGATCAAATGCTGCAAATAGGCCTTCGCTTCGGGGCTGAGCGATGCTGGCAATGCTACCTGTACGCCGTCCAGTGTCACTGTACCGTTCGCGGCTATGCGCGGGTCCGGCGGAGTCTGGGCGGAACCGGCTGTCGCCAGAAAAGCGGCGATGGCGCATGCAGCCAGTCTGACTGGCGCCATCGCTCCGCTCCTCCGGCTTGACGCGCGATGCAGGGCAGTCACCGTGCGCCCGTTTCGTCGACGAGATCGAGCAACCCTTCCACGATTGCGGTTTCCGCACATCCCGGCTTGAGCCGCGATGAAACCACTTCAAACGTGTTGTAGCCGAAGGCGGCATCGTTGGGGATGTAGCCACTCCCCGCCATTCCGTTGGTGAGAGTGGACATCATGGTGTGCTTGTACGGGGATTCCTGCTTGAAACGCTGGGCGATCGTGGTGAAAACTTCGGCATTGACGCCGCCAATCACGGTATCGCCGATCCTCAGGAGGCTGAGGCCGATAGCTACCGGATCGGCATCTTCGTAGGTGCCGGGATATCCTGCGCGGCCCTGATCCAGCCGTTTGCGCCCCGGACAGGTGACCACCTTGCTGACGCCGACGATACGAGCATCTGTCACGGGCCGCTCCAGCGCTGCGCGTGACACGTGGAGAACTTCCTCGCCCAGCATCTGCCCCATGGACAGGATCATCTGCTTCTGTTGATTCATCAGTAGGGCCACGCGGGGATTGTCGCGGTCAAGCCCTTGCCCGCCGGGGGGCATGGCATTGCTGATGTCCTCTCCCCGCTTCGCGTAATCCTTGATCCGGATGTCCCGCAATTCATAGGTCTGGTTGAAATAGATCGGGTTCTGGTCCCCCGCCGCGCCATTCGAATAGACGGCGACGGCGCCATTTCCGAGCGATTCCTCGATATAGGTTGAAGCAGCCCCCGGAATATCCGCGCTGACAAGATCGAGTGTGCCGGTAATCACGGCGTGAACGGCATAATTATAATAGATCGCAATGGGTTCACCGCTCAGGGTCTCGAACCGGACCACGGCAACGGTCTTATCGGAAGTGCCGTCGTAATTCGGACCTTCCCACCAGCGATGGGTCTCCGGGTCGATGATATTGCGGTTGACGTTGATGTAGGAAACGCCCGAGCCATAGGCCATCCGCGCCGGTTTCAGCGATTTCGCGGCGTCACGGATCGCGGCGAAGATCTTGTCTTCATAACCGGCCGCAGGCACCCATGGCACGCTGTGGGTATGGGTTGCGGTGAGTAGTAGCTGAGATTGGGGGATGTTCAGTTCGCGCTCTGCGCGTGCGCTGATCTTTTTCCAGAGGTCGGTCGGGATGGCCCCTGTATCGATCGTCACCATCGCGGCCAGAGTGGCGCCGTCATCGACAACGATCGCCCGGGCATAAACATGATCGAGAATGCCGCGGAAATTGGCCGGCAATTCTTTCTGGGAGGGTGTGACATCGACCTTCGCTGCGCCTGCGCGAAGGGATGCAGCCTGTGCCTGGCCAGCCAAGGGGGCGGCCAAAAAGGCAGCCAGAACCAATAATATCCGCCGGAGCGCGCCTGTCCCGCTCATTTTCCATCTCCCATTGATTATGCAATCGATTGCTTATTTTCCTACATTGTCGGTCCCGGAGGCACAACCCTGCGCAATCGATTGTGAGGTCGAAAATGCGCCATCCGTGAATTTGCTTGGCAGGCGCCGAATGACAATCTATGCAATCGATTGAAAAAAGGTGTGAGGGGAGATTTATCGTGACGCGTTTGCGGCATTCAGCAGCATTTGTAGCTTTGGCCACGGGCCTCATCGCCGGGACTGCCTATGCGCAGGATTCGGCCGGAGACGCTTCGGCCCCGGCAGCCAAAACTGGAGAAGAACAGGCTCCTGCGGAGGATGCGATCCTTGTTACCGCCCAGAAGGGCGGTGCCCAGGCATTGCAGGCCGTGCCCATGGCGATTCAGGCTTTCAGCGGTGAAGAGCTGAAAGAGCGGAACATCACCACCATCGGCGATCTTGTTTCCAGTGTTCCCGGGGCATTCGAGGGCTTCCGCCAATCGAACGGTTCGCGTTTCTACAACCTGCGCGGTTCGGTCACCCAGAATGGCGATTCACCCATCGGCTATTATCTCGACGATACGCCGTTCATCGTGACCAATTTCGGGATCGCTCCGCCGGTTCGTTTTCTGGACATGGAGCGGGTCGAAGTGCTGCGCGGTCCGCAAGGTACGCTTTACGGCCAGGGCTCGTCGGGCGGTGTCTTCATTTTCCATACCCGCGATCCCAATCTCAATGAGGTCGAATACGCATTCGAGGCTGAGTCCTCGAAGACGGTGGGGGCTGACAGCCTGAATTACGGCGCTGCCGGTGCCGTTTCCGTGCCCCTCATCAAGGATCGTCTGGCTATTCGCGTCAGCGGCGGATCGTCGCGCGATGCCGGATGGGCCGATGCCTATTTCGGCCCCTATGACGGCACTCCTGACCAGAAGGGCGTCAACTCGGCCAAGAATGACGACATTCGTGTCGTGGCGCTGTTCCGGCCGTGGGATAATGTGAGCATCCGGGCGCAGTACTGGAACTTCCAGCCTCGCCAGAACTTCACGGGCTTCACTGCCTCGGTCAAGCCGCCTTATTTCGAAAACACCGCCGGTCAGGATGGCTATTCGAACGGCGATTTCACGCTCTGGAGCCTTACGGCAACCGCCGATTTTGACGGCTTCTCCGTAACCAGCGCGACCAGCCATCTCGAAGGGGTTTTCGGGATCAATATCCCGCTTTCGCCTTCAGGGTCGTTCTCGAGCCAGTTCCTGCCGAAGATGTTCGCGCAGGAAGTCCGCGTGAACTCGACTACCGATGGCCCCCTGCACTGGGTCGTGGGTGGCTCCTATCAGGACGGGCAGGGGCCGCAGGTGAATGCGCTCGTGCTTCCCGGACTGCTGATAAACGCTGACAACAATACGATCACCAAGAACTATGCGTTTTTCGGGGAAGTCAGCTACGATCTGTTCGATGGCAAGCTGGTCCCGCTGGTGGGCCTGCGTACCTATCATGACGATCGGTCTTTCGCGGACGGTAATGGCTCTGTGCCGACCAAGGAAAATGTCGAAACCTGGCGTCTGAACCTGTCCTATCTGCCGAATGATGACCTGACGATGTTCGTCTCGGCAGCCACCGGTTTCCGTCCCGGTATCGTCCAGTCGCGAGTGCAGGTGGAGTCGCTGGAACTGGCTGGCGTACCGGCGGTCGTGGCGCTCAGCCCGGAATCGTCGAGGAACTATGAGTTCGGCCTCAAATGGCGCAGCCCTAGCCGGGCGCTGACCCTGGGCCTGAACCTTTACCAGCTTGAATATACCAATCTCCAGACATCCGTGACGGGCGGTATCGATGGGGTGAACGGCTTTGCCAACTTTGGCGATGCAACCACTCGCGGTATCGATCTGGAAGTGCACTGGCGCACGCCTATCGAAGGGCTGAACCTGGGCTTCGTCGGCAATATCAACGACAGCAAGTACGACACGGTCAACGAGGTGATCGCGGTAACGCAGCCTCTGTTGCGCCCGGGTGCGCGGCTGCTCAACACGCTCTCGAATAATTACCGCGTGGACGTGAATTACAACCGGGAGATCGCGAAAGATTTCGACGGATTTGGAAACCTGTCGCTCAGCCATAGCGGTGATCGCCTGCAGGCCAGTGGCATCACGGCTGAGCCCTATAATATTCTCAGCCTGACGATGGGCGTTCGCCACGATGGCTGGGAACTTGCCTTCGTTGCAAACAACCTCACCGACGAGCGTGGGCCGACCTTCGTCGGCACGACCGGTCCGTTGTCCGGTTCCGGGCCAACGCCGCGTACCCTGGGGCTACGCCTCCGCGTAACCTCCTGGTAAGCCGGGCAGGTAGATCAGGCGGCCGCCCGTGCCTTCCCGGCATCGGGCGGCCACGCTTGTAAGGCTTACGGCTTCATCTCGTCGGCTTCATGCCTGCAAGGAGAACAAGGGTGATCGGTTTCAGGTGGATCGTCGGCCTGCAGGCCTTGTGGCTGGCCGCCGCCTCGGTGGCACATGCGGGCGAGGGGCAGCCGGTCCGCTGGATTGAAAGCTGGGGAACTGCGCAAACGCTTGGGCCGCAGGCGCAGCCGCCGTTTCGTCCCGCTCCATCGAAGGAGGACGGCCCATCGAAGAATGATGGGGCCAGTCGGCCTGCGCCGCCTCCGCCAAGTTCACCGTCACCCATGGTGCCTTATCCTGCCACCCTGTCAGATCAGACAGTGCGCATGCTGGTGCGCGCCAGCGCTGGCGGGGAGCGGTTCCGGCTCGAATTCAGCAATGCTCTGGGCGGCGATGCAGTCAGTTTCGGCGGCGTTCACGCAGCTCTGGCAGGTGAGGGTGGCTCAACCCAGCCTTCGACCGACCGCATCGTGACGTTTGGCGGCAAGCCGACGGTCACGCTGTTTCCCGGTGCCAGGGTCGTTAGCGACCCGGTCGAACTCCCCATAGCGGCGCTTAGCGAAGTGGCGATTTCGGTCTATCTGCCGGAGCCCACGCAAGTGAATACCGTACACGCGCTGGGCCTCAACCCGACCTATATCGTTCCGGGCGATGCGGCTGCTGCGCAAACCCTTCAAGGCCCCATCCTGGCCCGCTCCTATTTCTGGCTGAACGGTTTGAGCGTTCCGGCCGCCGACAGCAATGCCGGTACGATCGTGGCCTTCGGAGATTCCATAACGGATGGCTATGCAACTACGCCCGGTGCGCACCAGGCATGGCCGGACCTGCTGGCCCAGCGGTTGCAGGACGATCCGGTTCTGCGCCATTGGGGCGTAGTCAATGTCGGGATCTCGGGTAATCGCATTCTGAAACCCGGAGCCGGAGATTCCGCGCTCGCCCGTTTTGACGAGGATGTACTCGCGCGGCCGGGCGTAAAATGGGTGATCCTCCTTGAAGGGATCAACGACATCAACATGTCGATCATACCCGGTATTCCCGACAGCGAGGATGTGACCGCAGAGCAGATCATCGATGGCTTGAAGCAACTGGTTGAGCGCGCCCATCTCCATGGCATCAAGGTAGCCGGTGGAACTGTCATGGGGACCTATGGCCTGCCGTTCTACAATGATAGAGGCAAGGCGATGTGGGAGCAGGTCAATAACTGGATCCGCACCAGCGGGCATTTTGACGCATTTATCGATTTCGAAGCCGCCACCCGCGATCCCGCAAATCCGTTGGCGATCAATCCCGAATTCGATCCGGGCGACCATGTTCACCCCAATGATGCAGGCAATCGCGCAATGGCGAATGCGATCGATCTTGGGATTTTCCGGTAGGCGGTCTTATCGCTTGCAGACACGCGATGAGGTGATCCATTCCTCATTCATCGCCTCCAAGACCCTCGGGATCTGACCGGTCCCGCTGACGGAACTCAAGCCTTGGCGCCGCACGGCGAAGCCCCTGTAACGTGTAACGGTAACGCGAAGTTACTGTAATTAACCTTCCCCACCACGAAATTGCCCCTACGCATCCAGCCATTCGGTTCGCCGGAGGGGCGCCAGCGGGTCAAACAACAACGTGGCTTTTGGGGAGCTGTCATAGGGAATGAGGATTTCACCGAACCGGGCCGAATGGTCCGGCGGTTGGCAGCGAATGCCATGATCGGACCACGAGTTCAGTCGTCACGGAACTTGGCCTGAACCAGCTCAGCCTTCCGGATCACCTGCCGAAAACAGAAAACAACCCGATGCCCTGCGTCGGATGCTCACAAGCATGAGGGATCATGAACAACAATCGCAAACTGCTTCTTGGCGCCTCTCTCGGCGCGCTGGCCTTCGCCCATGCCGTTCCTGCCCTGGCAGAAGAGGTTGATGAGAAGAACATCATTGTGACTGCCACGAGCGGTAGCGCGTTGCTGGAGGATGCCCCGACCGGAAGCCGGTTGGGCATCACCCCGCTGGAAACACCCGCCACCGTCAATGCCCTTGAAGGCGATGCAATCCGGGCTCGCGGCGATTTCGACTTCATCGATGCCGTGACCCGCGCGCCTGGTGTTACTTCGGCGGCCACTCCCGGTAATGGTGGCACGGCTCTGGTGGTCAGGGGCTTTGCCGGGCAGGGCTCCGTCATGCACCTCTACAACGGTGTGCGACTGGTGCCCAATAACAGCTCGATCACCTTTCCTTTCGACACCTGGAATGTCGAACGGATCGAAGTGCTGAATGGCCCGGCTTCGGTGCTCTATGGACAGGGCGCCCTTGGTGGGGTGGTCAATGTCGTGCCCAAGGCGGCGAACTTTGACCGGTTCGAAGCGCAGGGCCGCGTCAGCTATGGTAGCTTCGATACAGTGCAACTCGCTGGCGGAGTTGGCGGGCCAGTCACGGACACAATCGCGTTTCGGGCCGACGCCAGCTATCGCCGGTCGGACGGCTATGTCGATCGCGGTCAATCCGAAAGCTTCGCCTTGTCGGGCGCGCTCGAATATCGGCCCTCATCCGATTTTGCCCTGACGCTTCGGCATGACCGCGGCCACAACAAACCCATGCGCTATTCCGGTACGCCCCTTGCCAATGGAACGACCTATGATCCGTCGATCCGCAAGGAGAACTACGATTATCGCGACGGCGTCATAGATTATCGGGACAGTCGCACTCAGCTTGGCCTCGAGTGGCGGCTTGGCGATGGGCTGGAACTGCGGAGTGAGGCCTATCTCCTCAAGTCCTTGCGGCACTGGCAGACGCTCGAAGCCTATTTCTACGATGCCGATGCCGGAGTAGTCGAACGCTCTTCCAGCACCGGGATCATTCACGATGTCACCCAACTGGGCAATCAGACTACGCTCTCCTATCAGGCATCGCTCGGTCAGGGCGTAAGCAATCGGCTGGTTGTCGGCTTCGATATCAATCGCATCAAGCTCGACTATTCGCACAATTTCGCCGACGTATATTCCGACACGGTCGATCCCTATGATTTCGACGCGGGCCTGTTCCTCAACACTGTGGGACTGAAGCCCCGCTACAAGACGCGTACCGACATTTTTGCCTTGTTCCTTGAAGACCGGCTCGAATTCGGTGACCATTTCTCGGTCATCGGCGGAATGCGCTATGAGTGGGATCGTGTAGGCCGCTGGAATTTCGTCTATGATCCGGCAGGAGAGAACATCGTAAGCGAGGCCCCGGCGCTGAATGGGGGGCTGGATGCCTACAAGAAATTCAGGGACTTCACCTGGCGCCTCGGGGCCGTCTATCAGCCCACTCCGACCTTGTCGCTCTTCGCTCAATATGTGACCGGCGTCGATCCGATCGGCAATCTGACGAGCTTTTCCACCAGCGGCACGCAATATGCTTTCTCCAATGCCACCGGCAACCAGATCGAAGCAGGGATCAAGTCGGTATTCATGGACGGCAAGGGGGCTGCGACACTCTCTGTTTACCGGCTGGTCAAGAACGACCTTTCGGTGCAGCGGGTGCCCAATGGCCCCATCCAGCAGGTCGGCCAGCAATCTGCGCAAGGCATAGAGGCGACCATCGCGCTTCAGTTGCCGGGCGGTTTTGCAATCGATGCAAATGGCACGGTGCTGGACGCGAAATATGATGATTTCCCGTCAGGCGCTGTCGATTACACGGGAATGACGCCGCCCGAGGTGCCTGAAGTCGCGGCCAATGCCACGCTAAGCTGGACGCCGGTCGAGCGTTTCAGCGTGAACACCAGTCTGCGTTATGTCGGCAAACGCTACATGGATCAGGCCAATACCCTCGAAATGCCTGACTATCTGGTGGTCGATCTGGGGGCGAGCGCGAACCTGACCGATAATGTGGCGGTCGATGTCCATGTCTATAATCTGTTCGACAAGGATTACGCGACGGCTTCGAATTACGACACTCAGTGGATTCTCGGACGTCCGCGCGCATTCGAAGTTGCCCTGCGCTTCGGCTTCTGAGGACCTGGATCACAATGGCCGGACAAGTCTTCAAGCGATGGTTGTATCTGACGCACCGATGGATCGGGATCGTCACTTGCCTGCTGTTCGCCATGTGGTTCGCGTCCGGCCTGGTGATGCTGTATGTTCCTTATCCATCGCTCGATCGCTCCGAATGGGTGCAGCATCAGCGGCCAATCGACTGGGCCGCGGTAGAGACGACGCCTGAAGATCTTGCGCTGGTCGAGGGTTCTTCGGCCCTGCGCAAGCTCTCCTTGGAGATGCGGGGTGACCGGCCAGCGTGGCGGCGTCTGGGATGGGATGGCGAGGAAGCGTTCTATTCTGCGCTCGATGGCAGGCCCTTCAGCGCGCCGTCGGAGTCTGAAATACGCGGGATCGCGGCGATGTTCGCCGGATTGCCGGTTACCCGGCTGGAGACGATCCGGAATGATCAATGGACAGTGTCCGGGCGCTACGATGCGCATCGGCCCCTGTGGAAGGCTGACCTTGCAGGCGAGGGCGGCAGGACCCTCTATCTGTCCTCGAAGACCGGGGAAGTCCTGCTTGAAACCACCGGGAGGGAGCGTTTCTGGAACTGGCTAGGTTCCGTTCCCCATTGGATATATCCCACGGTGCTTCGCCAGGACAATGAGGCATGGCGTCAGGTGGTTATGTGGCTGGCCGGGCCCTGCATCATTGCGGCGGTGACAGGCATATGGATTGGCCTGCTGCGGGTCCGTCTGGGCAAGCGGCGATTCAAGGACGGCCAGATCAGCCCGTATAAAGGGTGGATGTGGTGGCATCACATCCCGGGTCTGGCGGGCAGCCTATTTCTGGTTTTGTGGGTCTTCAGTGGTTGGCTGTCAGTCGATCCGGGAAGGCTTTTCACAAGCAAGGGGCCCGAATTGGCTCAGCGGCAAAGCTATGCCGGCCTCGTGTCGGGAGCAGCGGACTGGCCGGCGCTGAGCAAGTTCACGGATGCACGACGCGTCAGCATTACCTCCGCTGCCGGTCGAGCATATTTACGGGTTGAGGCTCCGGCCACGGCGGACCGGGATCTCGATCCTGTCACTCTGGCTCCCTTGGGGCGCGACGATCCGCGTATCCTGAAGGCCGTTCACGAGCTCTATCCTGCCAGCACTATCGCCGGAACCGAACTTCTTGAGCGTGGGGACCTCTATTGGTTCAACACCGACGGGCCACTTGCATTGCCGGTCCTCCGCGTGATCCTGGACGATCGGGCGGCTACCTGGCTGCATATCGATCCGGCCACGGGCGAGGTGCTCAGCACTCTCGATACGCGCGGCCGCACTTACCGCTGGGTCTATACCCTGTTCCATCGCTGGGATTTCCCCGTTCTGATCGAGCACAGGGCAGGGCGGCATGTGCTGATCTGGTTCTTCTCGCTGCTTGGGCTGATAACCTCTGTCACGGCGGTGAAGATCGGTTGGGACAGGCTGCGGCGCAAGCGGCCGAAGCCGCGTTGAGGGAGTGACACACGTCTGAATCCGAGGCCCAGAGCGGGCGCTTTCGGGATGGTGCGTTTTATTCTTGAGTGTAGGAATAAAAATTCCTAGCAATGAGAATAATAAGAAAACGTCCCGGGAGATGATTCATGACCAAAAGGTTTTTCCTGAATGTTTCGGCTATGGCGGTGCTGGTGGCAGCCCCGCTTGGCGTGGCCCGCGCTGCGGATGAGGCGGGAGGCTCGCCTTCCGATCAGGGCGGCGGCATTACCGATATCGTCGTGACTGCGCAGCATGTGGAGGAAAGCGCCCAGCGCGCGGCCATTGCCATCAATGTGGTCAGCGGCGACGAATTGGTCCGTCAGGCGGTGAGCCGGCCGGAAGATCTTTCCAAGATCGTTCCCGCGCTGTCGATCACCAACAATGGCGGGCCCTATTCGGTGTTCTTCGTTCGCGGGGTCGGCAATTCCACGCTCAATGCCTATTCCGATCCGGGCATCGCGTTCAATTATGACGGGGTCTATATCGGTCGCCCTTCTTCCACGAGCGGCACTTTCTACGATCTGGAGCGGGTTGAAGTTTTGAAGGGGCCGCAAGGCACCCTGTATGGACGCAATGCCACCGGCGGCGCGATCAATGTGATACCTCGCCGCCCGAAGATCGGTGAGACTTCGGCCGAGTTGATCGCCAGCTATGGAAATTACAATGCGCTGAGCGCGCAGGGCGCGGTCAATCTGGGCGTCAGCGATTCCGCGGCTGTGCGCGTGTCGGGCAATTATGTCAGCCACGATCCCTATATGGATGACGGCACCGGCGATCTCGACGAGTTTGGCCTGAGAGCGCAGCTCGCGCTCGAGCTTTCGCCCGGCGCCGATCTGCGCATTGCGGCGGATTATGCGCATCAGGGCGGTGTGGGCTCGTTTTCGACCTATCTGGGCGATGCCACGCCCAATTTCGGCATGTCCGGCTTTACCGGCTACACATTCAACCCCACGGATTTCGGCCCCAAGAACGGCATTCTCAGCCCGGAATCGCAGGCATGGGCCGGGTCGCTGTTCGTTCGCCAAGCCGGCCGTGCCGGGCGCTTCACCAGCGGAGTGCCGTATAATGACAATGATTACTGGGGTGTCAGCGCGGAGCTGAATGTCGATATCGGCGACGGCACCCTGAGTGTCCTGCCTGCCTATCGCGAGGCGGATCTCGACAATCTCTTCACTGCCGGGATGAACGGGGCCAAGACGCGCGAGAAAGACAAGCAGACCAGCCTTGAAGTCCGCTATGCCGGCAATATCGGCGACAAGGCCGATATCGTGGTGGGCGGCTATTATTTCGGCGAGCGGATCAAGACCAACACCTATTTCTCGCAGTTCACGCTGGTTCCCTATCAGGATTTCGAGACCCAGACGGATTCCTATGCCGCCTTTGGCAAGCTGACGTATGAACTGGCGCCGGGTTTCAAGCTGACCGCTGCCGGTCGCTATACCTGGGACAAGAAGAAGTTCGATGGCGTGTCGGACGTCTATATCCTGTTCTGCGGCAATCCGGGGGTCAATCCGCCGAACCTCTGCCCGACCCTGCCGTTCATCCCGCTGGTGGACAGCGCTGCGGAGTTGCGGGACTTCTATGCGGATGCCGGTATTCCGGTGGTCAATGTCCCGCTTTACGTGCTGCCGCCGATGGCTGGCGGATCGCAGACAGCGCCCTTCGTCCTCAATGCGCCGCTGACGATCAGCGACCAGAAGCTCGATAACGAGAAGTTCACTTATCGCCTGGCGGCGGAGTATGAATTCTCCCCCACCAGCATGATCTATGCGAGCTACGAAACGGGCTATCACTCGGGCGGTTTTGCCTTTGCCAAGGGGCTGGAAACCTACGATCCCGAAACGCTGGATGCCTGGACCATCGGCAGCAAGAACCGCTTTGCCAACAATACGGTGCAGCTGAACATCGAAGGCTTCTACTGGAAGTATCACGATCAGCAGATCAGCCAGTTCGGTTACGATCTGGGCACGCCGCCGACCACGGTGTTCCTCACCCGGAATATCGGCCAGGCGACCATGTACGGTTTCGACGCCGATCTGCAGTGGCTGGCGACGCGCAATACGATGCTGGGCGCGAACATCCAGTATCTGCACAGCAATTACGACAGCTTCGTCTATTACGTGCCCAATCAGGGGCCGCCGCCGCCCACCACGTGTGGCACCTCGCCCACTTCGCAGGTGATCAACGGCAGCACGGTGAGCCTCTATGAAGTGGATTGTTCCGGCAAGTCGGCGCTCAATTCGCCGAAATGGTCGATCAACCTCTTCGGCGAGCAGACCATCCCGGTAGGCGATGATTACAAATTCGTGGTGCAGGCCAATGGGCGTTATCGCTCGGCGGCGGAAATCGACGGCAGCTTCAATCCCTATCTCAAGCCCGGTGAGAGCGTCGTGGCCAATGCCTCGGTCGCGTTCGGGCCGGAGGACGATAAATGGTCGGTCACGGCCTTCGTCAACAATATCGGTAATGACCGGCGGCTCTCCACTGTCTCGATGGTCACTAACGTCAATGCCTTCATCGGCACTTTCGAGCCGCCGCGGACCTATGGTGTGCGCGTGGCGATGAAGCTGCCCTGAGGGGCTCTGTTGCATATTCTCCCGGGCGGGAATATCGCCGTCCCGCCCGGATCTCCCTTGAAAAGGAATAGTACCCGATGACGAGTGTCACCGACCTTCAATATGTCGCTCTCGCAGTGCCCGATCTCGCGGCGGAGCGGGAATTCTTCGGCAAGACCTGGGGCTTGCTGGAAGTCGCGGAGGAAGACGGCAAGGTCTATTTCGCGGCGGAAGGCCGGCCGCATCCCTATGTCATCCGCCTGCGCCAGGATGCCGAGCGCAAGACCGATCTGGTCGGCTTTTCGGCGGCCTCGCGCGAGGATGTCGATGCCCTGTTCGCGCAAGTGACGGCAGCGGGCGCGAAGATCATTTCCGAACCGGGCGAAATGCAGGGGATCGGCGGCGATTACGGCTTCCGCTTCTTCGATCCGGATGGGCGCGCGATGGAAGTGCTGACCGGCGGCACTCTGCGTGAGGCGCGCGTGCTGGAAAAGGGCGAGGCGATCCCGGTGGGCATCAGCCATGTCGTGTTCCATTCGCCCAATCATGCGGCGCTGGTGGACTTCTACGAGAAGGCGCTGGGCTTCCGCCTGTCTGACTGGATCGGCGATTTCATGGCCTTTCTGCGCTGCAATTCCGCCCATCACCGGGTGGCGATCCTGCCGGGGCCGCCCGCGCTGAACCACATCGCCTTCGATGTGAGTTCGGTGGACGAGCTGATGCGCGGGCTGGCGCGAATGCATGAGAGCGGCGTCAAGCTCAGCTGGGGGCCGGGCCGCCACACGGCGGGGGACAATACTTTCTGCTATTTCGTTTCGCCCAATGAGAATGTGGTCGAATTCACTTCGGACCTTGAGGAAGTGGACGAGGCCAGCTGGGTGCCCACCACTTACGTGCCGGGGCCGAAGACGATCGACCAGTGGGGCACCGGGCGGATCATCACCGGCAATGTGCCGCATGCCGAAATGTCGCCCGACAAGGGCCTGTGGCAGGTTCCGGCCTGAGCCGGCTCTGGGGAAGAAACTATGATCGAGACGGCACTTATTGCAGGCGGCGGCGTGGGCGGCATGAGCGCGGCGCTCGCGCTGGCGCGGCTGGGCGTGAAGGTGGAACTGGCGGATGCCGATCCGCATTGGCGGGCCTATGGCGCGGGGATCAGCGTGACGGGCCTTTCCCTCCGCGCGTTCGACGATCTCGGCATTTTGGACGAAATCCGCGAGAAGGGCTTTGTCGGCGCGGGCATCCGCTTGCGCAGTGTGGCCGGGGATGTCCTGATGGAAACCCCGCCCGTGCCGGAGGACGCGCCGCCCGTTGCCCGCAGCGGCGGCATCATGCGCACTGTGCTGCACGAGATCCTGCAGGAGCGGGTCCGCGCGGCCGGTGTCACCGTGACGCTGGGGGCGGAGATGACTGGCTTCGAGCAGGACGGCAGCGGCGTAACGGCGAGCTTCCCCGACGGGCGAACCGCGCGTTACGATCTGGTGGTCGCGGCGGATGGGATATTCTCCAAGACCCGCTCGGCCCTGTTTCCCGATAGCCCGAAACCGCAATTCACCGGGCAGGGCTGCTGGCGGATCGTGGCAGATCGCCCGGCGGGGCTGGACCGGCCGGAGATGTTCCTGGGCGGGCCGGTGAAGCTGGGCTTCAATCCCGTCTCGCGCGACAAGATGTATGCCTTCATCCTGGAGCATGTGCCCGATAATCCGTGGTTCGCGCCTGAGGAACAGCTGGGCCATGTGGCGCAGCTGCTGGCGCCCTTCGGGGCCTATGTGCCGGAAGTCCGCGCCGGGCTGGGCGAAGGCTCGCTGGTGAATTACCGCCCGCTGGAATGGCAGCTCCTCCCCGCGCCCTGGCACAGGGGCCGGATCGTAATGATCGGCGATGCCGTCCACGCCACCACGCCGCATATGGCGTCGGGCGCGGGCATGGCGGCGGAAGATGGCCTCGTGCTGGCCGAAGTGCTGGCCGCTCATGACGATGTGGAACAGGCGCTGGCGGCCTTCACCGCCCGCCGCTTCGAACGGGCGCGGCTGGTGGTCGAAAACTCGGTCCGCATCGGCGAGATCGAGATGGCCGGCGGCGATCAGCGCGATGCCAATGCCATGCTTGGCGAAACCATGCACAAGCTGCAGCAACCTTACTGAGGCGCTTTCGATGACTTACGGGCTGGCAAGAGTAACAGTGGACGGAACGCCGCAGGCGGTGCTGGTGCGTGACGGGCGCTTCCTGCCGCTTTCGACCTGGGGGGAGGCGCGGCACCTGCCCGCTCTGCTGGAGGATTGGGAGGCGACGCGGGCCAATCTGGC
>MKUB01000198.1 GCA_001898545.1 Sphingomonadales bacterium 63-6 | reverse complement strand
CGCTGGCGCCGGGAGTACCAAGCACACCAACCAGCCCCGCCCGCGCATTGGGCGCGCCGCAAACGACCTGCAACGGATCGCCCGCGCCAGTATCGACGGTCAGCACTTGCAGCTTGTCCGCATCGGGGTGCGGCTGTGCGGTAAGCACCTTGGCCACGATGAAACCCGCCAGCTTCTCCGCCGGATCCTCGATGCCTTCAACCTCAATCCCGATGGCATTGAGCTTGGCCGAAATGGCCGCCGCATCCGCATCGGTGTCGAGATATTCCTTCAGCCAGGAAAGCGAGAACTTCATGCGCGTGCTCCTACCCCGCCCGAAAGCGTCGGCTGATCGAAGGCGGAGAAGCCGTAATGCTTCAGCCAGCGCACATCGCCGTCAAAGAAGGCGCGCAAATCGTCCATCCCATATTTGAGCATGGCGAGGCGATCCACGCCCACGCCGAATGCGAAACCCTGCCACTGGTCGGGATCGAGGCCCGACATTTCGATCACCTTGCGATTGACCATGCCGCTGCCCAGCAGTTCCATCCAGCCATGGCCCGGCTCGTCCCCGCTGCCGCCCAGCACGCGGCGGCCTTTTCCATCGGGGCCATTCTCGATCGCGAAGCCCACGTCCACTTCCACCGAAGGTTCGGTGAAGGGGAAATAGGACGGGCGCAGGCGCAGCACGATGTCGTCCCGCTCGAAGAAGGCCTTGAGGAAAGTTTCCAACGTCCATTTGAGGTGGCCGAGGTGAATGTCCTTGTCGATCACCAGCCCTTCCACCTGATGGAACATCGGCGTGTGCGTCGCATCGGAATCGGAGCGATAGACCCTGCCCGGAGCGATGATGCGCAGGGGGGTGCCTTCGGCCATCATGGTGCGGACCTGAACAGGGCTGGTATGGGTGCGGAGCAGCATTCTGCCCCCCTGCGGTGCCGTATCGGGGAAATAGAACGTATCGTGCATCGCGCGGGCCGGGTGGCTTTCCGGCATGTTGAGCGCGGTGAAATTATACCAATCGTCCTCGATCTCCGGCCCGGTGGCGACGGCGAAGCCCATATCTGCAAAGATTTCAGCGAGTTCGTCCATCACCTGGCTGACCGGATGGACCGAGCCTTTCGGCGCATCGGGCGCCGGGAGCGAAAGATCCAGCGTCTCTGCCGCAAGCCGGGCTTCCAGCGCCGCGCCTTCCAGTCCATCCTTCCGAGCGGCCAGAGCGGCCTGCACCACCTCGCGCAGGGCGTGAATTTTCGGCCCTTCGGTCTGCCGCTCTTCAGGCGACATTCCGCCTAAGGTTTTGAGAAGGCCGGAAATACTTCCCTGCTTGCCAAGATATTCAACGCGCAGCGCTTCCAGCGCGGCCAGATCTTCCGCCGCATCGATCCGCGCCACTGCGACGCCTTCAAGAGTTTCCACTTCGCCCATGTCCAATCCGGTCCTGCGATTGCGAACGCCTCTAGGGCGATGGCCCTGTGCTGGCAATGGCGGAGGGGGCCAAGGAGCGGATCACCCCTGGCTCACGCCCGGCAGAATGCGCGGGTTTGGCAGTCAGACCGCCGGTGCACCGCGAGCGCGCGCACCCAGCACCTGATCCGGCCGGTCGAGCGTCTGCGCGGCAGCACCCCACACGCGTGCGCGCTGCTTCATGAAGGCCCCCAGGATCGGATGCTTGCGCGCGGCATATTCCCCCGGGCTCATACCCATGAAAGAACGGAACTCCCGCACGAACTGGGCCTGATCGTGATAATGCGCGTCCATCGCCTCGCTCCAGTTGGTGGAATTATCCAACATGAACTGGGCCAGGCTGCGCATGAAACGCTGGCGCCTCAGCAGCAGCTTGGGAGAAAAGCCGAAATAGCGATGGCACAACCGCTCCAGCGTGCGGCGACCAAGGCCGGTGTGGTCAGCGAAATCCGCCACGGTTGCCACCGCCGGACGACCATCGCGGCGTGAACCGCCACGATCCGTTCCTGATCGGGCACATCGCGGTTCATGCCCCGGAAACAGGCAACGATCCGTTCCAGCTCCTCCATCTCGTCCGACGTGCCTTCGAACAGATCGGCGGCGAGCTGCCGGAAATTGGCAAAAGTGGGATGTTCAGCCCCGTCCACCACCATATTGGCGACCTGCGTGGCCGGGCCATGACAGAACTTGGCCCAACCGAGCGGGAACAGGCCGATGCCCCACATCCGGGTGGTACCCAGATCGAAATGTACGGGAACGGAACTGGGCCCCGTGGCCAGGAAGCGCACATCGCGCACCCTTTCCGAACCTTTCACCCAGGCATCCGGCAGGGAACCGCTGAAGAAACGGATATTGGCCCATTCCGGCTGCAGGAGGTCATTGACGCGGCCGCCATCGGCCACGGCAAAACTTGCGCTGTAAAATGAGGAAAAGCAGCCCCGCAGGTCTGCCGGCGCCGGATAAAAGCGCACGTCGATCTGGCAATCCATTTCGCGCCCCCAATTCACGACCCGTCCGTCCCGCGCACCCGGCCCAGCCGACCGCTGCACGAAAAACGGGCGCGAAACGGGGTATGGCCGCTTCGCACCCGCTCTTTTCTTAAATTATACCCTAAACTTCCGTTAGGAAGTCTGAAAGTATAAACTTCAGGCCGGAAGAGCCTTCTTCGCCTGCGCGATGATCGCGGCGAAGGCAGCGCCTTCGTTCATGGCCAGATCGGCCATCACCTTGCGGTCCAGCTCGATCCCGGCAAGCTTGGTGCCGTGGATGAACTGCGAATAGGTCAGGCCTTCGGCGCGGACAGCAGCATTGATGCGCTGAATCCACAGGGCACGGAAGTTCCGCTTCTTAACCTTGCGGTCGCGATAAGCGTACTGGCCGGCCTTTTCGACTGCCTGACGGGCAACGCGGATGGTGTTCTTGCGGCGGCCGCGAAAGCCCTTGGCCGCGTCCAGAATCCGCTTGTGCTTTGCGCGCGTGGTAACGCCGCGTTTAATACGGGACATTGGCTAGTACTCCTCAGTTCAGCCCGTAGGGCGCCCACTTCTTGATCACCTTCGCATCTGCGTCGGAGATCACGTCGGTCCCGCGGTTCTGGCGGATATACTTGCCGTTATGGCTGATCAGGCGGTGGCGCTTGCCGGCAACGCCGTGCTTCACCTTACCGGTGGCGGTAAGCTTGAAGCGCTTCTTCACACCGCTCTTGGTCTTCAGTTTGGGCATTTTCGTCTCCTTGTTCGAGACACATCGAGCCTGCCCTGGCAGCCCTTTCAGCCAGGCGGACCCAGAATCACCGAAGAGTGATCTCGTGTCTTTGAAGCGGGCGCCTTTAACGGGATCGCCCCGAATTGCAAGGCTCAGATGCGGCGGGCCGCCGTCAGAACGTCAGCCCGCCGCCTCCAGTGCCCCTGCCGGCACTATTGCCGTAGCATTGCCGGCTGGGCGATCAGAAACGGGCGCCCAGCGAAAGGCCCGCACGGCGGCGCTGGAAATTGATCCCGAAGATGTCGCCATTGTCGGCATAACCGAACTCGACACGGCCGTAGAAGTTGCTGCCGAAGCCGTGCTCGTAACCGATCGCGCCCTCTACGCCACCGCCGCGCTCGCTCACGGTCAAGCCTGGCGTGCTCACTTCAAGGCCAAGACTGGCATAGCCGACCTTGGCATAAACCAGTCCGCGATCCCCGACCGTGACGCCGGCATGCAGACCGAAGGCGTAATTGTCAGTCGCCTTCAGGCAATCCGCGCCAACGCAATTCTTGACTGTCGAGATTTCATAAGTGCCATAGGGCCCGACAACCACCTTATCGCTCACCGCGAAGTCGAAGCCTGCCTCGCCGCCAAAGGCCATGGCCGAGCCGAGCTTGTAGATGTCGCCTTCTTCCTCAACGCTGCTGACGGTCGGCGTTTCGAGCGTCGCACGCACTTCGATGCGGAAGCCGGCCTTGTCGTTCTTGCCCTCTTCTTCCTGAGCAAAGGCAGGCTGAGCGAAGGCCCCGGCAAGCGCCGCGGCCAGGAACAGATATTTCATGCAGATTACCCCCTGATTGATGCCCGTCGAATGCGGGCAGCGGCTCCGTTACAGCGTGCCTGCAATCTTTAAAGAGGGGGATGCATCCAATCTGGTGCGACAAATAAATTTACCCGAAACAAGCGCATGGCAGCCCCGCCGCGGGGAGAGGCGCGTTACTCCGAAGCCGACTGCTCAATGCCCGCAGGCCAGTGCCTCGACCACGTCTTCCAGCCGCGCCGGATCACCCAGAGCCAGCACGTGGCCATCCGATGCCGCATGCAGCGGATCGCCGTTCCAATCGCACATCGTGCCGCCCGCGCCCTCCACAACCGGAACCAGCGCCGCATAGTCATGCAGCTTCAGGCCTGCCTCGCAAACGATGTCGATCTGGCCCATGGCGAGCATGGCGTAATTGTAGCAATCGCCGCCCATCACCATCCGGCGATGCGCGGTCTTGGCGGCAAGGGCCATGAAATGCTCGCCTTCATGATCGTCAAAATATTGCGGGCCGGTGGTGGCCAGCGTCGCGGCAGAGAGTTCGCGGCACGGCCGTGTCTGAACGGCTTTCCCGTTAAAAAGCGTCGGCTTTCCGGTTACGCCCAGCCATCGCTCCGAAAGGATCGGCTGGTCGATGAGGCCAAGCACCGGAAAGCCGTCCACCAGGAGCGCGATCAGCGTTCCGAAGATCGGACGCCCGGCAAGAAAGGCCGTGGTGCCGTCAATCGGATCGAGCACCCATTGGCGGCCCGAAGTCCCCGCCGAGACACCATATTCCTCGCCATGGATGCCGTCCGCAGGCATTTCCGCCTCCAGAATGCGACGCATGACCTGTTCGGCCTCACGGTCCGCCAACGAGACGGGAGATGCATCCTCCTTGGCCTCACTATGCACCGGTTCACGAAAATGAGGACGGATGGCCCCGCGCGCGGCATCGGCGAGTCGGTGAGCCAGGGCAATCTCGACATCGAGTTTCATTCGGATACTGCCTCGCGCAAGGGATGGCCTTCGACCACGACCCAGGAAGAAACGGCCCGCATTCCCTGTGGACCGGCATGACCCCAGTGAAT
>MKUB01000197.1 GCA_001898545.1 Sphingomonadales bacterium 63-6 | reverse complement strand
CGCTTTCCCCTGAAGCAGGCTCTGAAATTGGCGTGGTCTATCGCCTGCCCGTGGGCTGGAACGGCAAGATGCTGGGCCTTGGCGGTGGAGGCTGGGCCGGGAACATCACGCTGGAGGCCGCAAAGCCGGGGCTGACCGCAGGCTATGCCACGGCGCAGACCGATGGCGGCCATGCGAGCACTGCACCGTTTGATAACCCCTGGGTGGTCGATCCGGTCAAGGCCAAGGATTTTTCCTGGCGGGCAATTCACGAAATGACCGTGGCGGGCAAGAAGCTGGTCGCGGCCTATTATGGCAAGGGGCTGGACCGCTCCTATTTCCATGGCTGTTCCACGGGCGGGCGCATGGCCCTGATGGAAGCGCAGCGCTTCCCGCAGGATTATGACGCGATCATCTCGCAGGCCCCGGTCTATACTTTGCAAGTCCAGACCAGCGCGGTGCTGCGCAACAATCTCTTCGCGCAGCCCGGCGCGGCGCTTGGCGCGGAAGGCGCGAAGCTGGTGAGCGAGGCAGTGCTCAAATCCTGCGATGCCAAGGACGGGGTGAAGGACGGCGTGATCGCCGATCCGCGCTCCTGCCAATGGAACCCGCAGGAATTGCTGTGCAAGCCCGGCAGCACCGGCAGTTGCCTGACCCAGCCGCAGGTGAATGCGCTGCAGATTGCCTATGATGGCGTGCGCGCGGCCGATGGGTCTTATGCCCAATTGCCGCTCAGCAAGGGTGGGGAAGCCGGATGGGGCGCTTTCGTGGCGATCGATGGCGACCGCAAGGAATTCTCCAATGGCGGCGGCACCGGCGGACTGGTGCCCGTGCTGTGGCCCGGCAAGCAGGTCGATCTCAATTCACTCACTCCCGCACAGGTGGTGGAAGGCCGCGCCAGTGCCTTCGCCAAAATGTATGAGGCGGGCGATCCCAATCTGGCGCCCTTCTTCGCGCGCGGGGGCAAGCTGCTGATGTGGCATGGCGAAAGCGATCCGGGGCCGAGCCCGGTGGGTACGATCGATTATGTAGAGGCTGTGAAACGGACCGATCCGCGCGGCGCGGCCAATGGTTTGCAGATGTTCCTCGCGCCTGGCGTGGGCCATTGCGCGGGCGGGCCGGGGGCTGACCAGGTGGATGTACTGGGCGCTCTCGATAATTGGGTGAGCGCCGGCAAGGCGCCGGAAACGCTGGTGGCGAAGAAGGCCGACGGTTCGATGGTCCGCCCGCTCTGCGCATGGCCCAAGGTGGCGCATTATACGGGCAGCGGCGATGTGAACGATCCGAAGAACTATAGCTGCGTCGCGCGCTAGGCAGGCAGGGATTTGCCTCGCTCCCTCCCACTTGTGGGCGGGGCGAGGCAAATCATCGGCCACCATGCTTCGTATCCAACTATGAGCTTGCACTCCGCCCTGAATTCGGGTGGTGGAGATTGATAAAGGCAACATCGAGAGAGGAAGAAAGCCGGTGAACCTCGATATTCTGAAGGGTCGTGTCGCAGTGGTTACGGGCGCCAGCTCGGGCATTGGCGAGGCTTGCGCGCTGGGCTACGCTGCTGCTGGCGCCAAGGTTGTGCTGGCCGCGCGCCGGGTGGAGCGCCTGGAAGGCTTGGTTGCGAAGATCGAGGAACAAGGCGATGAAGCTCTGGCTGTTGCGACCGACGTGACCAGCGAGGAAGCGGTGGCCAATCTCTTCCAGCAGGCGGTGGACCGGTTCGGCACGGTGGACATTCTGATCAACAATGCCGGTATTGCCGACAGCACGGCGGTGTATGAATTGTCGCTGGAAATGTGGCGCAAGGTGATCGACACCAACCTCACTTCCGCCTTCCTGTGCAGCCGCGAAGCCTTCCGCATCATGAAGGACAAGGGGCATGGCCGCATCATCAATGTCGGTTCGATCTCGGCCCGCGTGCCGCGTGCGGACAGCCCTGCCTATGCCGCCAGCAAATGGGGGCTCGACGGGCTGACCCGCTCGCTCGCCATTGACGGGCGGGAATTCAACATTGCGGCATCGATGTTCAATCCCGGTATCGTGGCCACTGAAATCGCGCCGGGCGCAGTGAAGCTGGACAAGGATTTTGCGGCCCAGCCCGAGGATATTGCAGATGCGATCATCCATATGACGGCGCTGCCCGATCACCTCAATTTCTATGAGGCGATGATCGTCCAGAACAAGCTGCCCTTCCTCGGCCGCGGCTGAGCACGCCGCCATGGCGGGGGCGCCTACCTTCGGCAGTTTCAACATTGCCGATCTGCGCAAGCGGGCAAAGGCGCGCCTGCCCCTGGGCGTGTGGGAATATGTCGAGCGCGGGACGGAAGACGAACTGGGCCTGTCGCGCAATCGCGCGGGGTTCGATGCAATCACCTTCCGCCCCCATGTGGCGCGCAATGTGGAGCAGGTGGATAGCTCCACCACCATGCTGGGCACGCACTCCGTCGCTCCCCTCGCGGTCGCGCCCACGGGGGCTGCGGGGCTATTGTGGTATCAGGGCGATCTGGCGCTGGCGAAGGCGGCCGCGCGCGCAGGGGTGCCGTTCACTATCTGCAGCGCCAGCACCATGGATATCGACCAGATCGCCGCGGCGGGTGGGCGTCTTTGGTTCCAGCTCTATACGTGGAAAGACCGTTCGCTCTCCTACGCGGTAGTCGACCGGGCACAGGAGTTGGGTTGCGAGGCGCTGCTGGTGACGCTGGACCTGCCGGTGCCGCCCAATCGCGAATATCTCTATCATAACGGCTTCGGCACGCCCTTTCGGCTCAATGCGCGGAATACGGCGGACATATTGATGCATCCGCGCTGGCTGCTGGGCGTGATGGGGCGCTATGCGCTGAGCGGCGGCATTCCATCGCAGGCAAACCTGCCTGACCGGCTGCGCAATCGCGTGACGCAAAGCGCGCATCCCGGCGCCCTGTTCAAGCAGGACAATATCGACTGGGATGAAATCGCCCGCTTGCGCGACAGGTGGAAGGGCAAGCTCGTCCTCAAGGGCCTGCTGCGGCCCGACGATGCCGAACTGGCAGTGAAGGTCGGGGCTGACGGGATCGTGGTTTCCAATCACGGCGCGCGCGGGCTGGACAGCTCGATCTCCTCGATGGAGGCGCTGCCTGCCATCGTTTCGGCTGTGGGCAGCAAACTGGAAGTGCTGCTGGATAGCGGCGTGCGGCGCGGTAGTGATGTAGTGAAAGCGGTGGCATTGGGGGCAAAGGGCGTGCTGGCCGGAAGGGCCGCGCTTTATGGCCTTGGCGCCGGGGGTGAAGACGGCGTGCTGCGCGCCCTGGAACTTCTCAAGGCCGAAACCGTCAGGACCATGGGCCTGCTGGGGGCAAGAAACATAAGTGAGGTGAATACAGACCTGCTGGGCTGATCCGCCATACAGAGCGGACGGCCGGGAGAAGGGGGACAACCGGGTGAAGATCACTTTTTCGCAGGCCGTAAGTACGGGCCCGGTGCGGCTGTTTCAGCTTACCGTGGTGACGATGGTCCTGCTGGTGCTGGTCCTGGATGGGATGGACGCGCAGGCCCTTGGCCTTGTCGTGCCCAGTATCATTGCCGAATGGGGGGTGGACCGGGCCGAATTCGGCACTTCGCTGACTGCTTCCCTGCTGGGTGCGGGTATTGGGGCTTTGCTGGGCGGATGGCTGGGGGACCGGTTTGGACGAGTCACCATGTTGTTCGCCTCCGCCCTGTTCTTCGGCGCGACCACAATGGCCTCCAGCCAGGCCGATACGATAGAAACCCTTGCCGCCCTGCGTTTGCTGGGGGGACTTGGTTTCGGGGCTGCGGGCCCCAATGGGGTGGCGCTGGCCAGCGAATGGACGCCCGAACGCTTCCGTACCCATGTGATCGCGCTGCTTTCGGTCGGCACTCCCGGGGGCGGCACGATAGCCGCCGGCATCGCGCCTTTCCTGCTGGATGATTTCGGGTGGCGCGGACTGTTCCTCATTTTCGGCGGAGCCTCGATCCTGATCGGTTTTCTGGCTCTGCTGTTGGTGCGGGAAACCCCGTCATGGTTGCTCGCAAAAGGGCGAGAAGACGCGGCCAATCGCACCGCGCGGCGGATCTTTGGGCAAGAGATCGAGTTGCTGCCCGAGCCGGACGGAATAATCGGGACAACGGGCGCAGAGGGCACCCGCGTGGGCCTGTTCCATCGCGACCATACGCGGCTGACGGCGGGTGTCGCCATCGCCTTCTCCGCATGCACCGCGATTGTCTATGGGCTGACGCTCTGGGGCGTGGTGTTGTTCACGTCGCGCGGTTTCACGCAGGATCAGGCAATCGGCGTGATATTCTGGGCCGGGCTGATGTCGGTTGCGGGGGCGCTGGCAGGTGGGCCCGTGGTGCGAATCTTGGGATCGCGCAGAACGATGGCGGCTTGTTCGGCCATAACCTTCGCCGCAGTCGTAATCCTGTTTCTGATGGTGGAACACCTCTCCGCCGCGCCGGACGGAGCCACTTTAGCGGCGGTCTATGTCCTGGCAGGCATTATGGGCGGCGTGGCCAGCCTCGGCATTTCCACGATCTATACAATGATGGCGCTGGGCTATCCGGTATCTTGCCGGTCGACCGGCATCGGACTCGGTATGCTGCTCGGCCGCATTGGCGGGATCGCCATGGCGTTGTCGGGCGGCTATCTGCTCAACTGGGGCGGCACATCCGTGCTGCCTTTCTTCGGCGTGATGGCTGCGTGCGCCCTGGCAGTCAGCTCTTCGACCTGGATTATAGACCGGCATATCGCGCCGGCACGGGAACAATAGGGAGAATAAAGGATGGCGCAGACCTTCAGCGAGGCCTTGTCGCGCTCGCCGCTCAAGGCTTTCTCGGTGGCGAGTTTCGCCATCTGCATGCTCGTGCTGGTGTGCGATGGGATGGACGCCCAGCTGCTGGGCATCGTGGCCCCCAAGGTAATCGAAGAATTCGGCGTAGCCGGCGGTACTTTCGGCATCGCCATGAGCGCGGCGCTGGTCGGCTTCGGCATCGGATCATGGGGCGGCGGCTGGCTGGGCGATACGATCGGACGGCGTTGGTCTCTGGCCATTGCCACCGTGGTATTCTCGCTCGCCACGGTCGGCGCCAGTCAGGCCGCGGACGTTTGGCA
>MKUB01000196.1 GCA_001898545.1 Sphingomonadales bacterium 63-6 | reverse complement strand
GCAAGAGCGCCGGCCGCGATGCGGGAGTGACATTTCCCTGCCAGAAAGCAGGGACACCCGCTGCTGGAGGGGAAGGCAAGCCGGCCGAGCCGCTCTCCCGGTTCCACATCCTGTTTTGAGATGCAGGATGGGGCCTATATAACCAAATAGGTTCAAATGTCAAGTGTGGGATACGAACCCGCCACCCCGTGAGCCCCTGCGCAGGCAGGGGCCTCTCCCCCGATGGAGCGATATTCGCGGAGGCCCCTGCCTGCGCAGGGGCTCACAATTTTTGGGATTCACAACTCACAGGTGTCCACAACTTACAGGTGCCCACGCACAGACCGCGCTAAAGCAGCTCCAGCTCGATCTCCAGCAGATCGCCTTCCTCCAGTCCCTCGGCGCGCTGGATGGCTTTCTTGATCGGCAGGAACCAGCCGCCTTCCTTCTGCGGGAAGACCGAAGTGGACCAACGGCTTTCGCCCAGGCGGACATTCACTTTCACCGATCCGAAGCCGCGCCTCTTGCCCAGTTCCAGCCGCCGCATCAGCTCATGCCCGCGAATGGCTTCCTCGGTCTCGCCGGTGATGCTGACATAGCCCAGCCCGGCAAAGTCGCCCAATTCCCAATGGATCAGCGGAGCGGCAAAGCGGATGGTTTCGCTCATGGTTCCTCCTTTCGCTGCGCTCGCAATGACGAACAGGATATCAGCCTATTCCGCCAGTTCCTCCAGCGCATGCATCGCCTCGTCCGACAGGCCGAAATGGTGGCCGACTTCGTGGATCACCACATGGGCCACAAGATGTTCCAGCGTCTCGTCCCCGCGGGCGATCCATTCGTCCAGAATGGAGCTGCGGAACAGGCGAATCCGGTCGGGCATTGTGCCAGAATGGCCGATGCTTTTCTCCCCAAGGGGCAGGCCTTCGTAAATTCCGGTCAGCTCGAACGGATCCTCGATACCCATGGACGCCAGCGTTTCGGCATCGGCAAAGTCTTCCACCAGCAGCAGAATATCGCCCAGATGCACGCGAAACTGCGCCGGAAGCCGCTCCAGCGCGGCGCGGGCGATGGCCTCCATCTCCTCGGCGGAAGGGGCAAGTCCGAATGTTCTTTCCATGGAAAATGGATTTAACGCCAAGATACGCACCTGCAAGCTTGCCCAACCGCCTCGCCCGCGCTATCGGCCACGCCTTCGCCAGCAGGCCCTTGGTCAGCCGGCGATGCGGAGCGGTGGCCGAGTGGTCGAAGGCGCACGCCTGGAAAGTGTGTATACGGTAACCCTGTATCGTGGGTTCGAATCCCACCCGCTCCGCCATATTACGATCTTCCAGCGCACGTAATTGTCTGATTTTCATAGGAAATCGGGGCGATTTTGCGTTTTCTGCGTCTCATAGAGTCTGCATTTGTTCTCACGCATCCGGTGCGCCATATGGTCCGAAGTATGGTATGGGATTAGGGCAGTATGGTATGGGGCGGCTGAGTGATGCGCAGGTTCGGGCGGCGAAGGGGCGGGATAAGGCTTACAAGCTGTCGGATGGCGAACAGCTCTATTTGTATGTGACGCCTGTCGGCGGGCGGCACTGGCGGATGAATTATCAGTTCGGCCGTGCCGCCAGCGGCCGCTTGGTACAGAAGACGCTGACGATCGGCAGCTATCCCGCCATTGGCCTGAAGGATGCGCGCGAGGCGCGGGATCGGGCAAAAGCCGTTCTCGCCCGAGGACGAGAGCCCACGCATGCGGATCTGTTCGAGGCTGCCAGATCGGAAGAAGCGCGCCAGCGCACGTTTGAAAAAGTGGCTGCAGAGTGGCTGGAGAGCCAGCGTCCGCGATGGTCAGCAGTGCATGCCGATGATGTTGTGATCAGTTTGCAGAACGAGGCTTATCCCGCGATTGGCGGACTTCCCCTGGGCGACATCGATGCGCCCACGGTCCTCAGGGTTCTGATGGATGTCGTCAATCGCGGCGCGATTGAAACAGCGCACCGGTTGCGACAACGGATCAGTTCCATCTTCGTCTATGCCATTGCCATGGGCTATGCCACCGTCGATCCGGCCGGCGGCCTGGGACAGATCCTGCCTCCAAAGCCCAAGACGAAATCGCAGCCGGCGGTTACCGACATTCACAAGCTTCGCCAGCTCCTGGTTGATTGCGAGGCAGAACGATGCCGTGCCCCAACCAAGCTCGCCTTGCGACTGATTGCATTGACCGCCGTTCGGCCCGGCGAACTGCATGGGGCGCGTTGGTCCGAATTCGAAAATCTCGACGGGGCAGAGCCGCTTTGGCGAATTCCTGCCGCGCGCATGAAGGGCGACAAAGGGCGCAAGGCGGAGGCTGACGGCGATCATCTCGTTCCCTTGGCTCCGCAATCGGTCGCTATCCTGAAAGCGCTCATGCCGCTGACAGGGCATTTGCCGCTGGTTTTCCCCTCCGATCGCCACAGCCACCGGCCAATGAGTGAGAACACTTTGCGCGCGCTCCTGATCAGAGCCGGTTATTACCAGCGGCACGTTCCGCACGGCTTCCGATCGGCCTTCTCCACGATCATGAACGAACATGCGCACGCAAATGGACGCCCAGGTGACAGGGCGGTGATCGATCTAATGCTGGCGCATGTCCCTCAGAACAAAGTGGAGCGGGCGTATAACCGGGCAGCCTACATGCCGCGCCGCCGGGAGTTAGCGTGCGAATGGGCTGACATGCTCACGAAGGATATGTGGCCACCGGAAATCCACATGGGGCAGCCAATGCGATGGGGCCATGATAGGACAACATAGTGGCTTCGTTCCATTGTCTGGTTTCGGGAGGCGTCCCCTGAGCTTCGAATGGCCGGATTGGGGTGGTTAGCGGACGTTAGGATTTGGATGCCTCTGGCATCGTCCAGGCTCTAGGAAGCTCGCTAAAATAACCCCACGAGGACCAGCTGGACTTTTTGCTGCCGTGGGGGCGAGAGGCCAAGCGCCATTCTGGCGGGTCAGGCCATCCGTGCCAAGTCAACTGCATCAGCAGCATTTCTTCGCCATCATGTGTCGTGTAAAACTTCACATCAGCTGACGTAAGCTTTGAAACATCGATGCCGAAGATTGACTGGCCCGAAGTGCGAATTGGAATCCATTCGA
This sequence comes from Sphingomonadales bacterium 63-6, assembly GCA_001898545.1. Classification (GTDB taxonomy): domain Bacteria; phylum Pseudomonadota; class Alphaproteobacteria; order Sphingomonadales; family Sphingomonadaceae; genus Andeanibacterium. The sequence continues at coordinate 33,090 of MKUB01000196.1, read as the reverse complement.
GTGGTTTGTTAGCCCGCAACTTGAAGCCAGAGAGTTGGGCGTCAGCCACTTCATCGGAGGCATCCCAAGGATCAGCTTCCCAGTCGTTTGATACGGAGTTGATGCGATCCTGCTGGTTCATTCGCGCAGTTCCGATGTTCGGCAGCATGTTGGCCTACACGATCGATGTCTGCAATGTTGTCGTGTCCGGAATGGCCGAAAATGTCGGATGATAACAGACGGTGCTTCGCCGTCAGTTCGCACGATCGGCAATCCAGCGATCCAGTTCCTGCTCTGACCAACGGGAACATTTTGCACCCAGCTTGATTGGTGCGGGCAAGTCGCCGCGTTTCACCAGAGTGTAGACATGGGCTCGGGAGAGGGATGTGCGCGCCATCACTTCCTTGATGGTGATCAGACGGTCCTTCGTCTGCTCAATGATGGTCTCGGCATATCCAGTCATGCCCTTGGGTTCGTCAGTCATGCGGCAGCTTTCATTTGGGGCGATTGCAGTTCCGCCAGCCTTTCCCCGCGTGAGGGGTGGCCGTTGGCGCGGCAGTTTTCGTGGATGCGGCGGGCGCGTTCGCGGGCGTGGTGGTAGTGGCAGAAGAAGGTTCTCTCTCGTTCTGCCCACCAGCGCATGGCGCAGATGGCTTCGCCCTGGCGCTGGTCGGCCGGGAAGAGCGAGCCGCCTTCATTGGCGGCGAAGTCGATCCAGCGTTCCACGGCAGTGTCGAGCGCCTTCATGCGCTGTTCGAGCGTGTTGCAGTCCGCCGGTTCGCCGTCGCCATAGGCGATCCAGTGCCAGTCCCTGGCAATGGCGCGCCAGGCGAGCAGATCGGCGCGGGCATCCTCGGCCGAAATTCTGCCCAGCTTCACCAGATCGGGATAGGAGGCATAGCGGCGCTGGTAGGCGGCCTGCGCCTCGGCCGCCAGATCGTCCCAATCATCCTTTGCTGCATCCACATTCTGCAGCCGGGGGTGGCTCCAGTCTTTCATCGGCAGCTCTTGCTGGCAATCGCGGGGACCGAGCCGGGACGTTCGGCCAGGGCGGCAAGGTTGTGCAGCTCGCGGGCCATTTCGCGGGCCTGCGCGGGAGTGAGAAAGAAGCCCAGCGGAAGCCAGCGCATCAGCGCCTGTTCCGGGCTCATGGCGATGTGGAAGGCGCCATCCGGCTGCTTTTCCAGATAGAGGGCGAAGGCGCTGCTGCGCGCTTGCGGCGAGGGTGCCTTGGGATGGGGCCGACAATCGGGGCAAAGCAATTTTGCGGAATCGCCATCGCGGCTTCCGGGAATGAACGCCCAGCCTGCTGGCCGCTCGCAGCGCGGGGAGTGGTTTTGCAAGCCGCATCCGCCGCAAATGAAAGAGAAGGCGAAGGCCGTGGCGCATTCGCCCTTGGCGAGGTCCAGGCCAGCGAAATGGGTGTGGGAAGGGGCAGACATGGTCGTCCTTTCAATCGATCAGCAGGGAGAGGGAGGCGAGGATCAGGGCGATGCCCAAGGCACTGCCAGCAGCGATGCAGCGCATCAGGCGCGTGGCGCGGCAGGCTTCGCAAAGGCATGGTCCGGGCTGCATCAGTCGATGCCCAGCGCGGCTTTGTAGGTTTCGAGGATATCTTCCGCCTCGCGGCGCAGATCGGGCTGCATCTTGCGAAGGGCGACGATCGCGTTGATCGTCTTCGTATCAAAGCCGATGGCCTTTGCTTCGGCCAACACGTCCCGCTTGTCGTTCTTGATACCGAGTTCCTCGTCATTGAGGCGCTCAACCCTTTCGATGATCTGCTTCAGCTGCTGGGCCGAAGCATCCGGGTTGGCGTGGATCGGGTCCGGCGTGCGCGGCTTCTTGCGCGCCTTCGGCTTTTCCGCTGGCACGGGGCGGAATTCATGGCGAAAGCCGCCCTCTCCGTCCGAAACGCGGACAAGCGCCATGGGCCGCACATCCGCGGATTGTTGGGCCGTCATACCGGCAAAGCCTCCTGGTGTTTGGTGTCCTGGAAAACCCAGCAGTGGCGGTTCTTGCCGTCGCGGCAGTTCACCTGCTTATCGCCCAGGAACTTGCGCGCCTTGCTGGTCTTGAGGAGCTTCTTCAGCTCCAGCATGGTCCCGCCGGGGATCGAGAAACGGTATTGCGAAAATACCTGCTCGATCTCGGGCATGCTGACCGCGATCAGGCCCTTGTCGGCCTTGCGGTAATGATTGAGGCCATAGCATTCGGCCTCCAGCTTCCCTTCGGTGATCTTGCGATCGAGGAAGTCGAAGCTTTCCCAGAACTGCACCACGCCGGGCAGATCGGCGCCCAGCGCGCCATGCTGCAGCAGGCACATGCGTTCGATCAGCTGGTGCCCCTCCGCCAGCTGCGCAGGCGCGATCACGGGCTTGCCATCCACCATCATGGCCTGGGCAAGGCAATCCAGCGCGGCGGCCAGCTGGGCATGGTTGAAGGCAAGCCGGTCGTTCTGGACTTCGGGATGGTCCAGCAGGCGCTGCTCGTGCAGCGGGAAACGCTGGTGGTAATGGGCGAGGATTTGCTTTTCCTGCCGGATCATCGCCACCATCCAGTGAGAGACGGCTTCGGTATCGATCCGCTTCAGGCGATTGCCCGCGTCCTTGCCCTCCGGCGTGAAGCGGCTCTTGTCCACGAATAGCGGCATGATGCGTTCCAGCACCGCATCTTCCGCATCGCGCACGGGATCGTTCTGGGCGATCACCATGGCGCCGCGAAAGGGCGGGCTGAAAGTGTCCGTGCCGCCATTGGCGATGCCGCGTGTGCGGGGCGAATGGCCGTTGTAGATCTTCTTGAGTTCGGACCAGTCGAACTTGCGGGCGGCGGGCTGGTCCTTCTTGCGGTCCCCTTCAAGGAATACCACCGGCAGATTGCCGTATTTCACCAGCTCGCGCGCGATGCCGGCAGCGGTGGCGCTGGCCGGATCGAAACCTTCGTAATTGTGGCGGCGTCCCACCAGCTTCCACAGGAAGATCAGCAGGGTGGACTTGCCCGAACCCGGAGGCCCGGCAATTTCCAGAAAGGCCAGGCTTTGCTGATCGCGGCGGATCTGTTCGGCAAACAGGGTCAGCAGCCAGAAGGCCAGCGAGACAAGGCCCAGCGGCCCGAAGGCGGTATAAAGATCGTTCCACCAGCTGAAATTCAGCCCATGGGGATCATATTCTATCGCGAATTCGCCGGTGGCTTCCTTGGGCTTCAGGCCCACCTTGCCGATCTCGAAGAAGTCTTCCTCGTTCAGCGCGATCACGCGGCCATCGGTGACCGCGACATCGTCAAACATCCACGCGCCATGTTCGATGGAATAGCCGGAGAAATAGAGCGTATCGACCGTGCGGATATTGTCGAGCTGACGCTCCATCAGCTTATCCAGCTGATAATTGCTGCCGGTGAACATGGCGCCCGGCGCCACGCTGATCAGCCGCTTCTTGAATTCGCCTGCACCGGCCACGGCGGGGCCGGGGAAGGGCGCCTTCACCGTGTCCTGCTTGCCGGGGAAATCGACGCGCACGTAATAGCTGGCATCGTTCAGCGCCTTGTCGCGCTGGAAATAGAGGGTGCGAAAGGTGCAGTTGGCGATTTCCTGCACTTCCACCGCTTCACGCGCGGCCATGTCCCATTTCCGGTCGTTGGACAGGGCGGCAAGCGTCTTGTCTTCGCCATAGGACTGGATCAGCTCGTTGATCCGCTCGACCGAGAATTTCGCCCAGAGCTGGCGGCTCTTGAAGGTCAGCGGGAATTCGCTGCGGCGCGACCGGCGATAGAGCAGGAACGCCTTTTCAGCGGCATTCTCCGCAATCGTGATGTCGCCATTTTCAAGGTAGGTTTCCAGATCCGCACTGGCCAGCTTCCCGCGCTTCAGCAGGTCGTTCCAATCCAGCTTGGTCCCTTCGCCATCGGGCCGCACCTGCGCGGCGCGGGCGGTCCACCCGGCTTCGCGCGCCTGTTCCACATAGCGGCGGGTAAAGCGGATGCCGGCAGGGCCGACATCATAGGCGAAGACCAGCGTGGGCCGCCGGGCCATGGGCCCCAGCTCCGCCACGGCCCTGGCCAGATCGTCCAGCCACAGCGCCGGGTAATTATTGGTGGACATGGTGGAGGCTGCCAGCGCCCCCGGCCGATCCCGCTCGAATGCCTCGCCCAGGGCGACCGTGTCAAAGATGCCTTCCGCAAACCAGATTTCTTCTGCCTGGGCGAAGTCGGCAAAGCTCAGATCGGGGTGGTGCCAGGCATGGCCGCGATAGGAATAGCCATATTTGATGTTCGCCTTCTTCTTGCCGAAGCGGTGAACCCGGTCGATCAGCCTTTCCCACCATCCGCCGCCGGGCAGGGTGAAGCGCACTGTGGCCGATCCGGCATTCAGCTTCCGGTCGAAATAGGAATCCTGCGCATAGGCGCCCGCCAGTTTGACGATGTTCAGCCCGCGCTCGTCCCGCAAATAGGCTTTGGCCGCTGCATGTGGATCTTCGGGCGTCTGCGGGTGCCGGTCAGACCAATTGTCGAACAGGTCGGCGTAAAGGTCGCGGGTCGACCATTCATGGCCGCATTTGTTTTCCCGCCCGCATTTCAGCAGCCAGGGGTGCTTGGCATGAATGTAAAGCTCTTTGCCCTTGCAATCCGGGCAGCGCCCGCCGCGCAGCCAATCGCCGCCGCCAGCGCCGAATTTGTAATCCGCGCGCAGCCGGGAAAGGATATTCTGGCGAAGTATATCGTCCATCGGGGCGGTGCTGTCTTTTCAGGGTGCAGGGCATCGCGCACCGGTTGACCGGCACGGCGAAACAGGGATGGGAAGCGGATGGTTCGGGGCTGGCCTGGGGCGCCGGGCCCCCTCAGCCGGAAGGCTTGGGGATCATTTCAAAGATGGACATCTGCCCGAAATCCTCCCCCGGCGGGCGCTGCTGGGCCGGACGGGGCGCGCGGAACTGATCGCCCAATCCGCTGGGGGAAAGCACTCGTTCAAAGCTGAGGCTGGCCACCCAGGTCATGCCGCAGGCGATATTGCTGCAGCGGTAATAGAGTTCGCGATAGGTGGGCGTAATTTCCGTGCTGCTGCGCGTGTGGGCCTTCTGGCCGCAAACGGGGCAGCTGACCGCAGGGGCCTTGCCCATATGGATGCGCTGAACCGTGGCGGGCGGGGTTTGCGGGGGCTGGGCGCGGGCGGGCATCATGCGCGCATCTCCTCGTTCTGGGCGGCCATGCGGGTCAGCAGGCGGGTCAGCTCGGTGATCGCCTCTTCAATTTCGCGGCAGGCATTCACGCGGGCCCGCGGATCATTGGCATTGTGGGCCAGCTCGATTGCGGCGGCCACGGCCTCGCCGCTTTCCTTGGCGGCGCGCCCGGCACCCACAATCATGCAGGCCGGTGCGGCAGGCTCCACCGGGATTTTCAGGTCCAGCTTGATGGCATAACATTCCAGCAAGGGCGCACCGTCGCCCCCGGCGGCGCGGAATGCCGCGTCCAGGCGCAAGGCATCGCGCAGGCTGATTTCACGCTCGACACCGGGCGTGCCCAGCTTGCGCACCTGGCTTTCGGATTTGCCAAGCACCGCGGCGCAGCCATCCCAGCCCAGCAGGGCGGCAATCTGCCACAGGGCATTTTCAAAGGTGATGGGCTGGCGGGGAATGGTCACGCGGCAGGCTCCTGAACAAGGGAAGGCAAAGGGCAGTTCAAGGCCGGGCATCCCCGGCAACGATCATCAGGAACAACAGGCTGGTCAGCGCGCCCACAAGGCAGGCGCCAAGCATCAGCAGCCTGTCTTCGCGGCGCTGGGCAGGGTCGATCATGGCCGCCCCTCCTGAGCAAAGGTCAGGCCCAGCCAGATATTCTTGCCCATGATCGGCAGGCCGATGGCCAGCCCAAGGGCCAGCAGGCCAAGCGTCACCAGCTGCACCTTGGCGGCAATGGCCTGCACCCGCCGGTTGCGCTCCACCAGGCGCGCTTCCAGCGCTGCCGGGTCATAGCGCCATTCCGGTTCGGAGACGGGCAGCAGCGTGTGTTTGATGGGCTGGGCAGGGGCAAGGGGGGAGCCCCTGCCCAGCGTAACCGGAGCCTGCCCAAATTCGGGGGCGGGCAGGTTCGGTTTGATGGCGTGGCGAGCTAGGGTCTTCCCGATCATGCGGCAACTTCCCTTTCGTCCATAAACTTGGCCGGATTGCCGTATTTCGCGAGCGCATGGACGGATAGGATTGGGCCACAGAGCGGGGCTTCCTCGCCAATCGCGGAGGCGGGAAGTGCAGGTTCGAGTGGGTAGATATCCGGGCGCAGCTGGTGGCGGGAAACGTTAGTGGCAAACTCCACTGCGATAACATGCTGGGCCGGGATGCGCTTGGAGGATTGCAGCCATTTCCAGACCGCCGGTTGCCCAACTCGGCAAATGCGCGCCAGCGCTGATTGGCTCCCAGCGCGGGTAACCGCCAGTTCCAAGGCTTCCAAAGGTGTCAGGTCGTGTTCCATACCCCCATTTATTCCATATGGAATTAGAAGGTCAAGGGCATATCGAAGGTATCGGGCAATTCCAAACGGAATAAGTGTGTGTTGCTATGCGCACGGGTGAGAGAATCGCGGAATTGCGGAACAAGCTGGGTCTTTCTCAGACTCAGCTTGCGAAGCAGGTTGGCCTGTCACAGGCGACAATCGGCAAATTAGAGTCGGGGATCAGTTCCGGATCGTCGCATCTTCACAAGATTGCGCGCGCGCTAGGCACTACAGCCGAATACCTTTCAGGCGAAACGGACGATCCTTCTGTCGGGGCACTGCCTGCGCCATCGGCAACTGTGCTGGCCGACCAACTCGACCTGGTCGAAGTCCAAGAAATCGATCTCCGCTTCGGCATGGGCTCGACAGCCTTCGAAGTCCCGGTAACCAAAACGGTCCGCCACTTCAGCCGGGGCTGGCTACGCCAATATACCAGCGCCAATCCAGAAGCGGTCTATTTCGCCCAGGGCTCAGGCGACAGCATGATGCCCACCATCCACGACAGTGACTTGCTGCTGATCGATACATCGCAGCAAAGCATGACGCTGGCCGACAAGATATGGGCTGTTGCGTATTGCGGCAGCGGCATGGTCAAGCGACTGAGGCCGACTCCGGATGGCGTGAAGATTCTATCCGATAACCCGGCGGTCCCGCCGGAAGTGGCACACGATGGCGAACTGCACATCCTCGGCCGCGTAGTGGGGATCGTTCGGAAGATGTGACGACGAGAATGGGGGGCACTATGGATTTGGGATCGAAGATTGACGAAGTCGCGCGGACGATGCGTGCGCACCGGGAAGTTCTGGCGACAGAGGAAGCGGCGAAGAACGCTCTTGTTATGCCTTTCCTGCAAGCCCTGGGTTACAATGTGTTCAACCCCGGCGAGGTGGTGCCAGAATTCACCTGCGATGTGGGGACGAAGAAGGGCGAAAAGGTCGATTACGCCATCAAGGATGGCGATGCCATTCGCATGCTGGTTGAATGCAAGCCAGCCAACGGCGAGCTTAACCTGAAGCACGCATCCCAGCTTTTCCGGTATTTTTCCGCCATTCAGGAAGTGCGCGTCGCGGTGCTGACCAATGGCGTTATCTACAAATTCTACTCTGACATCGACGCTGCGAACCGCATGGACGAAGTGCCGTTCTTCGAGTTTACGCTTGAGCGATACAGCAAGACAGACCTTCGGACGCTGGAGAAGTTTGCCAAGCAATCCTTCGATGTCGATGCGATCATTCGCGAGGCTGGCAGCCTGAAGCTGCAATCGCTTGTCGATGCGGAACTGGAAAAGGAATTTGCCAGCCCTTCGGATCAGTTCGTGCGCTTGATCGCTGGCCGCATCCATGAAGGCAATCTCACTCCGCAGGTGCGGGAAACCTTCAAAGAACACATCACCCGTTCGATCAGCGGCCTGATCCGTGACAAGGTCAACGACCGGCTGAATTCAGCGCTGAGCGCCTCCAATCCCCATGAGGAGGAACCCGTTGAGGTGGCTGGCGCTGACGAGATTGTGACCACGGAAGAAGAACTGGCCGGTTACAACATCGTGCGGGCAATTGCGGCCCGTGTGATCGATCCGGCGCGCGTCGTGATCCGCGATGCAAAGTCTTACTGTGCGGTCCTGCTGGACGACAATAATCGCAAGCCGCTCGCCCGGCTTCACTTCAACAGCGAGAACGTCCGCTATCTGGGGCTGTTCACCGGCAAAGATGAGACGCGCCATTCAGTGGCTGGCGCGATTGACATCTATAAGTTCGAAAAGGCGCTGTTGGAGCGGATTGCCGAGCTTGAAGGCTAATCCAAAGGCAAATGGTTGGCCTTGCGGCCAGCATGAACCAAGGTGAGCGTTGTTGATTCTTAGTTACGCTGCGGCGCCATCCAATAAAAAAACAGGAGGTGTGGGGTGGAGGTGATTGCCGATAGGGACATTCCGTTCCTTCGCATCAAATACGAAACCGATGGGGTGATAGATGCCCAACTCCTCGGTGCCATGATTGCGGAAGTCGGGACTAATTTCCAACGCTTCGAAAGGCGACGAAATCACCTGAAGTTGACGGTTCACGCTTCGGGAACCGGCAGTTGGTGGATTGAATTTGCTGTTGCCGGCACTTTGAGCGCAGCTGCCGCCGGTCTATATATCAAAGAGTTGGGTGCATATGTTGGGTTCTTGGCTGATGTGATTTCTATTGTTCAAGGCTTCAAAAAGGGAAAAATCACAGCTCAAGATCGTAAGACCATCAAGGCTCTCAATGAACCTATTGCACGCGATCAGGCGCGACAAGTTAATATCGTGATCAATGGTGATGGAAACACCGTAAACATCGATCGGAAGATTTCGGAAAAAATAGCGGCCGCGATCGACGCGCCTGCCAGAACTGTTAAAGATAATCAGAACGGCACTTTCAGCGCTGAGAATTTGGCCGACAAACTATTTGCAAGCCGACCTGCGGCAAGCCAGCTACTCAAGGGTCTTCCAGCGCCAGAGGGCATGAGCGTTCTGAACGGTGTTTATGGCACAGTCTTCAACGTTCACGGGGAATGGTACGTGCGCCTGGAAGGACAGCAGGGCGTACTACACCCTCTGGTATTTGAACCTTGGCGCTTTGCCTTCTCCGATGGTGATGCATTTCGTTTTCACGGCAATTGGGAAGGCGCCAAATACCGAATTCAACGAGCGGAGCGGATCCTCAAGCTGGGCAGATAGTGCGTAGTTAATTGCCTGCATGAGCTTTTCCTCCAGCCAATCCTGACAAGATAGCTGCTGGTGTAATTGCGGGTAGACCGTCATCTTTCACAATTCCGTCGACGACCGGACGGAAAAGCGTCGCGAGCACAATTGCCCGATCCTGATCGGTGGCTACACGTTGCTTTGTCAGGGAGAGATATGTCTCAGCCATCGCTGCACGGGATTTTGCATCAATACCAAGATGGTGCTCGGTCATATACATGCGCACTACTATCCGCATCAGCCAGAAAAACATGGTGAGATAGAAGAGTAATAACGAAGCCGAGAATATTAATTCATGCGGACTAAATTGCCCAGCCGAGGCATTCGGGTCTCCCATGAGGTGATGCACCGATTTCAACGAAATCGGAATTAACCCAATAAGCAAAAATGCACCGATAATGCAAAAGCTAGCGATCGAAAGGCGTAAGCGCCTAGCATTCCTTGTGTGTTCTAATGCGCGCAAGTTCCATAGTGCAACTGGCGCCTCGATGCTTAATTGTTCGGTGAAGGCGTTGTAAGCGCTATTCCAATCTTCAGACCATTGCTGGCGGTCTGCTTGAACCTCTCCTCCTGTGACGGTACGCCATTCGTTCCACTGACGCATCTCTTGTTCCAAGCGAATGTTGAGGTCGCCTACTTTCGCTTCGTGGTTTTCACAATAATCCAACAGCTGCCGTCGATGCTCTTCGACGTCATTCTGTATGGATTTGACGAGATTTTTGTATGCGATCTGACTAGCTCTGTGAGCAGCATCGCCTGATCCAACCATTGCTTCGCTGAATGCGACAACACCGATGATCCCATCGCGAGTGTTAGGCATGGAGATTTGTTCGTCGGGAAGTCGTGTGGCGAACCATGCTGCGCTACGGGCAGCACTTGAGCCAAATTCAGCGTTAATCGCGAACAGGGCTTCGCCTGCCTTTGAATCTCTCCGAATAGCTGCCTTCAACGCTAGAAAGCCATTTAACTCGAAATCTGGCTCTCGCTCGGCCATTAGATCAGCATCGCGCCGCCTAATAATTTCTTCCTGAATCTCAAGCCATCGATGTACGATCGGCTTCCTCCATGTTTCGGACTCTGCAAATGTGTCGTCAGGCCGAAATTCCACGATGCGCTGTGAGATGTAATCAAGCGCTTCTTCTACGACATCGAAATGTCGAAGTCCGCCGCCATGTTCGCCAAAATCGATTTTTGACATGTAGTCCCCGATAATCGTTCTGCTAGAACCCAAATAGTCGACAAGGGAAAGTCAACGAATTTCCAGAATGTGAGCCGCTTAAGTATCAACTTCAAATGAGCGCCTCCAATATCAATCTCGAAACTAGCCCGCCACCCCCATCCATGGTGTGGCTCGCCTCCGCTACCATCCATTTCCGCGCGTTGATCTCCGCCTTGAACCCCGTCGCCGTCACTGGCGTTTCCGGGTAGATGTCCGGCCGCCCTAGCGGCAGAGTGAAGCTCAGCTTCGCCTTGGCGCGGGTCAGGCGGCTGTCCTCGGCTTCGGCGGCTTGGCGGGCGTTTTGACGCCAAAGGTCGTGGTGCTGACCGCGTATGTGAACTAGGCGCTTTCCGTCGCGACGCGACCGAATACGGCCAGAAGGGCATAAACCAACAACAGCACCGCCGTTATTCCCAATGTCCACATATTGAGCGCGATAAAGCTGAACAGCATTGCGAGCCCCGACAGGATCGTCAGAAATATCCCCATGCCAGAGGAAAAACCCTTCCAATCGGAAGCTGCCCGCCAAACTATCGGCAACAAGAACGCGAGGGGCAAGAGCCATCGGGCGGGGCTGATCGACCCCGGTTCGCAATCAGCGGAGCATTCGGGCGATCCGAAATACCCAAATCCGCGAACAACGAAGAACAGGACGATGATTTCCGCAGCATCAAGCAGCGCCTGGGGAATGCTGTAGGTTTGGCCTGAATCGCAACCAACGACAAACAACAGCACGAAATAGACGGCGATCAAGCAAGGCCACGATACCAATCCGCCCAAAGGCGGATCGCTCGCCAGCGTAGTCAGGTATGTCCCCAGCAGCGCAGGATAGACCAAGCCGTAAATCAGAGTGTGAACTCGCTTGATCTCACCCATTCTAGTGCCCCTTGTTGATAATGGGGAGTGAACCTCAATTCCCACGCAATGAAAAGCGTGGGTTATACCGAGACGGAGTGATGTTACCCGACTGCTTCTAACATCAGCTTGGAAAACAACCCGCCACCTCCATCCATAGTGTGCACCGGTTCCGCCACCACCCATTTCCGCGCGTTGATCTCCGCTTTGAACCCCTTCACCGTCACCGGCGTTTCCGGATAGATATCCGGTCGCCCCAGGGGCAGGGTGAAGCTCAGCTTCGCCTTGGCACGGGTCAGGCGGCTGTCTTCGGCTTCGGCAGCTTGGCGGGCGTCGGCTTCATTGGCGTAGGTCTTGCGGATGCGCTTGGGCTTGGCATCGCTCTCTCCGCTGCCGCCAACCTGCACTTCCTGCCGTCTGCCAGTGGCCTTGTCATGCCACACGGCGATGACGCCGCCGTAATTCTCCCGCTCTATCCGTTCGTATTCCGCGCCGTTGGTGTCGGCCCGGTCGATGGTGACGGTGGGAATGGTGCCGCCGCCGGGGGCCTTGCCCTTGCCGATCGGGGCGAAGATCAGCTTGCCCGCTTTCACCGTGGCCATGGCATCAAAGCGTTTGCCCAGCAGCATCAACAGGGCGGCATCGCTTTTCGCGCCGGGCCCCAGCGCCGGGATGGTCTTCCCGCCCAGCGCGGCGTCGATGGCAGTGCCCAGGCCGTTTTCCCCGGCAATGGCGGTCAGCACGTCCCGCAGGCTCTTGCCCACAAAGCTGCGTTCCCGCCGCACGCGGAAGGCATCGGTGAAATCGGCACTGCGGGCGCGGATGGTCACGATGTCCAGCGCGCCGCTCCACTTCGCCTCGTCCACGCGGAAGCGGCCTTTGTGGACCAGCCCCAGCGGCAAGCCCGCCCCGCGCTGCCAGCCCATGGAGATTTCCAGCTCCACGCCCGGCCTGGGCAATTCCAGCAGCCCGTCCGCATCCTGCAGCACGATGTCCAGCTGGTCGGCTTCCTCGGCCCGCTTTTCGGTAATGCTGGCGGAAAGCAGGCGCGGGTTCAGCTTGTCGGTCATATCCTTCCCGTCCAGCATCACCAGCCATGTGGCAAAGGGCAGGTCAGCCATCGGCGCGCACCAGCGAGAGGGAGAAATCCGATTTGCGCGGGGCCCCGTCCACAAAGAACAGGCTCTGCGTCAGTTCCAGCGAGCGGATGGTGAATTCTCCCAGCACTTCGCCCGCGCCGCTGGTCAGCGTGTAGGAATCGCCCCGCGCAGCCAGCTCGCGGATAGTCTCGATAGAGGAATAGGCGCCAATCCCGTCCCCCGGATAAAGCGCGCCGGACAGGTCCACGCTTTCCGCGCCGGGGCCAATAAATTGCGTGGCCGGGCGCACGCCAAAACGGTCCCCTTCGGCAAAGCGCCATTCGAAGCGGTGGCGAAGCTCGGTATAGGGCAGCGTGCCGATTTCGAAGATGAACTGGTCCAGGGCCATCAGCATGGCGGAGGCTCCTATTGATCGGAAAAGGAAGATCGCTTCGCGGCGGCCTTGCCGTCCGCCAGGCGGCGGAATTCAGCCACAACTTCATCCGCGATATTGGCCGCGCTCTGGCCCGGTGCAGCCTTGATGGTGATGGCGCCGGGGCCGAAGGTGAAATTATTGTTCGCCGCCGCCATGCCGCCGCCGCGTGCGGGGGCGAGGGCCAAGGGGCGGGGGCGCATGGCGGCCATGGCCACATCGCCTGCCATGGCCCGGCTCGCCCGCACGGGCCCATCCCCGCCGCGCTCAATCCCGCTGGCAAGGCCCTGGGTGATGAAGCTGCCCTGCAGCATCATCAGGCGGGAGGGGGATTTGATCTCGAAGAAGTTCTTGAAGGCCGTGATGCCCGCTTTGGCAATGTCCAGCAGCCGGTTGCGCAGGCCCAGCGGATCGAGCCCATTCAGCAGCCCGGCCATGATCTGTTTGCCCATGGCCAGCATCCGCCCCGGCAATCCGGCAAGGAAGTCCAGCCCGGCGCCAAAGGCGGATTTGATCCCGTCCCAATGGCGGATGACAAAGGCCACGGCCACACCGATGGGGCCGAATAGATAGGGGAAGCGCATGAAAGTGCCTTTCAGCCAGTTCCACGCGCCGGACAGCATGGCCAGGCCGGAATTGAAGGCGCCCTTGATTGTGTCCCAATTCCGCCAGATCAGATAGCCCGCCACGGCCAGGGCAATCACGATTGCACCGATGATCAGCACCATGGGGTTAGCTGCCATCAATGCCCCTGCGCGGGCGAAGCCTTGTCCCAGCAGCATCGCTGCACCCCGGATTTTGCTGAATGCGGAGACGAAGGCTCCTGCCTCCTTCAGAACCTGAAACTGCTTCCACAGGCGCCAGAGCGAAGCCCATGGCCCGATTGCCAGCCCAAGCCCCACTTTCAACGCGCCCAGCCCAATGGTCATTGCTGCAAGGCTGGTCACGCCAAGCATCAGGCCCTTGGAAAGCTCGGGATGTTCCTTCGTCCAGGCGCGCACGGAATTGGCGATGGCCACCACTTTCTGCGCGCCTTCGGTAATGGTGGGCAGCAGGGCCTGCCCTAGCGTGATGTTCACGGCGGAAAGGCCGTTCTTCGCCAGCCCCAGCGCCCCTTCGGTGGTGGCGATGCGGGCCAGATATTCCTTCTGCATGCTGCCGGCATAGGCAGTGCTATCCCCCACCAGGGTGAGGTTCTTTTTCAGCTGGTCCAGATTGGTCAGCATCGGCGCGATGGCGGCCACGCTTTCCGATCCGAATAGCTGGGTCAGCGTCCCGGCCTGCGCTTCCTTGGGTAACAGGCGGATTTTTTCCAGCAGGTTCAGGATCGCGCCGCCCGCATCCTTCTGCATGGAATTGGCCAGCCCGGCCACGTCGATGCCCAAAGATTTCAGGGCCTGTTGCTGGCTCTTGGTGGCCTTGTCCCCCTTGGTCATCGCCAGCATCATGTTCTTGATGCCAGTGGCGGCCACTTCTTCTTCCACGCCCACTGAATTCATCAGCTGGCCCATGGCGGCAATCTGCGGTGCGGCCACGCCCGCCACATTGCCCAGCGCGCCGATGCGCGTCACAATCCCGGCCACGGCGCCCACATTGCCGCCATAGGAATTGGTCAGGGCATTGATCTGGTCGGAAAGACCACGCACATCTTCCTGCCCCAGGCCAAAGGCCGTGCGCCATTTGGCCATCATTTCCCCGGCATCCTCTGCCGTGGTGTCAAAGGCGATGCCCATTTGCGCTGCATCTTCGGTGAAGGTCAGCAATTCCTTGCGGGCCACGCCTGCGCGCCCGGCAGCGGCCACAATCTGGGCCATGCCCTCCGCCGTCATGGGAATGCGAGTGGACATTTCCAGCAGATCGTCCCCCATCTTCTCGAATTGCCGGGGCGTGTCGAAATCCACCACCTTGCGCACATCGGCCATGGCGCTTTCAAAGGTCATGGCCTGCTTTGCCGCCAGCATGGCCGGGGCGGCCATGGCCACGCCGGTTACGATATTCTCGGTCCCGGCAGAGCGCAGATCCGCACCGCGATTGCGCATGGCATCGGCGCGGGCATTGATGGCCAGCAGCTTGGTCTGGCGTTCCATCTCGCTATTGGTGCGGGCAATCCGGTCGGCCAGGTCGCGTTCGCGGTTCATCAGGGAGGAAACATTGCCGGTGGAACGCTTCAGTTCGCCCTGCACATTGCGCATTTCCTTTTCCAGATCGCGCGCCTCGCGCTTCATGGCGGCCAGCTGTTCGCTGCCCGACTGGCCCAGCCCCACGATATTCTTCAGGGGGCCGGACAGCCGGTCGGAACTGGCAAAGCTGACGAGAAGGCGCAGGTTCTTGTTCATTCGGCCACCCGGTTGATGTCATTCCAGCGGCTGACCGCCAGTTCCCGCCACATGCGCAATTCGGCCAGTTCCATTTCCAGCAGCACGGCGGGCGGCCAGTGGAATATCAGGGCAATGTCCGCGATCAGTTCTTCAATGCCGCTTCCACTTGCTGCCTCTGGGACGGGTTCAGAAAAAAACCGATGATCGCGCCCGCGCAGGCGGCAATGTCTTCCGCTTCCAGCTGGTCCGCTTCGGCGGCGGTGATCGGCGGGGCGGCAATGCGGGGCAGCACGTCCAGCACGGCGCTGGTCCGCGCATTCATCAGATCCTGAATGGAAAGGCCGCGCAGCTCGCCCGCGCGGGGTTTGCGCAGGGTGATGCTGGAAATGGCTTCCTCCCCGCGCCGGATCGGTTCGGCCAGGTCAATGGGGTCGGAAAATTTGCGGGCGGCAGCGGCAGGCTGGTCGGCCATGGGGCACCTTTCGAAGATGGGGAAGGGGAGCGGAAAGTTCCCCGCCCCGGCGCGTCCGCTCGATGCACGCCGGGGCGAAGCTGGTGCGGGCTAGTTCCCGAGATTGCGGCGATGTTCGGCCAGCAGGTCCACGCCGTTGACGATGAAGACCATGTTGAGATCGTCTTTCTCGATCACTGTCCGGCCATCGATCATCAGCTTGTAATAGACGCAGCGGGTCTTCACCGTCTGTTCGGTGTCGCTACCGGCCTTGGCGCTGCCGGGATCGATCTCGGAATGGCGGCCGCGCACGGTGATGTCTGCCGTCTTGGTCTGCCCGCTACTGTCGTCCTCATACGAACCGACCCAGCGCAACATCACGCCATCCAAGCGGCGGTTGCCAAACTGGGAATAGACCTGCGGCACCAGCCCGCCGATCTTCCATTCAATCTCGGTCGGCTCACCGCCAAGGTCGATTCCGATAGCTGCATCCATGCCGCCGCCCCGATAGTCTTCAAGGATGCGGGTCATCTTCGGGAGCGTAATTTCGCTGGTTTCTCCCATGTAGCTTACGCCGTCATTGTAGGTGTTCATGAACTTGAGTTTGAAGGGGATGCCCATGGCGGGATTCTCCAGCAGATGAGGGAAGGGCGCTGGCGCTCAGGCGGCCAGAAGCTGCGTGTAGAAGCGGTCGGTAATGGACGATCGCAGACCGATTGCTTCGGCCGGGGCACAGTCGGTGAATTCGTAATCGATCACCAATTTGCCGGCCTTGAGCGCTGCGGCAGAATTGTTTGCCGACTTGAAGGACGCTTCGGCGCCAATGATCTGGCCGCCCCGATTGTTGTTGGGCAACTTCATCTCGCGGAACATGGCATTCACGCTCTCAATGATGTCGCGGATCAGGCCGGGGGTAATGTCTTTGTCGATGGCCCAAACCAGCCCTTCGGCAATGGCATCCTGCAGGGCGTAATTGGTGCGCACTGTGCTTTCGAAGGCGAAGATCTGATCGTCCGAACAGGTGCGGTTGCCCCAGAAGCGATAACCATCGATCCGGGCCAGCGTGGTGATGTCCGCATCGTTCAGCTGGCTGGCCAGGGTCACATCATTGGCCAGGATGGAAAAGGGCACCGGGCGGGCAAGGCCGGTCACGCCGTTTACTGCCACGTTGGACAGGGTCTTGTGCCACCCGGTCTGCTGGTCGATCTTACTGCGCAGGCCCAGCGCGCGGGCAATGGCGCTGCCGTCAAAGTCGGAAAATTCCGGCCAGATCAGCATCATTTCCCGCTGGCCAAAATTCTGGCGATAGGCGGAAAGCTCGCCCAAAGTGTCGCCCTGCGCCGCGCAATAGGCAAAGCCGCGCAGCTTCTGCGCCACAGTGGCAAAGGCTGCGGCCACGCTTTCCCCATCCAGCCCCGGCGCGCCCAGAATGCGCGGGCGCAGGCCTAGCTGGGATTCCGCGCCCAGCAATGCCTGCATGCCGGTCAACTCGCCGCCCGCCGTGGTGGTACCCACCACATTGGCGCTGGTTTCCGCTGTGGTCTCCCCCTCGGCCACGCGCACCACCACCACCGGGGCATTGGCCTGGTCGGCAATGGCATCCAGCGATCGGGCCAGCGTGCCGTCATCCCCGGCCTTGCCGATTGCAGCGGCAAGGTCTTCCAGATGCACTGCCTCGTTTAGCGGGAAAGTGGCGGCATCGGCATCGTCCGCCGTGCAGACCATGCCGATGGTGGAAGTGGCGACATCGGCAATGGCGCGGGTGGCGCTGTTATTCTCGGTTACGCGGATGCCGTGGTAATAGGGCATGGGGCGGCCTTTCGGTGGCTAGAGGGCTAGGGTGAGGGAGTAAGGCGGCTTGCCCGGCAGATCGGTGCGGTAGCCTTTGATGGTCAGTTCCGGGCGCCCTGTGCGGCTCAGCCCAGCCACCGATACGCGGGTGGGGCGCACGCGCGGTTCCCAACGGCGGATGGCAATGGCCGTGGCCGCAAACAGCAGCAGGGGCAGGGCCGGGCCCAGCGGGGCATCCACCAGCTTGAACAGATCGCTGCCAAATTCGTGGCGCATCACGCAGCTGCCCTTGGGCGTGGTCAGGATTTCGGCCACGCTCTGGTCAATCTCGGCATCGCCGCTCAGCGCGCGGCCCGTATTGCGGTCCATCGCGCTCATTGCGGGCCTGCCGTGCTGGCAGGGCCGGATTGCACGCCGGGGTGAGTGTGGCCCTTGCCGCTGATCCCGGCGGCCACCACATCGCTTTGCCCGGTGACCGTGCCTTCCACATCGGCATCGCCGCTGACGGACAGATTGCCGGTTATGGTGACATCGCCGGTAATATCGATCCCGCCGGGCGCGGCGATCACGATCCCGTCAGCAGTGAGTTTGATCGTCAGCCCATTGGGGCCATGCAGATGGTGGTTTTCATCGCTGGCGGGCGCGGGGAAGGCGTTGGACAATAGCCCACGCAGGATGATCGCCCCGGCGATGTCCGCCTCGGGGCAGATAAGCAGAACCTGCTCGCCCACGCTGGGCGGGGCCCATGTGCGAAACGCGCCCGCCAGTTCTGTCCAGGGCACAGGCGGGGACAGGACTTCGCCGCATTCCACCTCGGCCAGCCCGGCTGCCAGATCGACCGACGCAATCCGGCCAAGGCGTAGTAAATCGCCCATCTTGCCGGGAATGTCGTCCTCGTCTTCCATCGGCCGCAACATCGCGGCCTGACCTTCTTTGCGCAAAAGGTGGCGTTTGTGGTGACGAGAACCACAAAGCTAAATCAGCTGTTATGTATTAAGTTTCTGTCCGGGGGAGCTTGTAATTCATTCTTGATTTCCCTGATGATTATATCAAGCTTTTCTAAAGAATGGGATGCAGCGTAGAAATCGCGCAACCCTTCTCCATGTACTATTGAATTTCTTATTTCAAGAAGTATGGACAAATATTGAATGTCGTTGGGGCTGATTATGCCTAATTCTGAAACATCCTTAATGATTATTTTAATGGATTTCTGACCGTAAGGCTTTCCGTCTTTACTCGTTATCTGACGGGCAATTCTTTCAAATTCTGCCCACTTCATCACGACTTCCGCGGAAAGAGATGTTTCATCCATCAGATAATAAGGTGTTGTGGTGCCGATTTCGAAATCGAAAATTCTCTTTTGTAGCTGGCTCCGAATTCTCAAGAGCATAAAAGATAGAATTGAGAGCAGCAGTCCAACTCCTGCCACAATTAAGGCGACCAGCTGGTTGTTGGTCAATTTTACGTTCAGAAACGAGAACGCAAATGCACCCGCTGATATCAGGCTGATTACGAGGCCAAGATACGAATAGGTCCGAAGAGCAATGTCTATCTGCATCCACTTCTGCTGTCGTAACTTTAAATCCTGATTCCGTTCAAAGAACAATCTCTGAACTATCGGGTCTTGTTGATTTTCTTCCACAGGTTAATCCTTGATAGTGGAATAAGTTACGAGAAGTATTGTTATTGCTCCGAATAGCATAAAAAATGCAAGGAAAATTGGATTTTGTAGTGATTCGGTGTCGTACATAAATCCGAGTATAATTGAGAAAATTGATGAAGCGGCTCTAAATATTTTTGTTCTTGGTTCGCTTTGTTTTCGTTTCAGTGCTCGGCGCTGTATAACAACTGCGTCGCTTACCATTCCGCGAGTTATTTCAATCGGCCCGCCATCAGCATTGTGACTCGATTCCAGTCGATTGGCCTCATCGATCACCGCCTGGACGAACTCCGATCCGGCTTTCACAATCGCCTCCTGCGCAGGCTTACTGAAACCGGTTAACTGTTCAGCAGAGATTGTAATTTCGACTGCCATGGGCCCCCCGCCTAGTTGGGCACTGTTTACGTTAGCGGCGATCGTTGGATCAACCGTATTGTACGTTTCGTTGCAAATGCGGGGCGAAAAGACGACTCACCCAATAATCCCCCGCTCGATCTTGTATTCCACCCCGCGTGCCTGGGCGTCGATCAGCTCGCGTGTGGCCTTGCGGTCGTAATTGCCATCCGCGTCCAGGGCGGCATTGATCAGGCGGCGGTGGCGCACCTTTTCATGGGTGAAGGTTACCGCCACCGTGCGGGTTTCCGGGTCGAACTTGCCGACAGAGATCTTCATGTGATTGTCCTTTCTCAAACGCCTCTGGCGGACCATTCCACCTGCTGGCCGATCCCCTCGACATTGCGCAGGGTGAAGCCGCTGGTGCTCTTGGTGGTCCAGCCCACATTGTCCTGCGTGCCGCCGCTGGCGCGGATCGACACGCCCAGGCTGAGGTTCACCCAGCTGGAAAAGCCGCCATTGGGGAACTCGACATTGGTGGTGCCGCCTGCCGGCACATAGGCGCTGCCCCACATTTCCTTGAAGCCATCGGCATGGATGCGATAGCCGGTGGCGGCGTGGCTTCTGGCGGTAATGCGGTCAAAATCGCCCGCGTGGTATCCGTCCAGCATATCGGCATCCAGGCCGGAGCCTGCTCCGTCCACGGTCACCAGCTTGGCCAGCAGCGCCGCCGCCGTCACCAGCTGGTCGGCATATTGCTTGGTGGCGGCATGCAAATTGGAAGTGGGCGCGGCGGAGAGGGTGAGCCGCCCGGTCATCGTATCGCCCGCGCGGTTTACCGGGGTGAAGCCCAGCGCGGCCCCGGCCACGGCAGTATCGACATAGCCCTTGTTCGCCGCATGCATTGCGGCGCTGGGCGCGGCATGCAGCGTCAGGAAGCCGCCCAGAATGTCGCCCGCGCGATTGAGCGGGGTGTAGCCGATCCGGGCGAGGACAAGGGCGGTGGTCACGAAGCTGTCCAGGAACTGCGCCGGGGTCTGCCCGCGCCACAGATCCGCATCCAGACCGGACCCTGCGCCGTCCACTGTCATCAGCCGGGCCAGCACAGCAGCGGCGGCGGTCTGATCGTCAACATAGCCCTTATTGGCCGCATGCATGATGTTCAGCGGAACATCGGACAGGGTCAGGCGCCCGGTCATGGTGTCGCCAGCCCGGTTCACAGGGGTGAAGCCGATCCCGGCGCCTGCCACCAGATCATCTACGTATTTCTTCGTGGTGGCGTGAAGGCTGGCAGTGGGCGCGCCGGGCAGGGCGAGCGGCCCAGTCATAACATCGCCCGCCTTGTTGACCGGCGTGAAGCCAAGCCGCGCCAGCACCAGTGCGGCAGTGACATAGCTGTCCAGGAATTGCGCCGGGGTCTGCCCACGCCACAAATCCGCATCCAGCCCCGATCCAGCCCCATCATTGCCGGGGTGCCAGATGCCGCTGTTCCCCATGCCGAAGCGGGCATTCAGCCAGGCAGTAACGGCGCCCAGCAGGGCGGCGGGCGGCACGGGGCGTTCGGCATCCACGCCCGCCTGAGCCTCTGCTAGCGTCGCCAGCTCCACCACGCCAAGCCGCTCGGTTGTGGCCGGGGGATTGAGGAAGTTGGTATCGCCAAAGCTCAGCAGCGCCGCATCGATATTGGCAAAGCGGGCATCCACCGCCAGCAGCATCATGGAAGCCGCCGCCTTGGCGATGATCGGTTCTTCCTGGCCATAGATGGCGAACAAGGTGCCATCGGCCAGATAAAGCCCCACGCTGCGCATGGTGTAGCTGTCGGCGCTGTCGTCGCGCACCACCAGGTGAATGGTGCCATCATCCACCTGATCACCGGATAGGGTCGCCAGGCGCTTCACTTCTCCCGGCAGGCTGGTCAGTGCGGGGGCGGGGGCCAGAGCATCTTCGGACAGGCCGAATGCGGCAATGGTGACCGGGGCGGTGCCTGTGTGCTGGGCATTCACCAGCGCGGCAAAGCCCATATTGGTGACAGTCAGGGTAAAGGCCATCGCGGGGATCCTTGGATGGTCAGACCGGAACGGGCGCGGTCAGCAACTGGCCGCTGTCGGGGTCGGTCAGGAATGCGCCGCTGTCCGGATCGGAAAGGACATTGGACAGGTCGATTTCAGGGGCGGAAACTGCGGAAAAACGCAGGCGGGCATAGGCCACCGGGCGAGCCGCCATGGCCATGGCAGGCGCGGCTTTCGCCTCCAGCCCCTGGGTAAAGGTGAAGTGGCGCGAAAGGGGCTTGGTCCTCTCGATCTCGCGAATGACGGAGGTGAGATATTCCTCGCTGGGCGGCGCGCCATCCACGGCGGCGAGGGACAGCACGACATTGAAAGTGCCGCGCTCCGCCGGGGGATCGGACTGCCACCATTCGCGAATGGCAATGGCCGCGCCAAAGGCGCTGATCGCCTGTTCCACGGCCGCCAGCGTGCCCTTGCGCCGGTGGATTTCAATCGAACTGGCAATCACCGCGCGGCGCACGGCAATGGGCCAGCCCGCATCCCAATTATCGACCGAGAAAGACCAGGCCAGCCAGGGCAGCAGATATTCCGGGCAGCGATAGGGATCCCAATAATCGCGGATCGTCCGGTCCGGCAAAGGGGGCACGGCCACGGCCTGTTCCAGTGCGCGCATCTGCGGGCTGGCATTGGGCGGCAGGACACTCATTCGGCAATGCCCGCATGGGTAATGGTAATGCCGGTGCAGATTGCCGCCTGCGTATCGTCCAGCACGATGTCTTCCGCCGGGGACAGGATGGACACATTCTGCGCCCCGCCCACAAACAGGGCGGCATTGATGGCAGCGCGGGTGATGTCCCGCCCGATCTTGCGGTTGTCGGCCACGAATTGTTCAATCCGCGCCTGGGCATTGGCCATGACTATGGAGGCATCCGGCCCGGCGAAGCTGGTGATGCTCGCTTCGATTTCATAGGGCACGATAGTGGCGGATTGCACCGTCACCCGGTCGCCGATGGGGCGCACTGTCTTGTCGGACAGGGCAGCGGCAACCGTGGCGATCAGCTCAGGCGATGCAGTGCCCTCGGCCGCGCGCGACAGCACATGGATTTCCACTTCGGCCGGGGCGGGGCTGCGCGCCGTAACCGATGCCACCTGGCTATCCGCCGTCAGCGCATAATAGAGATAGGCCCCTTCCGGCCCGGCCACTGAATAGCCTTCCGGCGCCAGCGTGATGCGGAAGCGCAGATCGGCATCCGATTCCATGACGGCGGGCAGGTTCTGTTCGGGATCGGCGGGGGAAATCTGCAACCGCTGGACGCCAAAGCGCGCCCCGATCTGGTCCAGATCCGCGCCTGTGGCATAGGCCAGCATCGCGCCCACGGCATCGTCATTGGCCTTTTGCCGGTCCAGCAGGCGGAACCATGCCGCCACCTGCAGCACGCGCATGGCAGGATCGCTCTCCACCGGCACGAAATCGGGGAACAGATTCTGATATCTGGCCAGCATCTCGGCCAGGATCGCCTCGTAATCCAGCGGATCGACGGCGACCGGCGCGGGCAGTTGGGAAAGATCGATGGCAGTGAAGGGCATGGGCGCACTTCGCCACTCCCCTTGCGCGACGGCCAGCAGGCCCCTTTGTGATGGCCGGCACCACAAGGGCCGCCGGTAGAGAGGAGCGTGGGGGCAGGCAAAGGTGGGAACATAACCACTGCCAGAGGGCCCCCATGTCGCAGCCGTCCCCCTTCAAAATGCTTGATGAAGATGTGATTGCGCGCAGCGGCGGGGAGACGAAAAGCGATCTTGTGGAGCGCTTCGGCTCGCTGCGCACCGTCCCCTTCCATGACTCAATCTACTCGCATGCGCTGGTCGATGACGATCGCAATATCTTCGCCCTGATCGAGCGAGCCACGGGCAAGTGGAAGCTGGCGCTGGCCGATGATGCCATCGTCCCGCTGGGCGGCGGCGTCACCTTTCTTGCCTGCCCGCCTGATTCTGGATGGCTGTTCGTGGTCGTGGATGCGGCGCGCAACGTGCTGGGCGGTGTCCTGGCGAACGGCAAATGGCGGATCGCGCTGGACAATAGCGCCATCATCCCGGCGGGCGCGGTGCAGGCGATCATTGCCGCGAATTACCCTGCCTTGGCCAATGGCGGTATTTCCGGGCCGGACATTGCCTGCGTGGGGGACAGCCTCACCGCCGGGGCCGGAGCGACCATTTCCTATCCGGCCGCGCTGGCCACGCTCACCGGCCGCACGGTGCGCAACCTTGGCGTGGGCGGGGAAACCGCGCGTACCATTGCCGGACGCTTCGGCACCTGGCCTTGGATCGCGACGGTTTCAGGGGGAGCCATTCCGGCGAGCGGGGGCGTCACCATCACGCTCAAGAGCGTGGATGGCGAAGCCGTTGCCCCACTGCTTCAGGGCGCCACTGGCATCAATCCCTGCACAATCGCAGGCGTTTCCGGCATTCTCAGCCTGAGCGGCGGGGTCTACACCTTCACGCGCCTGGCCAATGGCACTGCGGTGCCGGTGCCTTTCCCCGCCCCGATAGTGACCGATGCCTATGCCAATCGGCGCGGGGACATCCTGATCGTGAAGATCGGCCAGAATGGTGGCTATGCCGATACCGAGCAGCTGCTGGCGATGATCGACTCCATCGTCAACAGCCAGACCCGGCCGGTGCGGCGCTTCCTCGTCATCGGTTTCACCACCTCCACCCTTTCCGCTCGGGCCAGCATTCATGCCGCCATGCTCAACCGCTATGGCCGCCGCTTCGTCAACTCGCTGGAATATCTCTCCAGCTACGCGGCGCTGGCGCGGGCAGGAATCACGCCCACCACCGATGACGATGCGAAGATCGCAAATGGCAGCCTCCCACCCAGCTTCCTCACCAACTTCCCACTCGATGCCACTCACATGAACGATCCCGGCTACGGACAGGAAGCTTTCTACATCGACCAGCGCCTGCGCGAACTAGGATGGATTTGAGCGAATGACCGGATCAGCACTTCAGCTTGCGGGGGCGGCCAGCACCTCGCCCTTTGGAAAACTGCAGCCTTACGAAGGCGTGTGGGACAGCACCGTGTTCCTGTGGGACGCGGGCTTCGCGGAGATGGAAAATGTACCCGCCAATGGCGTCACGCTCCCCAATCTCATGCGCGATCGCGCCTCCGCCCTGTCCGGCCTTACGGCCAGCCAATGCGATGTCGAAGCCTACAACACCATGGCGAACGACTTCGCTGCTGGCGAAATTACCGCGAAGGGCGGCATTCACATCGCCAGCACCCAGGCGGGCGCACAGGATGCGCAATCGAACTTCTCGCTCTGCCTAAGCCAGACCCTCGCAAACTGGCTGGCTGCCAATTGCGGCGCGGGCGAGAATTATTCGGTGATGCTCAGCCTCTGGGTGCGCAAGACCCGCGAATATGGCGGCCCCAATACGAACCCCCAGAGCTGGGGCCACATGGCGGCCTCGTTCGGGCAGACCGGCAGCTACATCGTGCAGCTGCAGCGGGGGGAAGGGGCTCCGCCCGATGCAGCGCGTGAAAACTGGATCGGCATCCGGCAGGACCATATCGCGCTCGATGTTCCGGGCGTGATGTGCGCAGCGGCAAAAGGCTGGCGAGGGACCAGGGCCGCTACGCTTAACGGCGCATTTCAGCGCGCCATGGCCAATGTCGGCGCGATGGGCTCGTGGGACACCATCAATTACAACAAGGCATGCTCCGGCATCATTTACCGGGCCCAGCTCGATGTGCTGGATTTCTCGGACGCACCGGGCGCGAATGTCACTGCCAAGGGGCTGGCGATGCTCAACTCAATCAATGCCCTGGCCGCGCGCGACTTTGCCGAAGGGGGCCGCTTCCACGGGGATGCCTTCACCCCGGCCGTCGATCTCAAGGCCTGATCGGAGCTGCCGACATGCGCGACTTCTTCAGCAATCTGTCCAGCGGCACCAAGCATACGATCGATGCAGTATCGATTGGCACAGTGGTGGCTTCCATCGTCCAGTGGCTGCCCTCTATCGCGGCGCTGCTCTCGGTCGTCTGGACGGCCATCCGCATTTACGAATCGCCCACCATCCAGCGCCTTGTGCGCCGGGGGGAGGGGCAGCCATGAGCCGGGGCAAACTCTCCCTCGCCATGCTGGTGGGCAGCGGGGTGGCACTCGCCCTGGGGGCTTTCATCCCGATGGAAGAAAGCGGTCGCAAGGTGGAAGCCAGCCTGGGGCAGGCCGGGCAACTGCAGGTCCGCCACATTTCCGGGCGGCAATATCTGGTGGCCTATCTGGACATGGTGGGCGTGCCCACCGCCTGCGACGGCATCACTACCTATCAGGGGCGGCCCATCCTGCCGGGGATGAAATTCACCGAAAGCCAATGCGCGGCCATGCTGGAAGAAGAGCTGGTGAAACATGCCTCCGCTGTCATGGCCTGCACGCCCGGCCTTGCCCTTTCCGCCGATCCCGTGACCGAGCGCCGCCGGGAAGGCCCCCGCTTCGCCGCCGTCTCGCTCGCCTATAATGTGGGCCCCGGTCGCTATTGCGCGTCCACTGCGCGAACCCGGTTCAATGCATTCAACTATCCCGCCGGGTGTAGTGCCATAATTTGGTGGAACCGCGCAGGCGGCGCCGTCTCGCGCGGTCTGGTCGCCCGGCGGGCGCGTGAAGCCAGGGTGTGCCGGGAAGGGCTGGGGGCGCTCCATTGACCCGCCCTTGGCGCAAGCTTGCCCCATGGGTGATCGGGGCGGCACTGCTTGGCTTTGGCGTCTGGTGGCTGCTCGCCAATGTGACTGGCGGGAAATCCGCCAAAGTGGATGCCCGGCTTAACCGCAATCTGGCCGGGGCTGCCGTTGAAAGCGGCAGCGATGCGGTGGCCACAATCGGCGGACAGATCGCCAGCGAGGCTGCTGCCGATAGTCTCTCATCGGAGAATGCACATGAAATCCGTTCCGCGCCGGGCGCAGATGCGCCTGTGGACCCTGCCGCCCATGCTGCTGGCCTGCGCAGCCTGTGTAAGCGCGCCGCCTATCGTGGCCGCCCCGAGTGCCTGCAGCCGCCTGCTACCCGATGAATGGCGCGAGGGAGTGCCGGGCGCTGCCCTGCCGGCAGGCCAATCGCTGGCGGACTGGATGATCTTTGGCGATGCCCAGACCGGCCAGCTCGACAAGTCGAATGATCGCTATCGCGCGGCAGTGGGCATCGTGGAGCGGTGCGAGGAACGGGACAGGCAGGCCGTCAAGGCCAGTCGCTCCCGGCTGTTCGGTGTATTCTAAGAGCCGGGCATAGGCCCGGCAGGAAGCTAGACCAGATCGTCAATCGCCACATTCAGCGCACTGGCCAGCTTTCTTACCGTGTCAATCGATCCGGATTTGCGGCCCGCTTCGATGTCCGCGATCTGCACCCGGTTCACGCCTGCGAGTTCGCCCAGCTGGGCCTGCGTAAACCCGCGCAATTCGCGGAAAACGCGCAGGGGGCTTTCGCCATCCAGAATGCGGCGCACGGCATCTTCCGGAATGAGTTCATCATCGCCAGCGGCCAGGGCGGCCTTGGCGCGATCATAGGCGCGAAGATCCGCAAAATTCTCCGCCGTTTCGATTAGCCGGTCATATTCCGCCCGGCTGATAGTCACCATTTCGCCCATCATGTTCCTCCTTTAATTGAGGGGCTTATTCATAAATCCCGCCGCGCGGGCCAATTTCGAGAACCGCCAGAACGATGCCATCCTCCATGATGACACGCCAGTCACCCACTCGCAGCCGGATGCCGTCACGCCCCTTCAACTCGGTCACATTATTGGCCAGAGAAGCAGGATCGGCGGCATATTGCTGGACCTTGGCCCGGATACGCGCCGCAACATTGGCGGGCATCCTGCGCAGGGCCCTGAGAGCGTTGCGGGTATAGACGATCTCTTTCATGTCCGAGGTGTAGCTTAGGGCTACATTGTAGTCAAGGGCTACATTGTATTACGCACGGAATTCAGGCTGTTGTTTGGACGCTAAATTGCGTCGGCGCAGGCACCAGCGGATGCTATATTCCTTGCCATGCTGGCTGTTCTCAAAATTGCGGTTCTGCTGGGCCTCGCCTGCCTTGCCTTCGTTGCGGGCAAGCTGGCCGTTCGGGTGGTGAGGAAGCACGCCCGGCCAGGCGAATAGGCAATTATCGGCCTGTTATGTGCTTGGGTTTTCAGTCACGAAGCGCCGTTTGAAGTGCGCTGGCGGGCACTTCCACCACGTCTGATCTCGATTTCACGATATTATATCCTGGGATGAAGAACCTCAGGCAGATGTCCTTGTCTGCCGTGCGCAGATCATACTCTGGGATCAGGTCAGGAGAATTGGAATAGGGCTTCCGTGCGGGTGATCGCGGCACGACATAGACGTAATAATGAAAGCGCCCATCCTTGTCGCTCGGTTGCAATGCGGTGGTTCGCAGCCAGTTTTCCACGGAATGGCCATCGGTTGCCAAGGGCCCGAACGCGATGATCTGCAGCCGATTGTCCATCGGGCAAAAATCGGCATCGACATAGAGGCCGGCCCCCGTGTCCATCCGGTTCAAATTGGTGCTGGACGAAAGCTCGATACGCAGAAATTCGCGGTAAACCGGGTGCGGGAAATCAACCGCGTCGCCCCGCGGCATCTCGGAGACCCTTCGCACCTCTTCGACTTCATAATTGCCGAGATGCTCTCCACAGGCACTCAAGCTGAACAGTGCGGCCAGACTGAACAGCCATATATGCCTTTGCGCCATGGGCACATTGTAGCCAGCAACTCGGGATCAATCCAGCATTCCCACGCGGTGGGGGTCAGGTGCGGAACCATGTTGGCCGAATCGGATGTTCCAATTATGTTCCGCCTATGGTCAGGCGAATGGTCCCCGATTGGAAAACCCGTATCCAGCAATATCCGATCAGGGTGGCGCTGGCGCCGCCTGATCCCGATCGTGGCTTTGGCCGTGTTTCTGGAAGCCTTCCCTCAGCTGCGATTGAAAGACCCGCAGAATAACGGGGCAAGAACTGAATGACGGTCTGCTTTCAGGTGGCTGTCGGGAACAAATTATGTTCAGGCGAGCTAGCTAAAAATTGAGTGATCAATGTAATATTGTCGAGTTGATCTAGCTAAGGTTGAGTTCGTCATTTTTGATTATTTGGGGGTAAAGGAAAGGGCGGCCATTGATTCATCGGTGCAAAAGCCATGAGTACATTCGTCTCGTCAATGGGAGTCGAAACGTGGCATTGCGTGGGCACGTCAACACGTCCGTTGATTGCTAAGCCGATTCCGACTTCGGAATATTGAGGCCATGTGCTTTTTGACAGTTTGTTTGCTTCATTAACCCAGCGGCTTAGTGACATGCTGTTAGTGGTGATGACGACCGTTCGTGTTAGCAGCGCTGCCCGATAAGAGCGGTTTACAATCCAAGGTCGCGGGGTGTTCTGTTGGTCAGAAATTTCCCAGCAGGTCGATTTATCCATGATTGGGGCGTAAATCCAATCGAGCACGGCGTTAAGGCTTAACCAATCGCCAGGATTATTCTGCGACATATCCGCACAGATCAATGTGGCGGTCCGGCCTACGCCCGGAATTTCGAGAATTGAAAGGCATTCTGCTGGCAAAGAGTTCTCAACGATCGGGTCAGCTAGATCTCCGTTTTTTGCCTGATAATGCGTAATCCCAAAGCGATCCTGCTCGCTTCGAGTGATATTCCAATGTGAGAGTTTGAGCTGTTGGAAGCCTTCGGGCTGCTCGCCGTAAGCATCAAATGCTACAGCGTAGTTTCTATGGTGGCCATCCGGACCAGCACCGCCAAGGACGCCAGCTATCACGAAACAGAGTTGCCCGACTTCTCCGCTCTGGTTGTAGTGTGTAGCACGGACCTCAAGAAAGAGCTTGCGCATGCGATCAGCAAAGTCTGACGGATCGCCTTCTGGCAAGGCCATTTCAGGAATGAGCAGAATGTTTACATTCTCGTTGAGGGCGCGAGCCAACGCGGCTGCGAAGCGGCTTTCATCGTAATTAAGATTCAATGCATATTTGCTCCGGCAGGCGCTTGGCACAAATGCAACATCGCTACCGCGTTCGGCAAGTGGAGCTACTGCTATCTTCGGGTCTGTTGGAAGTGGGTTAGATAGAATTGTATCGCTATTCCAAAGGTAGAAGCCGGATGATATTGGATTGCCGGTATACTTTAAAATGTCAGGGTCATCGCAGTCGAGAAGGGCAGGAATATAAGTTACTTCGCGCAAATATCGAGCGAATAATCCAAAAGTTTCTACTTCGTCATCATCACCTTGCCATCGCGTAATTCGTCGACGGATGAGCAATGCGCCATCGGTTAGTTGTAAATAACCATTGGTATCAAAAATATCACGGAATTCAGCCTGCTCCTTAGACAAGGTCATGTCGGTATTGTTTGCGGGCTCAAGCCAGCCATCTAGCAATTGCGCCTTCACTATGAAGGAAGAAATCCATTTCGGAATTTCATCTGGGTTGGTTGGATATGCAGATGCCGGTGTGGGAAGTTCGCCTAATGTCGAAAGAAGTACATCTACGGTCATTGTTGGTGCATCTGACAGTATGGCGTCGATGTCTGTAGCTTCTTCTAATTGATCGTCGATCTTTGCGCAGTCTGTCTTGAGAGCGTTTACCAAATCGCCCACTTCGTCCGCGTTGCCCATACATTTCTGACGGCGAGCCGCGTGCAAATCCTGCTCGCAACGGGCGATCGTCGCAAAGCAGTCTCTCAAGGCCGCGGCAACTCGGACTGCATCTGGATCATTCAGCATCGGTCGGGTACCATGTTAGGAAATGTTGATCAATTGATGTCAACTGACTAGATGGCATTGGTAAAGGCAAGGCGGAGGTGTATGTGAGCCGAGTATGGGCGATAGATGCTTATAGGGCGCGTATGGATTCTGCAATTGACGCGGAGCGATGGGACGAAGTGGATCGCGTCCGCATCGCTGCCAAACGGCGCTTGCTTGAAATGATCAGTTCTGGACGGGGCGAAGAGGATATTGCAGCTGCGCGGGATGTTCTCGCCCAAAGCTATGAGCGCTTGAGGCTCACCCACAGAGTGGCGCTTGAGAGAAGTGCTCAAACCATGGCTGCCAAGCTATCAGCTGACGCTGAAACTGCCGCTATCGCCTCGGAGCAAGCGCCTCTTCCTCGGGATACGGCGCGAGATGTCAAGGAAAGGATTATGCAGATCCTTTCTAGTGGCAATTGTCGTCCCTGGTCGACAAGTGATCTTGCAAAGGAAGCGGAGCGACGCATCGAGACGGTCGCGCGCGCTGTCAGCCAGCTGCGTGCCGAGCGCAAGATCACAAGTCGTCGTATTGGGCGGAATGTCTTGCATCGAGTTGCTGCGTCCGATCGCGAGCTATGGCGAACAAACTTGCATGCAACCAATAAGATGCCGATCGATAAGCATGAAGATTTCTTGACTTCCGTCCATCATCCAGGAGTGGCTGGCTTAAAGGGGGCGTCCGCTGAGTTTAGGTTTCCTATGAGTTCGTCGTTGGGGCGCGGACACCGTGTAGCCAAGGGCGATCTATCCTCGGATTCGGATCAGGCAAGCTCATTCACCAATGAGGGTGCTCGAAATCTGATCATGGCAGAAACGACGATCCATGACAGCATGGACCCTGCTCTTATTCCGAATAAGGCGGCAATACTTCAAGGGAAGAGGTCGCGCAATTATGGTCGCAGATCGAATACTGAACGATCCAGGTTGAGAGTGGTAGAATGACAAAAGAAGACACTGCAAAAGCGGTATACAAAGCGCTCCATGATCTTGGGTATAAGGCTGAGATCCTTGACGAAGAAACGGTTGGATCTGCAGCGTCTGGGCTGCGTTTTATAGTTCAATCTTATGATGAAAATATTCAATTTAGATGTCTTTTGAATAGCGTAGATGGAGAAGAAATTGATTTGCTAAAATTTGCAAATGAATTCAATTTTGAAACTCGTTTTTCTAAGATATATATGGATGATGACAAAGATCTAATTATAGAACTGGATTGTTGGATAAATTCTGATTTGGATGAGCGAAATACATTTTCACAAGCTGTGGATCTTTGGGAGCTTTCTCTTTCCGCATTAAAGGAAAGACTGAGAAAGTATTACGAACAAATAAATAATTAAGAGAAATTTATATTTTGTGAGAATTTCAAAAATACATAGTATTTTTATTTTTATACCAATTATGCATTGGTCTCATTATTCTATATGATGGTGGAGCTGCAGCGCACCTCGATGCTCGACATTTTCGTTTTTAAAAATGCACGGGTGTGCAGTAGGTGCGGCGCGGAAGCGCATGATTCTTAGCGCCCACCGCGATAGGGCTCACAGGCGATGCCGTCATTATCGCCATCCATTTCCGAACGATAGCCGGGCTGGCTGCGATGGAGCGGTGCGGCACCCGCTGCGCGCGCCTCGTTGCAGTTGCGATAAAAAACTCTGGGCCAGGCAGGAGCGGCTTTTCTGACGGCTTGCGAGGGCGGCGCGGCTTTACGGTATGTCTCCGGGTGCGCGGCGCGATAATCCGCCGGCATCTGGAACTGCGAGCCCCAGATGCCCAGGCGGTTCGTGCGCGCCAGGGCAGCGCTATCGACATAGGCCAGTGAGAAGTCGGGCAGGGCGACCACCATGCCGAGCCTGGCCTGTTCGTCCGCCATATCGATGCCGCCAACGCGGCACACGGCGACCATCCGGCCGTAATTATCACGTCCCTTCTGTTCGCATTCCACTGGCCGCCCTTCGACCAGGGCGGCCAGTGCGGCCTTGGATGCCTGGCCGCATGCCCAATCGCTCCCTTCGCGCAGGCAGGTCTGCTCGGCCTCCGGCGCGTCCACGCCGTGCAGGCGGATGCGGAAGCCGTCCATGTCGAGCGTGTCGCCATCGATCGCGTAGGCCTTGCCCGTGATTAGCTGGGCGAGCGCAGGGGTGGGCACCAGGGCCAGGGCAAGGGGCAGGAGCCATTTCATAGCGAGTTCGGATAGCAGCCAATTCTTTATGAGCACTAATCACCTGCCAGATGCTCGATCACCGCGTCCAGCAATGCTTCCCGCTCTGCCGATGTCATGCCCAGCAGTTCGCGCCGGGCATAGCGGGTTTCGCGCGCGTGGCGGGCAGGCTTGTCCTTCAGGCCGAACTGGTGGACCTGCGCCACGGCTGCCACCATCCCGCCAAAACCGATCCATGCTTCCTGATCGGATTGCCCGGCCTGCATCACGCGGCCGATCTTGCGGAACATGGCGTGCTGGCGAATTGTGGGGCGGTTGCGGATCCTGCCCGCGCTCTTGTTCTCATCCGCCGGATCGGCGCGCAGCCATTTCACCACCTTATCGCGCTCGAAGCTCCGGATGCCGCCAGCGGCAATATCATAGCCGGTGAAGATCGGCCCCTGCCTTACCCAGCTTTTCAGCAAGGCCACGCGCGGGGCGCCGCTGCCGCCCGCCGGATAGAGGAACTTGATTGTGTGGTTGACGGGCTGAGGCTCGATCGGGGCCCGGCGCTTTTCGAAGGCCGAGCCATCCGGGTTGCGCTGAGCCCTGATCCTCTCCCGCTGCTGGCGGCGCATATTGGTAGTGATCTGGCGGAACAGCTTGCGCCGCTCGGCCGGTTCCAGCGATTTGAGGATTCCGCCCACGAAGCCTTCCAGCTCCGCAAGGTCGCCGCCATCAACCCGCGCCATTGTCCGCATCCGGATGGCCGACCAGGAAGGTACTGGCGGGCGGGCCGCGCGCCCAGATCTGGCGCAGCAAGGCCACATTG
>MKUB01000195.1 GCA_001898545.1 Sphingomonadales bacterium 63-6 | reverse complement strand
GCCCTTTTCCAGCACCGGATCGCGATAGCGGAACTCGCTTGCCACATCGATGTCCACCGGCACGCGGGCAAACCGCTCGAACCAGTATTTCGCGACCATGCCTGCGTAATAGGAGGTACCGCAGGCCACGATGGTAACGCGCTTCACCGCCGAAAGGTCGAAATCGATCTGCGGCAGGGCCACCGCCCGTTCGAGCTGGCGGATATAGCTGCGCAATGTCTGCGCCACGACCACCGGCTGCTCGAAGATCTCCTTCTGCATGAAGTGGCGGTAATTGCCCTTCTCGATGGCAATGGAGGATGCACCGGACGTGGTAATCTCGCGCTCGACCGGATTATTGTCCTTGTCGAACACCTGCGCCCCTTCGCGCGTGATGACCACCCAGTCCCCTTCCTCCAGATAGGAGATGCGCTGCGTCAGCGGAGCAAGCGCCAGCGCGTCGGAACCGAGATAGGTCTCCCCCTCATTCTCGCCCGAGCCATAGCCGACCACCAGCGGTGAGCCGAGCCGCGCACCGATCAGCAATTCGGGGTGGGAGCGGAAAGCGATGGCCAGCGCGAAAGCGCCGCGCAGGCGGGGCAGAACCTCGCTCACCGCGGCAGCCGGCGCCATGCCCGCCTCGATCTTCTCGGAGACGAGATGGGCCACCACTTCGGTATCCGTCTCGCTCTCGAAATGGCGGCCGCGCGCCTGCATTTCCTCGCGCAGGGGGCGGAAATTCTCGATGATGCCATTATGCACCAGCGCCACTTCACCCGTCGCGTGCGGGTGGGCATTGCTGGTAGTGGGAGCACCATGAGTGGCCCAACGCGTATGGGCGATGCCGACCAAGCCGGGCGCAGGATCGCGCTCCAGCTCCGCCACCAGATTGACCAGCTTGCCCGGCGCGCGGCGGCGGATCAGTTGCCCGCCATCCACGGTGCAGACGCCCGCGGAATCATACCCGCGATATTCCATTCGCCGAAGCCCATCGACCAGCCGCGATGCGACCTGTTCCTTGCCGACAATGCCGATAATTCCGCACATGAGCCTGTGATCCTAGAAAGAGTAGGGAACCCGGATGCCCGGCATAGCTGCCGGGAAATCTTTTGTATTTCTTGTGACGAGGATGCGGTGGTTGACCTGCGCCGAAGCGAGGATGACCGAATCCGGCAGCTTGAGGCCCGGCCGCTCGCGCCGCAAAGCCGCCGCGTGACTGGCAATGCGCGCGTCCAGCTCGTCGATAGAAAAGCCGCCCAGGAAATTCTCGATGATCCGCAAAGTCCCACCCGGCTCCTTGGAAAGAACCTCGATCCAGGTCACCCGGCTGATCCAGGGCCGATCGACCCGCGCGATCTCGGCATGAGCAGCGGGGTGGCCGTTCAGCGCGTCGATCAGGATATTGCTGTCAAAGGAATAGCCGCTCACGGAACGGAAGGTTTCTGCTCGGGTTTCGCGCCCTTTGCCATCGCCAGATAACGCTCCCGCTCGCGGTCGTCATTTTCGTCGAACAGGTCAGGGAACTCTGCCCTCACCTCTTCGTAATCGTCATCCCATGGCCGTGTCCACGAAGCCCGCTCGCGCCGCTGCCAATCGACGGAATCCTCGATATCCGGGCGATCCTTCCAGATACCGAAGGCCTGATCGAGCCAGCTCTTGTCGCTCGAAGGCTGTGACTGAGCCTTATAAGTCGCGACCGCCTCGCGCAGCACCGACGCGCGCGACTTTCCCTGCTCGGCTGCGCGGGCATCGAGCCACTTGATGTCGTCATCGGGCAAATCGGCGAGGATGCGGGTCATAGCGATATCCTGATATCATATCATGATATCATTGCAAGGCGCGCTTTGCCCTGTCCAATCCCCGGATAAAATTCTCATAAAGCTCTGGAGTCAGCCATTCATCCTTGGTCGCAGTTAGTCGACCGAACCGCTTAAACTGCGAATGAAGACTTTCGATAAGCTCCGCGTCCTCTTTGGAAATGGCGTTTGCTCGACTGCGGTGCGAAAGTCGCCGAGCCATCGAACCTATCGCCCGACCATCATAATTATCGGGCCCTATCCGTTGGCGTATCAACTCGGTAAGTTCACCCCACCGCGAGTAAATTGAATCATATCGCTGCTGCGGTGTACGATTTTCTGCATCGTCTGCGCGCCCTTCGCCCTCTGGTTCCTCGTCAGACACTTCTTCCTCGCCAGAGACTTCCGAAATTTCCTTTTCGCCTTGGCCCAATAGTATTTCGCTAGTGTTTGCTCGAACCGAATCCAACGCGGCGGATATTCGCGAGAGCTCGTTTCCTGCGCCGTTAAGCCATTGAAGCGACTCCCCGATTGCTCGCTGACGTTCATTAAATTGTTCCGAAAGCACCCGAAACTCATCAACGGAACTCTTAATACTCATCAACTTATCGGCCAGCTCTCCTATCGACTTTTGAAGAACCCCCCCTGGCCCGAGAACCCCAATACC
Organism: Sphingomonadales bacterium 63-6; assembly: GCA_001898545.1. Lineage (GTDB taxonomy): Bacteria > Pseudomonadota > Alphaproteobacteria > Sphingomonadales > Sphingomonadaceae > Andeanibacterium. Next base: position 2,605 of record MKUB01000195.1, on the reverse strand, counting down.
AACCAAAACCACCACCGGCCATGCAATCGCAGCAGAGAATTCCAGCCACGTCATCCCCTCTTCTCCTCCCGCTCCGCCTTCTTCTTCTTCTTCATCGCGTCATGGAAACGATCCGCCCAGCCGGGCTTCACCAGCTGGTCGGCGCGGACCATGCGCAGTTCGCCGTCGGCCACGTCGCGCGTCACGGCGCTGCCTGCCGCGACGATGGCGTCGGCGCCGATCTTCACCGGGGCGATCAGCGAGGAGTTCGATCCGATGAAGGCCCGCGGGCCGATCACGGTCTTGTATTTGAAATAGCCATCGTAATTGCAGGTGATGGTGCCCGCGCCGATATTGGCGCCCGCCCCCACTTCCGCATCGCCCAGATAGGTCAGATGATTGGCCTTGGCGCCGGGGCCGAGCACGGCGTTTTTCATCTCGACGAAATTGCCGACCTTGGCCCCTTCCTCCACCTTCGCGCCGGGGCGCAGGCGGGCATAGGGGCCGACTTCAGTGCCGCTGGCCAGCGTCGCGCCTTCCAGATGGCTGAAGGCGCGGATGCGGGCCTTGTCCGCCACTTTCACGCCGGGGCCGAAGATCACATTGGGCTCCACCAGCACATCGCGGCCCAGCTGCGTATCCCAGCTGAAGAACACTGTGTCGGGCGCGGTCAACGTGGCGCCGTCCGCCATGGCCTGAGCGCGGCGGCGTTTCTGCCAGCGGGCTTCCGCCTCGGCCAGTTCGGCGCGGCTGTTGATGCCTGCGACTTCATCCGCATCCTGCGCCACCACCACGGCGCAAGGGCTGCCGTCTGCCAGAGCAAGATTGACGATGTCGGGCAGGTAATATTCGCGCTGCGCATTGTCGTTCTTCACCCGGTGGAGCAGGCCGAACAATTCCTCCCCGCGCACTGCCATCAGGCCGGAATTGCACAGGCCCACGGCGCGTTCCACCTCGCTGGCGTCCTTGAATTCCACCATCTTCCGGATCGCGCCATCCTCAGCGATAACCCGGCCATATTGCAGCGGATCGCCCGGCTCGAAACCGAGCACAACCACGGCGGGCGCGTCCGCCTCGTGCAGCCGGGCGACCATGGCGCGCATGGTTTCGGGCTGTACGAAAGGCACATCGCCATAGAGGATCAGCACATCGCCCGGAAAGCCGCCCAGCGCGGCTTCGGCCTGTTGCACGGCATGGCCGGTGCCCAGCTGCGGGTCCTGCACGGCCAGTTCGGCCCGGCCGCCGAGGGCCTGTTTCAACTGGTCGCGCAGATCGCCCACCACCACCACGGTGCGTTCCGGCGCCAGCTGCGCCAGAGAGGCGAGCAGATGCTCGATCATCGGCCTCCCGGCAATCGGGTGGAGGACCTTGTGGGTTTCGCTCTTCATGCGCGTGCCCTTGCCTGCGGCGAGCACGATTGCGGCTATCGGACGGTTGGCATCACTCATGACAGGGGCAATGCCACCATTTTGTTGCGGATTCCATATGGGCACGGCACAGGAGCCCGCGATGACCACAGTTCCTTTCTCCGCAATCGGCTTCGATCTCGACGGCACGCTGGTAGATACGCTAGGCGATCTGGGCGTGGCCGTGAATTACGCGCTCGACTTGGTCGGCCGCGCGCCCATCCCCATCGAAAGAGTCGATTCGCTTGTCGGCGGCGGTTCGCGCCTGATGCTGAAACGCGCGCTGGAGCAGACCGGGGGCCCCATTCCCGATGCCGAGTTCGAAGACCTCTATCCCCGGTTGATCAGCCATTACGCGGCCAATATCGCGGTCCATTCGCGGCCCTATCCTGGCTGCCTTTCCGCGCTCGACCGGCTCTCCAGCCTGGGCGTGGGATTGGCGGTAGTTACCAACAAGCCCGAGGCGCTGTCACTGCTGCTGTTGAAGGAGCTGGACATGCTGGACCGCTTCCAATGCGTGATCGGCGGCGACACGCTGGCCCGCGCCAAGCCTCACCCCGATACGGTGCTGGAAGCCCAGGCCCGCTGCGGCGGCGGCCGCTTCGCCATGGTAGGCGATTCGTCCTTCGACGTGCGCGCAGCGAAGGCCGCGGGCGTGCCCGCCGTGGCGCTGAGTTTCGGTTATCATGACATTCCGGTGCCGGAACTGGGCGCGGATGTGGTGATCGATCATTTCGACGAATTGCTGGGGGCGCTGGCGGGGCTTTGACGTTTTCGGTGTCCGGGGCTTGACCCGGGAGTGCTGGGCATGTGGCACCGACTTCAAACTTCGTCATTCCCGCGCAGGCGGGAACCCAGTTCCGACGGTTGCTGCTAGGTTCCCGCCTGCGCGGGAATGACGAGATTGAAGTTGGCGCTACACCTCAGCGCCCTTCGCGCTCTTTGCGCGAACCCAATAAAACTCACGCGGAGACGCGGAGGCGCGGAGGGGACGGACCCAGCCGCAGCCTCTCCGCGCCCCTGCGTCTCCGCGTGAAACTCTCTACATCTTCACCCAGCATGAGATGGCCAGCGATCCCGGCTTTCGCCGGGATGACGAGTGAACAGGACATACCCATTCCTCCGCTGGCGAATGCGGGCTAACGCCGGGGACAGACAACCGAGTACGGACGGGGCCGGGCCGGTAGTGTCAGGCGCCCGCTCTGGCGAGCGGAGCGATT
>MKUB01000194.1 GCA_001898545.1 Sphingomonadales bacterium 63-6 | reverse complement strand
CCTATATTGTCGGCAATTGGAAAATGCATGGCACTCGCGCCATGCTCGCCGAAGCCCGCGCGATTGACCGTGCGGCGGAACGTCTGATCAAGGCAGAGGTGGCGATTGCGCCGCCCTACACCCTGATTCATGCCATTCGCAAAGAAGCCTCGCTGATCGGCGTGGGTGCGCAGGATTGCCATCAGGCCGAAGGCGGCGCCCATACGGGTGACGTTTCGGCGGCAATGCTGAAGGATGCCGGCGCCGGATTCGTGATCGTCGGCCATAGCGAACGCCGCGCCGACCATGGCGAAACCAATGAAGTGGTGAAGGCCAAGGCCAGCGCCGCTCTCCATGCCGGTTTGCAGGTAATCCTGTGCGTTGGCGAAAGCGAAGCGGACCGCGATGCGGGCAAGGCTGAGAAAGTCGTGGCCGGCCAGATCGCCGCGTCGCTGCCCGATGGCACCGAATATGCCGAGAAGATGACCATCGCCTATGAGCCCGTTTGGGCCATCGGCACCGGTCGGACTCCCTCGATCGAGGAAATCGGCGAGATGCATCGCTCCATCCGTGGTCAGTTGGTTGAGATTTTCGGCCCGGCAGGCGCGGAAGTCCGCATCCTTTACGGCGGTTCGGTCAAGGCGGATAACGCAGCCGACATCCTGCATGTCGCGGAAGTGGGCGGTGCGCTGGTCGGCGGGGCGAGCCTCACGGCGGAAAGCTTCCTCGGCATTATCGTCGCCGCGGCGGAACGGACCGAAGGCTGAAGGCAGGATCGGCGATGACGGATCGGGGCCGCTCCCTTGCGGTTCCGGCCTTGCATCGCTATCTGCCCCTCCAACGATAGAGAATATCAAGAAGGCCAGACCCGACAGATGTCGCTTTTCCTGTTTCTTACGGTCGTCCAGGCCATTGTAGCTCTGGCCCTTGTGGCCGTTGTGCTGATGCAGCGTTCGGAGGGTGGCGGTCTCGGCCTTGGCGGGGGCGGCAGCCCGGCCGGTCTGATGTCGGCGCGCGGCGCTGCAGACTTCCTGACCCGGGCAACCGCGATTCTCGCGACTATCTTCGTGGTACTCAGCATCATTCTGGCGGCGCTCGCAGTGGGGGCGACTTCAGGCCGTGAAGTCGATGCCACGCTCGATCGTTCGGTTACGCCGGAAAAGAACGGCCAGACCGATCTGATCGGCGGCGCAGCGGCTCCGGCTTCCGGCGCTCCCGCAGGCACGGCCCAGCCGACCAGCGGCGATCCGTTGCAGGGCGCCGCGCAGTAAGCGCAGCGCCCGCGCGCCCCTCGCGGCGTGCATTTCATCGCAGAAGCGGCCCACGCAACTGTGGATTGCCGCATTGGGGCGCAAGCATTCGCTTGCGTCGAATCCGAAACTCGTCTTAAGGCCCGACTCCCATGGCGCGGTACATATTTATCACCGGCGGCGTGGTCTCCTCGCTCGGAAAAGGTCTCATGGCGGCAAGCCTTGCCGCTCTCTTGCAGGCGCGCGGATTTAAGGTCCGCATCCGCAAGTTCGACCCCTATCTCAACGTCGATCCGGGGACGATGAGCCCCTATCAGCATGGCGAAGTCTATGTGACGGACGACGGGGCGGAGACCGACCTCGATCTTGGGCACTACGAACGCTTCACCGGCGTGTCAGCCCATCAGGGCGACAACATCACCTCAGGCCGCGTTTATCGCGACATCATCGCCAAGGAACGCCGCGGCGACTATCTCGGTGCGACGGTGCAGGTGATCCCGCATGTGACCGATGCGATCAAGGAATTCGCCCTGGCGGATACCGATGATCTTGATTTCATCCTGTGCGAATTCGGCGGAACGGTCGGCGACATCGAAGGCCTGCCCTTCATCGAGGCGATCCGGCAGCTGCGCAATGAGATGGGCCGGGAGCAGACCTGCGCCATCCATGTCACGCTGGTGCCCTATGTCTCGGCCGCGGGCGAATTGAAGACCAAGCCGACGCAGCATTCCGTGCGCGAACTGACCAGCCTTGGCGTTCAGCCCGATGTTCTGCTGTGCCGCTGCGAACATCCTCTGCCCGAAGGCGAGCGGCGCAAGATTGCTCTGTTCTGTAATGTGCGGCCTGAAGCAGTGATCCCGGCGCTGGACGCAAGTTCCATCTACGCGGTGCCGCTGCAATATCACCGCGAAGGTCTGGATGCCGAAGTGCTCCGCCATTTCGGGCTGGAAGCTCCGTCGCCCAATCTGGCGCGGTGGAACGACATCATCGATCGTTACCAGAACCCCGAAGGCGAAGTGACCATCGGCGTTGTCGGCAAATATGTCGGCCTGCCCGATGCCTATAAGTCGCTCAACGAAGCCTTGGTGCATGGCGGCATGGCCAATCGGGTGAAGGTCAATATCCGCTGGATCGACGCCGAAATCTTCGAGCAGGACGAGTCTGACATCGCCGCCCAGCTTGAGCCGATGCATGGCATTCTGGTGCCGGGCGGCTTCGGTGTGCGCGGCTCCGAAGGCAAGATCGCCTCGGTCCGCTTCGCGCGGGAACGCAAGGTCCCGTTCTTCGGCATTTGCCTGGGCATGCAGATGGCCTGCGTGGAAGGCGCGCGGGCCGTCGGCATTGAAGGCGCAAGCTCAACCGAATTCGGCGAAACGAAAGAACCGGTGGTGGGCATCATCACCGAATGGATGAGCAAGGAAGGCCTGCAGAAGCGCGGGGCCGATACCGATCTGGGCGGTACGATGCGCCTGGGCGCCTATGAGGCGCGCCTCGCGGCCAACAGCCACGTATCCTCGGTCTACAGCGGAGCGACGGCGATTTCCGAACGGCATCGCCATCGCTACGAAGTGAACGGTGCCTATAAGGACCCGCTGGAAAAGGGCGGCCTGATCTTCTCGGGCATGTCGCCCGATGGATTGCTGCCGGAAATCGTGGAGCGGCCTGACCATCCGTGGTTCATCGGCGTGCAGTTCCATCCGGAACTGAAGAGTAAGCCCTTCGATCCGCACCCGCTTTTCGCCAGCTTCATTCAGGCCGCGCTACACCAGTCGCGCTTGGTCTGAGCAAGAGCTTCCAAACAAACAATAAGGGCGGACCCAATGGGCCCGCCCTTCGTTTTTCAGTTCCGCAAGGAAGCAATCAGGCAGCGTCGGCCTGATCATCCTCATTGCGCACTACTTCGAGCGCCTTCTGGCCGTTCACCGCGATCTTCTTGGGCTTCATCGCTTCCGGCACTTCACGCACAAGGTCGATCACCAGCAGGCCATCGGCCAGCTTTGCATCTTCCACGCGGACATAATCGGCCAGTTCGAAACGACGTTCAAAGCCGCGATTGGCGATACCGACATGGAGGAATTCGCCTTCCTGCGTTTCTTCCTTCTTGCGGCCCTGGATCACCAGCAGGTTCTGCTGGGCAGTGATATCCAGATCCTCGGGACGGAAGCCGGCGACGGCCACGGTGATGCGATAGGCATCCTGCCCGCGGCGCTCGATGTTGAAGGGGGGGTAATTGTCGCCGGCATTGAGGCGAGCCTGGCCTTCGAGAAGGTCGAACAGGCGGTCGAAACCTACAGTGCTGCGGCGATAGGGAGTAAGATCGAAACGGTTCATATTTCCACAAATCCTCAATTGAGCAATTTGACCATGTGGAAGCCCGAAATCCGGCACTTCCTTTCATCTGGAACTCAGCGCCCTTCCGGCACGCTGCTCCAATGCCTAGATATGAAGTCCGTCCCATGCTTCAAGTGGTAAGCCTTAAGGGAATCGCACAAGCGAAAGGATCACGCCGTGAGCGCGCCAAAGATTGATATCTATACCAAATTCGGCTGCCCCTATTGTGTACGCGCCAAGAGCCTGCTCACCCAAAAGGGTGTGGAGTTCGAGGAAATCGACGTGACCTTCGGCGGCGAGAAACGTGAGGAAATGGTGCGTCGGGCCCCTGATGCGCGTACCGTGCCCCAGATTTTCATTGGCGATTATCACGTGGGCGGTTCCGACGATCTCGCGGCGCTTGACCGCGATGGCAAGCTCGACCCGCTGCTTGGCCTTTGATGCCCGATATTCGTGCCTGAGATGACCCGTATCGCTATTTTGCAGATGACTTCGGGCATCGATCCGCTGGCCAATGCCCGCGTGATCGAGGCCGGAATTGCCGATGCCGCAAAGGGCGGGGCGACCATGCTGTTCACGCCGGAAATGTGCGGCATGATCGATCGCGATCGTCAGCGCGCTGCAAAGCATATCGTGCCGGAGGACGAGAATCCCGTCCTCTCCGCCGCCCGGGTCGCGGCGCGCGATGCGGGCATATGGGTTTCGCTCGGTTCGCTGGCCGTTGCGCAAAGCGGTGCTGGTAGGGCGGACGATCAGCGCTGGGCGAACCGCACTTTCCTGATCGCCTCCGATGGTTCGATCGCCGCACGCTATGACAAGATCCATATGTTCGACGTGCAGCTTTCCACCGGAGAGCAATGGCGGGAAAGCGCAGCCTATGCGCCGGGCGAAGCGGTAGTGACGGCGGAGACGCCGCTGGGCAGGCTAGGCCTCGCCATTTGTTATGACATGCGCTTTCCTGCTTTATTTGAAGAGCTTGGACAGAGAAACTGCGACGCTATCTCAATTCCGGCCGCCTTCACCGTTCCCACAGGGCAGGCCCATTGGCACCTGCTGCTGCGAACGCGCGCGGTTGAAGCCAGCGCTTATGTGATCGCGGCTGCCCAAGTGGGCGAGCATGAGGATGGGCGGCGCACTTTCGGCCATTCGCTGGTGGTCGATCCCTGGGGTGAAGTCCTGCTCGACATGGGCGGAACATCGCCGGGCCTGGGCTTTGCCGAGATCGATCCAGCGCGCATAGCCGAAGTGCGGTCCCAATTGCCAAGTCTTGCCAATCGCCGGGAAATTTCTAAGTCGGGCC
>MKUB01000193.1:3901-5116 GCA_001898545.1 Sphingomonadales bacterium 63-6 | reverse complement strand
GCGCGCCCATGCTCAGCTTGGCGACGAGCACCGCGCCGGCCTCGTCGAGCCGCGCCGCGACCGTCGCCTTCTGATCGAGGACCCGTTCCTTGAACTGCGGCGCGCCCCAGGTCGTCGGGAAGCCGGGGTAGGCGATCAGGTCCTTCGCCCCCCAGGGGACGCCGTGCAGCGGCCCGCGATACCGCCCCGCGGCGATCTCGGCGTCGGCCCGGGCCGCCTGCTCGAGCGCCAGCTTCTCCGTCAGCGTGACCACGCATTTCAAGATCGGGTCGAACCGCTTGAGACGGCCGAGGTAGAGTCTCGTCAACTCGACCGACGTCACCTGCCGCGACTTCAATAGCGCGGCCAGTTGCGAGACCGGGAGGAACGCGAGCGCCTCGTCGGCCGGACGGGTCGGCGTGGGGCCGGCGATCGCGTCGGCCCGGCCGCGGGTGACGCCGTCGGCCTCTCGAAGCCCCGGCGCGGGGTTGAACTGGAGCGCCGGCGCGACGTCGTAGCCGACCTCGCACTTGCGTAGAGCCTCGAACCGCCTGAGGCTCTCGCGGACCGACTTCGCGACCTCCTCGCGCTCCTCGTCGGTGAGCTTAAGCCCGGCGATCCACTCGGCCTGGGCGACCATCTCGGGCGTGACCGCGCCTCCCTGGGCGGCCTGGGCCGAGAGCGCCCGACGGAATGCGACCGAGCCCGCGCCGACGGCCGCGAGCCGCTTGAGGACGGTCCGCCGCCGCACCATTTCGCCATCGGTATCGGGCTCACGGTCGCCGCTTTCCATCGATCTGCTCCGGACGCTCGTGACGCCTTTGCGGCTTGTTAGAACAGGCTCTTTTCCTTGCGATGGGTAGCACGGGTTCGTACTCGACCCCGTGTGGACGGGCCGCGGCTCGCGACCACGGGGGCGGCAAGCCGAACCCGTGCCACCTTGTCACTCCGGTTATACGAGGGGTCGTGACACCCAGCCAGCCTCCCAGAGGCAGGCTGCAGAGGTCAGGACGCCTTTGCGGTCTGCTGGAAGAGGCTCTCCTCCTTGCGGACGACGGCCTCGGTCACGGTGTAGGACTGGCCGGGCTCGCGCTCGGGGAGGTCGTACATGATCTCGAGCATCAGGCTTTCCATGATCGACCGCAAGGCCCGCGCGCCGGTGCCCCGGGCCTTGGCGAGCTTGGCGATCTCATGGAGCGCGCCGGGGGTGAATTCGAGCGTCGCGCCGTCGAGGTG
>MKUB01000193.1:0-3782 GCA_001898545.1 Sphingomonadales bacterium 63-6 | reverse complement strand
GCTTCTGCTTCCAGCCGGCTTCCATGATCAGGAAGCTTTCGCGCGTCAGCAATTTTTCGCACAGCATCTTGAAGCCGATCTGCAGTTCCTTGTGCTTCGGCGTGCGTTCCAGCATGCGTTACGTCCCCATCCGGTTGATTCCCCGCAGAATCGATTTAGGGCCGCTTGTTTCCGGCGGTCCACCAAATCTTCCGTCGTCAACCGAAAATGCCGGGGATAGTTCCTGCAGGACGGGCCAGAAAGCGTTTCAGCGCGATTTTTGCGCTTTCGGCCGTGGTCTCTCAGCAGTCTTAGGCTGACGTTTCGGGGTGCAGGAGCAGGATCGGGCAGGGCAGGCCGGCCGGCAGTTCCGGCGCATGCGGCGGGCGGATGATCAGGCAATCGGAATGGGCAAAAATCTTCATCATCGACGAATCCTGCTTGCCGTAGCTTTCCGCCAGAAGGTTGCCGTCGGCATCGCGGCTCAGCCTGGCGCGCAGATAATCCTGCCGCTGGTCGTTGGCGGGCAGGGCGGCGGCGGCAAGGGCTGTTGCCTCCCGCCTTGCAGGCGGCAGGTGCGAAAGCTTGCGCAGCAGGGGTTCGAGGAACAGCAGGCCGCAGACCAGCGTCGAGACCGGATTGCCGGGCAGACCGAGCACATGCGTGGCACCGAGGCTGCCGACCATCAGCGGCTTGCCGGGACGCATGGCGATGCGCCAGAAATCGAGCTGCATGCCGGCGTCGACCAGGGTCGACTGGACGAGGTCGTGATCGCCGACCGAGGCGCCGCCGAGCGTCACGATGACATCGACGCCAGCCTCGCGGGCACGGTCGATCGCGGCGGTGATCTTCTGCTTGTCATCGGGCACGATGCCGAGATCGAGGATATCGGCGCCGGCATTGCGGGCGAGCGCTGAAATGCCATAGGTGTTGGACGCGACGATCTGGGCCATGCCCGGCTGATTGCCCGGCGTCACCAGTTCGTCGCCGGTGGCGATGACGGCGACCAGTGGGCGGCGATAGACGGGCAATGTGGCGTGGTTCATGGCCGCCGCCACCGTCAACCTGGAAAAATCGAGCGGCGTGCCGCGTTTCAGCACCACCTCACCTTCGGCAAAATCCTGGCCGCGCGGGCGGATGTGGCGGCCGGCGATCGGTACGAAGCTGTTGCGGATACGGTTGCCGTCGAGCCGTTCGGCATCCTCCTGGATCAGCACGACATCGGCGCCGGCCGGCACGGGAGCGCCGGTGAAGATGCGCACCGCCTCGCCTTGTCCGACCGTGCCGGAAAAGCCGTGGCCGGCGGACGACGTGCCGATGACGGTTAGTTCGCTGCCGATTTTTGAAGCATTTTCGCTGCGCAGCGCATAACCATCCATGGCCGAGGCGTCGAAGGGCGGCTGGGTCAGGCGGGCGGCGAGATCGTCGGCCAACACGCGGCCATCGGCGGCATGCAGCGACACCGATTCGATTCCGGTAAGCGGTTCGGCCTTGGACAGCAGGCGCTCCTGCGCCGCAGCGACGGCGAGCAGGCTCATCTCAGGGCCTCCGGCAGGCGATAGTCGCCCGATTTGCCGCCGGTCTTTTCGACGAGGCGGATGCCGCCGATTTCCATAGCCTTGTCGGCCGCCTTGGCCATGTCGTAGATGGTCAGCGCCGCCACGGAGACGGCGGTGAGCGCTTCCATCTCGACGCCGGTGCGGCCGGTGAGTTTTGCCGTCGCCGTGATCCGCAGGCCCGGCAGGGTGTCATCCTGGGTGATGTCGACACTCACCTTGGTGAGCATCAGCGGGTGGCAGAGCGGGATGAGGTTGGCCGTCTGCTTGGCGGCCATGATGCCGGCGAGGCGGGCGGTGCCGATGACGTCGCCCTTCTTGGCATTGCCTTCACGGATCAGCGACAGGGTTTCAGCCGCCATGCGGACGAATCCCTCGGCGGTGGCGACACGCACGGTCTCGGCCTTGTCGCCGACATCGACCATAAACGCCTCGCCCGAGGCGCCGATATGGGTGAGGCGGGCTTCCGACATCAGGCGGCAGCCACGGTGCCGGCGTCACCGGTGAGCAGGGTGCGGGTGGCGGCGGTGACGTCGTCCTTGCGCATCAGGCTTTCGCCGACGAGGAAGGTGGTGATGCCGCAGGACCGCAGCCTTTCGCAATCGGCATGGGTGAAGATGCCGCTTTCGCCCACCAGCAGCCGGTCGCCCGGCACCATCGAGGCCAGTTGTTCGCTGACCGTGAGGCTGACGTCGAAGGTGCGCAGGTTGCGGTTGTTGATGCCGATGAGCGGCGAGGCGAGTTTCAGCGCCCGCTCCATCTCTTCCGCATCGTGGACTTCGACGAGAACGTCCATGCCGAGCGCGAAGGCTTCGTCTTCCAGGCGGCGGGCATCGTCGTCGGACAGGCTTGCCATGATCAGCAGGATGCAATCGGCACCCCAGGCGCGGGCTTCATGCACCTGGTAGGTATCGAACATGAAATCCTTGCGCAGCGCCGGCAGGCTGCAGGCAGCGCGGGCGGCGGTGAGGAATTCCGGGGCACCCTGGAAGCTCGGCGTGTCGGTGAGCACCGAAAGACAGGCGGCGCCGCCGGCTTCATAGGCCGCGGCGAGCGCCGGCGGATCGAAATCCGGGCGGATCAAACCCTTCGACGGGCTTGCCTTCTTGATCTCGGCGATCAGCCCGAATTTTCCGTCGGCCTGCTTGCGGCGCAGCGCGTCAAGGAAGCCACGGGGCGCCGGCTGGCCGGCGGCGATGGCCTTCAAATCGTCGAGCGAAACACGCGCCTTGGCGCTCGCGATCTCTTCGCGCTTGTAGGCTTCGATCTTGCGCAGGATGTCGGTCATCGCGCTCACTCCTTTTCGTTGGACACGGCCACCAGGCGGTCGAGCGCAGCCGCCGAGGCGCCGCTTTCCAGGGACCGGGTGGCGAGCGTCATACCCTCGCGGATCGTCGATGCCTTGCCGGCGACGACCAGGGCTGCAGCGGCATTGCAGAGCGAGATGTCGCGGTAGGCGTTGCGGGCGCCCGACAGCACGGCACGCAGGGCTGCCGCATTGGCTTCGCCGTCGCCGCCCTTGAGGTCGGCGAGCGTTGCCGTTTCGACGCCGAAATCGGCCGGCGTCAGTTCGAACAGGCGGATCTTTCCACCTTCGAGGGCGGCCACCTTTGTGATGCCCGTCGTGGTGATCTCGTCCATGCCGTCGCCATGCACGACCCAGACCGATTCGGAGCCGAGGTCGCGCAGCACTTCGGCCAGCGGCTCGACCCATTGCGGCGCGAAGACGCCGAGGAGCTGCCGCCTGGCGCCGGCCGGATTGGACAAGGGGCCGAGAAGATTGAAGATCGTCCTTGTGCCGAGCTCGACGCGGCTCGGGCCGACATGGCGCATGGCCGAATGGTGCATCTGGGCGAACATGAAGCCGATGCCGGCCTCGCTGATGCAGCGGCCGATATGCTCGGCATCGATATCGAGATTGACGCCGAGCGCCGACAGCGCATCGGCGGCGCCGGATTTCGAGGAGAGTGCCCGGTTGCCGTGCTTGGCGACCGGCAGGCCGGCGCCGGCGACGATCAGCGAGGCGAGGGTGGAGATGTTGTAGGTGCCGGTGCCGTCGCCGCCGGTGCCGACGATATCGACGGCATCGGCGGGCGCATCGACCCGCAGCATTTTCGCCCGCATGGTCTCGACCGCGCCGACGATCTCGTCGACGGTCTCACCGCGCACGCGCATGGCCATCAGCAGTCCGCCGATCTGCGAGGGCGTCGCCTCGCCCGACATCAGGATGTCGAAGGCGTTGCGCGA
>MKUB01000192.1 GCA_001898545.1 Sphingomonadales bacterium 63-6 | reverse complement strand
GATGGATGCAGTGCGGGTGCCGCCATCGGCCTGGATCACGTCGCAATCGATGGTGATCTGGCGCTCACCCAGCTTCTTGAGATCGACGACCGCGCGCAGCGAACGGCCGATCAGGCGCTGGATTTCCTGTGTGCGGCCCGATTGCTTGCCCTTGGCGGCCTCGCGCTGACCGCGCGTGTGAGTGGCGCGGGGCAGCATGGAATATTCACCCGTTACCCAGCCTTCACCCTTGCCCTTGAGCCAGGGCGGCAGGCGCTCTTCAACGCTGGCGGTGACCAGCACCTTGGTTTCTCCGAAAGAGATCAGACACGATCCTTCCGCATGCTTGGTGAAACCGGTCTGGATTTCGATAGCGCGCATCTCATCTGTCGCGCGGCCGGAAGGTCGCATAAATCACTCCGTTGGACTGTGCGTTCCCCCTAGCCAGCAAGCGTTCACGATGCCACAGCCATTTCCACAAGGGGCCTGAATTCGTGCTGGAAAGGAATTACCCGCGTGCCGAATAAATGGATTCCCGTCGCCGCAACCGTTCTGCTCGCAGGTTGCGCAACTACTCCCGTGCAGGACCGGGCGACCCCTGAAACAGTCACTTTCGAGGAAACCGCCTGCTTCGGTTCCTGCCCGATCTTTTCCTTCACGCTGAAGGCGGATGGAAGCGGGACTTTCACCGGCACGCGCTTTGTTGCGGCCAAGGGAGAGCATCCGTTCAAGGCTACCCCGGAACAGGTAAAGGCCTTCCTCGCCCGGATCGAAGCCTTCCGGCCTGAGGGTGTGGTTGAATATGGGTATGACAATTGCTCGGTCTCCGTGCGTACCGATAGTCCAAGCGTGAGGGTAACCTGGCAGAATGACGGTGGAGCCGATGCGCTGAGCTGGTATCTCGGCTGCGCCGAGCCTAAAGTGCAGAAAATCCAGCCCGATCTCTATGGAGCCTGGAAGGAGCTGCCGCTCGACGATCTGGTGGGAACAAAGCAGAATCGCTTCGAGTATGAACCGCAGGACGGTTAGCAACTTCACCTCATCACTGGATTGCCGGGCCAAGTCTCCCTAAATGTGGGGCGTGATGAACACACTCCCCGTCACTGAACTGACCACGCGCGCTCGTGAGATTTTCCGCCTGGTGGTGGAAGGTTATCTCACGAGCGGGCTTCCCGTGGGGTCCAAGGCGCTCGCGGCGGAAAGCGGGGTCAGCCTTTCTCCCGCCTCGATCCGTTCGGTTCTGGCAGACCTTGAGTCCCTGGGCCTGTTGGCCGCCCCGCATACCAGCGCGGGACGTATGCCTACCGAACTCGGCCTGCGGTTATTTGTGGACGGGATGATGCAGGTCGCCGAGCCGACCGCGGAAGAGCGCGCGGCTATCGAGCGGCGACTGGCCCGGCCCGGTCCGATCGAACAGGCGCTAGAGGCTACGACTGCCATTCTGTCCGACCTTTCCGCCGCTGCCGGAGTGGTCATGGTGCCCAGCCGGGAGCCGACGCTGGCGCAGATGAGCATCGTTCCGCTTTCGCCCAGCACCGCACTCGCCGTGCTGGTGGGGGAAGATGGCCAGATCGAGAATAGGCTGCTCCATCTGCCTGCCGGGATGCCTCCCGCTGCGCTGGAACAGGCGACCAATTTCATTACCGCTCGGCTCGCGGGCCGCACCCTTGCCGAAGCAGTGCGTGCCATGCGGGCAGAGATTTCCTCCGGCCAGTCGGCGCTGGACGAGGCAAGCCGCGATCTTGTGGAACGCGGCCTTGCCATCTGGAGCGAGGACGCCGCGCGGCGCCCGGTGCTGATCGTGCGCGGCCAGGCAAAATTGCTGGACGAAACCGCGCTGGGCGATATCGAGCGCGTGCGCCAGTTGCTGGACGATCTTGAGAACAAGCAATCGATCGCGCAATTGCTCGAAAGTGCACGGGAAGCGGAATCGACCCGGATTTTCATAGGTTCGGAAAACCGGCTTTTCGCGCTTTCAGGCTCTTCGGTGATCGCCTCGCCCTATCGAGACCGGGAGGGCAGGGTGGTCGGTGTAGTGGGGGTGATCGGCCCGACGCGGTTGAATTACGCGCGCATCGTCCCCATGGTGGATTTCACAGCCCAGTCTCTGGGTAAATTGATCGGCTAGAACAGACAGATAATGACGATGAACGATGACAAGAAGCAGCCGCTAGACGATGCGGCAGCCGCGGAACTGGCAGGAGTTCCGGAAGAATTGCTCGATGGCGGTGAGGGTGAAAGCATCCTCGACGAACTGGGCAAACTGCAGGAAGAACTCGCATCGGCGCAGCAGGGTGTCCTGTATGCCCAGGCAGAAACGCAGAATGTTCGCCGCCGGCTTGAAAAGGATATCGCCGATGCGCGTGCCTATGCCGTAACCGGCTTTGCGCGCGATATTCTGAGCATTGCGGACAACCTTTCGCGCGCGCTCGATGCGGTTTCCGCCGAAATGCGCGAAGATGACAAGCTCAAGAGCTTCATCACTGGCATCGAAGCGACCCAGCGCGAGGTCGACAAGGTTTTCGCCGCGCATGGTATCAGTCGGATCGCGGCCATGGGCCTCCCGCTCGATCCCAATCAGCATCAGGCCATGATCGAAGTGCCCAGCGCCGATGCGGAGCCGGGCACCGTGGTGCAGGAAATGCAGGCGGGCTACATGATCAAGGATCGCCTGCTCCGCCCGGCGATGGTGGCAGTGGCGAAGAAGCCGGACTGAGGTTCAGAATTACTCAATGGCCGAGGAGAGTTTTTCGATCTCCTCGGCCATAGCCCTCAGCCCGCCGTAAGTGATGAGTGAGGCGGGCTGCACGTCCAAAATCGCACTGCGTGCATTGCGGAAGCATGCAAGCCGCATTCCGTCTCGTTCGACGAATGTCATCACCCCGTGGACCAGATCTGCCCGGAACTTCACCAGTTCTGCCAATCGGTCATAGTTTGCGCTGGTGTGTTCCGGTTGTGTCTTCAAAGTATTCAGTTTCGATCCCAGTGTATCGCCTTTCACGGGCTTTCCTGTGTGGTGAAGCGCAATGACAACTCGTTCTTCCAATCGCGCAAATGCATCGATCAACCGGCTTCTTGCCTTATGAAACGTGTCGTCATTCTGGGGAGGCGGGGATTTTTTCATTCCCCGCCATTAGGGCTAATCGAATTAAAACCCGTTAATGCGAGTAATCAATCTCCAAATAACTGCTCGATCTCTTCTGTCGAATAGAGATCGGCAAAGACGAAGGCCATATTGTGCAGGGTGGCCGCGTGTTCCTCGTCGCTCAGAGCGGCGTTGGCATCGGTGGCCACCAGCACCCGGTAATTGTGCTGCATCGCATCGCGCGCGGTACTTTCGCAGCAGCAATTGGTTAGCGTGCCGCTGATCAGAACCGTGTCGATTCCGCGCTCGCGAAGAGTGGCGTTGAGGTCGCAAGTGCCCGGTGTAAAGGCGCTGAAGCGCTGCTTCTCGATCACCAGTTCATCTTCCAGAACATCCAGCCCAGGCCATAATTGCCAGTAATGCGCGCCCGGCGTGAAGGCTTCGCGATGGGCCTGTGCGCCCGGCCCCATGCGAAAATGGAAGTTCGACCAACTGGGCGAGCCTTCCGGCGGGGTGGTGAAGCGCACGAAAACATTATGGCCGCCCGCTTGACGCATTGCGGCGGAAATCCGGTTGATATTATCCACCACCTCGCGCGCCATTGGCACTTCCACTGGCGCGCCTTCCTCCATGAAGCCGTTCTGCATGTCGATGATCAGATGGGCGATGCGCGTTGGGTCCAGGTCGGTGAAGCTGTTGCGCACTCCACCGCGCGTGGCGGCCAGGCGATCGAGGATGGCGGAGTGATCGACATCATGCGGCATTTCAGGATTCTCCGGGATTCTGTTTTTCTTTTGCGCAGCATATGGCCGCAGCAGGCCCTCCATCGCAACCGGGACTGCCTCCTGCGGGGTAGGGCAGCGCTCAGATGCGACAGGCCGTGCAACTCAGAGCGGGGATAAGCCGTTGATTGCCCAAGGGCACAAGCAGGGGTGAAAGAGGAGCAACTGACATGACCAGGAAACTGCCTTTCGTTCCCGTGATCTTCGCATCCGCTCTCGCCATTGGGGCATGTTCGACCAATTATGCCGGTGAAGGCGCGCTGGCCGGCGCGGCCGTTGGCGCGGGCGTTGGTGCTCTGCGTGGCGGCGATGTTGCCGAGTCTGCCGCTATCGGCGCAGGTGTAGGTGCCGTGGGCGGCGCTCTGATTGAAAAGGATGGCAAGTGCTATCGTAGGGATAGCCGTGGCCGCGAATATGAAGTGCGCTGCCGCGACCGCCGCTAAGAGCTAGCGCCGGGAAAAGCGACCAGCTTTTCATAGGCTTTTGCGTCCGCCACGCCAGCAACTCTCGCGCCTTTGCGCAGCAGAAAGGCGTGGCGGATGATTTCTGCCTGCTGCTCTATTCCATAATACGTTAGCGGCACGCCAGGTTTGAGCGCATAATCGTAACGGCAGAACGGGTGCCGCCGCAAAGGCAGGAAAACACCGTGCTGATGCTGCCACACATGCGCCATTTCGTGAATGAACAGCCCTTGGCGACTTAGCGGCGCTGCCGCAAAATCATCGCAATAGGACTGGCCCTGCGGATGGAAATGCAGATGGCCGCGCGGGGCCATCACCACATTGCGCAACTGGAACGGGAACCACTTGCGGCGCCTGATCCGCACTGGCGCATAATCTACAGCCACACCGAATATGGAGCGGGCGAGGGCAATCTCGCCCGGCGTCAGCGGCCGTTCGCCGCCCGCCGGGCAGATCGGGCTATCAAGGTTCAGCGCGCATCCCCTGCCGCGCGAATCTCGGCGGAGAAAGTAGCCTTGTCGCCATTGGCGAAAGTGAGCGTCACATCGGTGAACGAACCGGGCTGCAGCGTATCGTCCAGTTCCATGGCCATGATATGATTGCCCCCCGGCTTGAAACCCGCGCTGCCCCCCTTGGGCACCACGAATTCCGAGATGTCCTTCATTGAGTTGATGCCATCCACTGTCATGGTCTGATGCATCATCGCGCTGCCTGCGCCATCTACATGGACAGCCACGATTTTTGCGTCGCCTTCGCTCTTGTTCGCAATATCGAAATAGACCGCGCCAGGATTGCCCTTCACGGCCGGCAGCACCAGCACGCCGTTTGCCAGCGCAATGCCCGCCGGCGCCTCGGGAGC